>JBMFXH010000024.1:0-17070 GCA_049964475.1 Vulcanimicrobiaceae bacterium
CGGCTTGGTGGAGAGCGATGCAATCGAGGTAGCCCTCGACGACGACGAGGGTTCCGCTCTCTTTGGCAGCGCGACGCGCGATCTCCAGCGCAAAAAGCCCTTGCCCTTTGGTATAGACCGGCGTCGTCGTGGTGTTGAGATATTTAGGTTCGCCCTCCCCGACGCTGCGTCCGCCGAAGGCGACGATCTCGCCGGTCGTATTTCGCGTCGGCACCATCAAGCGGTCGCGATAGAAATCGTAATATCCACGTTGCCCAGTTCGTACGAGCCCCGCGCGCTCGGCGAGCGCAAGATCGAGCCCGCGACTCGTTAATTCGGCGACGAGCCCATCCCAGCGGTCGGGAGCGTAGCCGATGGCGAAGCGCTCGAGCGTTTCATCGTCGAGCCCACGCCTGCGCGCGTAGTCGCCTCCGCGCGAACCGTCGGGCGACGCGAGCATGCGCTGGAAGTATGCTGCGGCGACTGCATTGATTTCGTAGATGCGCTCTTTTTCGCTCCGCGCACGAGCCTGGTCGGGGCGCTCGGGCTCGAGTTCGACGCCCGCACGGTTCGCCAGCATGCGCGCGGCGTCGGGAAAGGGGAGATTCTCACGCTCCATAAGGAACGAGATCGCATCGCCGCCCTTCCCACAGCCGAAACATTTGTAGAAGCCACGATCCGGATGAACGTGAAACGACGGCGTCTTTTCCCCGTGAAACGGGCAGAGGCCGACGAAGTCGTTCCCGCGTTTTTTCAAGGGAACGTACTGGCCGATAAAGGCGACGAGATCGGTGCGCGCGAGCACCTCGCGCAGCGAAGAACGGTCGAAAGCCACTGCCCTACGGGGTTTCCGTTTACACGGGAGCGAAGCCTACGCCGGGTGAAGCGCATTTTCGACCCCATCCACCGCTTCATCGAGCTCGCCCCGGAAGAGGCGGCGCTGCTCGATTTGCCGGTTATGCAGCGCATGCGACGGTTGCGCCAACTCGGGCTTGCGTACCTGGCCTTCCCTTCGGCCGAACATTCGCGCTTCACCCATGCTCTGGGCGCGATGGCGATAGGGACACGCGCGTTCGACGCAATCGTCGAACACGACCGCGCGCTCTTCCCCAACGATCGGGAGATCGCCGCGCAACGACGGCTCTTGCGCGTCGCTTTATTGCTCCACGATATCGGGCACGGCCCGTTCAGCCACGCCTGCGAAGCGGTGCTCGGGATGCGACACGAAGCGCGGACCGCAGCGCTGCTCGCGCAGCCCTCGATGCGCACGCGGATCGAAGGCCTGGAAGTCGACCCCGACGAGGTGCTCGGCCTCATTCTTGGCTCGGGCAACGTTCGCTATCCGGCGCTGCGCGAGCTCGTCAGCGGCCCGAACCTCGATGCCGACCGCATGGATTATTTGCAGCGCGACTCCTATTTCACCGGCGTGGTGAACGGACGCTATGATGCCGAGCAATTGCTTGCGTCCTTGCGCCTGATCGATCGCAACGGCGAACACGTCCTCGGTATCGACGGCCGCGGCGTCGTCGCGCTCGAATCGTTCGTGCTCGCGCGCTATATGATGTTTGCGTCGGTCTATTTTCACCATACGACGAGGCTCTTCGAGCGCATTCTTCAAGACGTGCTCCACGAATTGTGGCCCGATCCCCGCGCGCTCGACCCGATCGATGAGTTTCTCCGCTGGGACGACTTCCGCGTGCTAAACGAACTCAACGAACGCAACAGCGTCGCGGCGACGGCATTACGCGAGCGCACGCGGCTCTACGGCCTCGCTGCGGAGTTTAATGCCGAACACGATCTTCGGGCCTTCGAAGCCTGTGAGGCGGCACTCCGTCGGCGTTTCGGCGACGCAGCGGTCTGGGCCGACTCGCAGTCGCAGCTGCTCCATCGGCTCCCGCTGGGGCTCGACGATGCCAACGCGCGAACCGTATGGGTAACCGGCGCTGCGGGGATCGTCGATGCGCGCGAAGCCTCCGACCTCATCGGGAAGCTTTCAGGTCGCGTCTATTGGCGCAAGCTCTTCGTCGCGCGTTCCGCCGGAAGCGTCGCCGAAGCGCGAGCGATCTGCCGGGAGACCCTCACCGCCGCGCGACGCTAAAGTGGTCGCTCCTGCAGTGCACCGCCAGAGAACATAGATCCGCAAACTTCTCATCAGTGGCTTTCCTAACCCCGCAATTATCTGCCATTATGCGTATACCTTGCCACCCGCTCGCACGACACTCCTCAACTCAAAGGAACACTCTTCGTACGATGTGTTACTTTCGTGAATTACGCCTCGATAAAAGCCCAACTCGGGCAGCTCAACGCCACGGAAATCCATGATTTGAACGACGGCATCGGTAGATTGAAACGGAGCGTTTGGAATAACGAAGGATTTAAGAAATCCGGATGGCCCAAACATCATGAGTTCGGGAGCCAATGATCGATCGACACCGGACCAGAAGAGCAAGCATTTCGGGGGAAAAGCAGTCCCTCCGGCGACACACGGAGCGGACTCACATAATAATATTGATATTATTCCAGAAATGTCGAGAGTATTACCCCGAAGAACGGCCGACTCGCATAGGGTAGCAATGTTTAATCGCATTTTTCTTTCGGTGCTATTTTCTAAATGGTTCCGTTGCGCGCCGCTCCCCTTTTATCCCAGCCACGACCCATAAGCACCATGAAACCAGCAAGATCGGAAAAGCTACGAATGAAGCTTCCATTTTTGACGTCGCGCCGATAACAACAGCCGCGGCGATCGTCGCCAACACCCCGACGACCGCGGCAAGAAAAGAAAAAGGCATCCCGTCATGTGATTTGCGCAGTAACGAAATGAGCATCACCCCGCTGTAAATACCCGACAGTACGATGAACACGTAAGGAGAAATCAAGGCATGCACTTTGAGGCACCCTTCGCATAGATAAAAAATCGACCCATAACTAGCAAACCATCCTATTTTTAGACATGATTAGGCAACGGAATTCCGCCGGTAACAACCTCTGCATCGAGAGGCTCGCCACGCTCTAGGCCTATTTTATGTGGGTCATGAGCAGCGAGGTAGCGAGCGAAATGACCCCCGTAAGCCCGACGAAGAGGGTTAGCACCGCTCGCGAGAGCCGGCTTTCGTGGCGCGAGGCCAGCGCCTCGCCCCGTTGCTCGAGGGCCAGAAGCCGACCGTCGAGGCCTTGGATTTTGCCGTCGAGCGTCGCCGCAACCGAATCGATCTTCTTGTCGAGGTTCGCTGCAACCGTATCGATCTTCTTATCGAGCTTTTCACACGCGTCGCGAAGGTCGGATTTCGTTACGACATTTTCCTGAAACACCATGCCGAAGAACTCGGCGACGGCTTCCGCGTGCTCCGGGGAATCGCCGGCCTTTTTTAGCCGCTTGGAGATCGCCAGCGTGTCGATCATGCTACTCATGGTATCGGTCCTCTCCGGAACAATATTCAGATAGCGAGCCTACCGCACGGCGATGGCCGGAAGGTTACCCGACTATGTCCCCGAGCTAAACGCCGCCTGGCCCGCCGCGAGGCGAGCGATCGGCACGCGGTACGGCGAGCAGGAGACGTAATCGAGGCCGAGCGTGTGGCAGAACGCCACGCTGCTCGGCTCGCCGCCGTGCTCGCCGCAGATGCCGATTTTCAGCCCCGGGCGAGCGGAGCGGCCAAGTGCGACCGCCTGACGCATGAGCGATCCGACGCCACGTTGGTCGAGCACCTGAAACGGATCGTCCTTGAGAATCCGCTTCTCGAGATAATGCGGAATAAACGATGCCTCGGCATCGTCGCGGGAATACCCATAGGTCGTCTGTGTGAGATCGTTGGTCCCGAAGGAAAAGAACTCAGCCCGCTGCGCGATTTCGTCGGCGACGATACACGCGCGCGGCAGTTCGATCATCGTTCCGATATGGTACTCCAGCGCGATACCGCGTTCGGCGAGCACCGCATCGGCGACCGCCTTCGCGGCGTCATAGGTAAAGCGCATCTCTTCGGGGGTACCGACGCCGGGAATCATCACTTCGGGACGAGCGTCGATGCCGCGCGCCTTGAGCGTACAGGCCGCCTCGAAGATCGCGCGCACCTGCATCGCGTAGATCTCGGGATAGAGAATGCCGAGCCGGCAGACGCGAAGGCCGAGCATCGGGTTTTGCTCGTGCAATTGTTCGACGCGCCGTAAAAGCGCCTCGAGCTCTTTGTATCGCGGCGAATCGGTCCCTTCGCGCACGCGCATTTCCGTCGTTTCGACGAGCAACGATTCCAGCGACGGGAGAAATTCGTGAAGCGGTGGATCGAGCAAGCGGATCGTGACCGGAAGGCCGGCCATCGCTTCGAGAATGCCGACAAAATCATCGCGTTGAAACGGCAGTAAGCGCTCGAGCGCGCTCGCGCGAGTCTGCACGTCGGAGGCGAGGATCATCTCTTGCACGACGGGCAAACGTTCGCGCGCCATAAACATATGCTCCGTGCGACAGAGCCCGATGCCCTCGGCGCCGAGCTCGCGCGCTTTCCGAGCGTCTTCGGGCGTATCCGCATTCGCCCAAACCTGCATCGTGCGCATGCGATCGGCCCACGAGAGAAAGGTTGCCAGCCACTGCGGCAACGTACTCGGCGGAGCGAGCAGCGGTGCCTCTCCGAGAATCACCGCGCCGGTGCTACCGTCGATCGTCAGCCAGTCGCCCTCTCGAATCGCAACGCCGGCGAGCACCGCACTTCCCGCACGGCGATCGATCTGCAAGGCTTCGCAACCGGCGACGCATGGTTTCCCCATACCGCGCGCGACGACGGCGGCATGCGAGGTGGCGCCGCCCTTCGCCGTGAGAATGCCTTCTGCGGCAATGATCCCGTGCATGTCGTCGGGAGTCGTCTCGACGCGCACGAGGATCGTGCGCTTTCCCCGCTCGCGCCACGCTACCGCCTCGTCGGCGTCGAAGACGGCCTGTCCGCTCGCCGCCCCCGGCGATGCATTGAGGCCGTGGGCGGTCGGAACGATCGCCGCTCCGGGATCGATGCGCGCGTGAAAGAGCGCATCGAGCGAACGGGCGTCGACGCGGCTCACCGCGGTTTGCTCGTCGATGAGCCCTTCCTCGACGAGCGCGAGCGCGATTTTCACCGCCGCCTCCGCGCTGCGTTTCGCGTTGCGCGTCTGCAACATATAGAGTTTTCCGCGCTCGACCGTAAACTCGAGATCCTGCACGTCCTTGTAGTGCCGTTCCAGTCGATGAGCGATCTCCACGAACTGATTGTAAACCTCGGGCTGACGATCCTTGAGATCGGTGATGCGCTCGGGCGTGCGAATGCCGGCCACGACATCTTCGCCCTGCGCGTTGCGAAGATACTCCCCGAACAACACGTTTTCGCCGGTATTGGGATCGCGCGTGAACGCCACCCCGGTTCCCGAATCGTCACCCATATTCCCGAAGACCATCGCCATCACGTTCACCGCCGTCCCCCAGTCGTCGGGGATACGGTTGTAGCGACGATAATCGATCGCGCGTCGTGAGTTCCACGAAGCAAAGACCGCCGCGATCGCAAGGCGCAACTGTTCGTGAACGTCCTGTGGAAACGCTCGTCCGGACTCACGAACAACGATTTCTTTAAATTCCGCAGCGAGCTCGCGCCATGCGTCGGCATCGAGTTGCGGGTCGGTTTTGACGCCTCGCGCTAACTTCGCCCGGTCGATCGCTTCCTCGAAGTGATGCTTTTCGATATCGAGCACGACGCCGGAGAACATCGCGATGAAACGCCGATACGCATCCCAAGCGAAACGATCGTTTTTCGTGAGTGCGGCGAGGCCGAGTACCGTTTCGTCGTTCAGACCCAAGTTGAGAATCGTGTCCATCATCCCGGGCATCGAAGCACGCGCTCCCGAGCGTACCGAGACCAGTAACGGGTCGCGCGCATCCCCGAAGTCTTTTCCGATACGCTGTTGTAGCGATGCCATCGCGGCTTCGATCTCGGCGTCGAGCCCGTCAGGGAAGCGATTCCCGGCGGCGAAATACTCGACGCAAGCGGTCGTGGCGATCGTAAACCCCGGAGGGACGGGGAGACCGGCGCGCGTCATCTCGGCGAGGCCGGCGCCTTTGCCTCCGAGCAGATCGCGCATCGACGCGTCGCCCTGCTCGAAGGTATAAATGTACCCCATGTTACCGGGTCGCTCCGGATATCGCGGCGTGCAGATAACCGGTGAGGCCGTCGATCGACACGCGCTCCTGCGTCATCGCGTCACGATCGCGTATGGTCACCTTGCCATCCTCGAGCGAATCGTAGTCGAAAACCAAGCAATACGGCGTGCCGATTTCATCTTGCCGACGATAGAGTTGGCCGATATTTCCTTCGTCGTACTGGGTCCGAAAGTGCGGACGCAACGTCGCCTCGATGCGCTTTGCCCCTTCGACGAGTTCGGGCTTGTTCCGAGCGAGCGAGAAGACCGCTACCTGTACCGGCGCGATAAAGGGATGGAAATGCAGGACGATGCGCTCGCTGCTCTTCCCATCGGCCCCGGTCACCGTTTGCTTTTCGTATGCATCGACGAGGAACGTGAGCGTCGTGCGATCCATGCCGGCCGAACTCTCGATCAGTAACGGGGTATAATGTTGCTTTGACGCTTCATCGAAGAAGCGAAGATCTTTCCCGGAGAGCGCCATATGCGCGTCGAGATCGTAGGTGCCGCGATGCGCGATTGATTCGAGTTCGCCCCATCCCCACGGGAAGAGGTACTCGACGTCGACACCCGCCTTTGCGTAATGCGGACGTTCCTGCGGGGTGAGTTCGTAGAAGCGCAACCGATCTTCCGCGATACCATAGCTTGCGTACCACGCCTTACGACGCGCGACCCAATCTTGGAAAGTTTCCATATCGCGGCCGTCGTCGGGAACGAAATACTCCAGCTCCGCTTGTTCGAATTCACGGACGCGAAAGGTAAAATTCCCGGGGGTGATTTCGTTACGGAAGGATTTGCCGATCTGCGCGATGCCGAACGGCGGCTTTTTCCGCGCGCTTTGGAAAACGTTTTTGAAATTGACGAATATCCCTTGCGCCGTCTCTGGGCGGAGATAGGCGAGCGATGCACTATCTTCCATCGGTCCGATCTGCGTACGCATCATCAAATTGAAGTTCCGCGGTTCGGTGAAGCTGGTTTTACTTCCGCAGTCGGGGCACTGATTCGGATCCTTCAGATGATCGAACCGAAAGCGATGTTTGCAGACCTTGCAATCGACGAGTTTATCGTGGAATGCATCGACGTGACCGGAGGCCTTCCAGGTGAGCGGATGCATGATGATCGATGAATCGAAGCCGACGACATCGTCGCGCAATTCGACGGTATCGCGCCACCAGGCGTTCTTCACGTTGCGTTTGAGAACCGCGCCCAACGGGCCGTAATCCCAAAAGCCGTTGATGCCTCCGTAAATTTCGCTGCTCTGGAACATGAAGCCGCGCCGCTTGGCAAGCGCGGTAATTTCGTCCATCGTCACGCGGACGCCGATGCTGCTATCCATAGGGGCCACTACGTTTCTCAGCGGGTGCAGGAAAACCCTCACCTCTCAGGCTTTCGAGCAAGGCCACCCCTCCAAGCGCCGGGGCGAATCTCCCCTGGCGCCTTAGAAGAGCGGTAGAGAGCGGGCGCGATCGTTGCCGGGTCGAGCGCGCTCGCCGACGACTTCCACCAGCGCGATACCGTTCTTATCGAGGATCGTTGGGATAAACGATTGCTCCCGCTCAACCTGAGCGCCGAAGGCGAGGATCGGTTCGGCGCCCATCAGTTCCGCTTCGTAGCGAACGCGATAATCCATGAGCTGACCGACGCCGTACCGCATTCGGTCGAGCGCGACCGAGGGACGCGGCAGGCTCTTCGCCTCGACGAGAAATCGCCGCTCTCCCAGACGCGCGAAGAGATCGACATGATTGTTATAGAGCCCGCTTCCCCCCATCGCTTGGAAGCGTTTCAACAAAACGTCGAGCGTCCGTTGGTGGTCGCCGCGAGCCCGCTCGTGCAACGAGGCAGCTTCGTAGGGATCGGGAGGCGCGTTGCCGTGCGGAACGTAGCCGACGCCGGGCGGGACGACGAGCATCTCACGGAAGTCGTCCTTCGGAATTACCCCCGGAGCAAAAACGCCACGATCTTGTAGCGAAGCGGTCCCCGCCATTTCGCTATTCGGAGCGACCGAATACGATTGACCGGCGGCGAGGATTGCGAAAAATCGCATCGGCTCGATAAAGCGTATCGAGCGCCCCTGCAGGTTTCCCAATCGTTCGCTCCCGGTTTCGTAGTAGGTGCCATTCGGGTCGCGAAACGGAACCGGGCGCATAGCCCGATAATCGTGGATATCGACGAACCAGTGCCCGGCGTTCTGCGTGTCAGGAATGGGATCGCCGAGGATTCCGTATCCGAAATAGGTGCCGGCCTGTCCGTGCGGTGCGCCCTTGACGGGGCGCTGGTAGAGGAATCGTCGGTCGCCAACTTCGTCGATGAGACGCCGCACGAGCGGGAGATAGACCTTCGGAAAGTGATAGATCACGCCTTCGCGATCGAGGTATCGATTGAAATCCCGCAGATAATGTTGGGTAAGAATCAGCGGCACGATCGTTTCCTAGCCGATTACGATACGAGGTGATGCGCTTTCGGCTGCGTTTCGGCTCTGAGTTGCCCGCATGCCGCCGAGATATCGGTTCCCATATTGTGCCGAACCGTCGACGGGACGCCGGCATCTTCGAGAATCTTCGCAAAGCTCCAAATGCGTTCGTCGCTACTGCCTTGGAACGGCGCATCCGGCGTCGCGTTGTAGGGAATCAAGTTCACGTGATAGAGATGCCCGCGCATTAGCGCGGCGAGCGCACGCGCGTGTTGGTCGCTGTCGTTGGTTCCAGCGAGCATGACGTATTCGAAAAACACCTTGCGCTTCGTCGCGGCAACATAGCGTTCGCAGGCCGCCATCAGCTCGCCGATATCGTGCCGCCGATTGACCGGCATGATCGATCCGCGGGTCGCGTCGTCGGGTGCGTGCAGGGAGATCGCGAGATTGACTTGGAGGTGTTCGTTGGTGAAATCTTCGATCCGGTCGACCCATCCCACCGTCGATATCGTTATGTGCCGATGGCCGATCCCCATCCCTTTGGGATCGTGCAACAATGCAACGGCCTCCATCACTGCATCGTAATTATGGAACGGCTCGCCCATGCCCATAAACACGATGTTGGAAATTTTCTTGCCGCGCTGCTGGAGGTCGCGTGCAAAGAAGCGCGCTTGATCGACGATCTCGGTTGCGGTGAGGTGGCGCGAGAAACCCGCCTGCCCGGTCGAGCAGAACGCACAGGCAAAAGCACAGCCCGCTTGCGACGAGATGCAGACCGTCGTTCGCCCTTCGCGGTGCTCCATCAGCACGGCCTCTACTTGCTTGCCGTCGCGTAACCCGAGCAGCGCTTTCGTCGTCTGACGATCGGACGAGCGCTGCACCACAACCGGTTCGACGCTGGAGAAAGCGATGCCGCGTTCGCCCAAGCGCGCGCGCAGTTCGAGCGGCAACGTGGTGACTTCTTCGACACCGCCCAGCAATTCACGCATCGCCGCGCGATAGAGTTGGTCGATGCGGTAGGGCTTGAGTTCGAAAGTCGAGACGAACTCCTCGGGGGTAGCAAATCCGGCGCGCCCGGTGACCTCGCGCAACCAGATCGCTTTCGGATCGCGATACATGGTTCTCACTCTACCACGGGGTCGGCTTCGAAGAGGCCTACCTGGCGCGCAGCCGTCGATCCGGTCTGCGCGGCGAGCTCGTCGATCCGCGCCCGAACCGCCTTGAGATCGTCCCAGACCAACCGCTTGACCGCAGTGAGCTCCCCGCCCGTCTGGCGCAGGACGTAGGCGGGATGGAAGGTCACGAGCAAGGGGATATCGAGCGGCCCGCGCTCCCAACGGCCGCGTTGTTTGGTGATCGCGTAATTTGCACCGAGAAAGGATTTCGCCGCCGGCGCTCCGAGCGCGAGCAAGACGCGCGGCCGAATTATTTCGATCTGTTCGTCGAGGAAGGGGCGACAATTCGCCATCTCCGTCGGGTCCGGCGCGCGATTCTTGAGGCCGCGCTCGCCCTGCAACGTCGGGCGACATTTCACCGTGTTGGCGATATAGACGTCCTCGCGAGCGAGCCCGATTGCGACCAGCATCTTCTCCAGCAACTCCCCGGCGCGCCCGACGAACGGGCGGCCGAGTCGATCCTCGGTCTCGCCGGGGCCTTCGCCGATCAACATCAAATCGGCGAGCGGATCGCCTTCGCCGTAGACATTATTGCGTCGCTGCGCACCGATGGCGCAGGCGCGGCAGGCACTCGCCCGTGCGGCGGCAAGCTGCAACGCACGCTCGCGGCGCGCACGCTCCTCCAAAATCACCCTTGCTCCTCGCGCACCACGCGCACTGCCTCACCGAATGCGACGACCACGCACGAGCCGTCGGGAGATTCGCTCACGTGAAATTGCAGCCCCAAAACCGCGTTTGCACCGACGCGCTCGGCGCGTTCGCGCAGGCGTTCGAGCGCCTCGGCGCGCAAGCGTTCCGCATCGCTCACCAGCTCGACCGGGGCAAGCCCAACGAGCATCCCGATGCTGCGGAAGGTGGAGCGCAGCCGGTTCTGCGGCTGCTCGGCCTTCCCCGAGACATAGCCAAAGCGTCGGGCGATACGCCGCCCGGGGAACTCGGCGAAGGTAACGAGGTTCTCGCGCGCAAGCATAGCTCGGCGTGACTGATTCCTCATCGGCCCTCATCGTCCGCCTCGACGCCCTCGGCGATACGCTGGCACTCGCACCATTGCTGCTCGCGCTACGCGAGGCGGCCGTTCCCATCGATCTCGTCCTCTCGCCGGCGGCGCGCGATCTCTTTGCAGCGGAGGCCTGTCGAAGCGCGTTCCTCTCCCCGTTCGCGCAGCGCGACGAGAGCGCCGCCAACCGCTCGGCGATCGCAGCCTTCGCCGACGTAATGCGGGAGAACCGGTACTCGCACGTACTCGTCGCGACCGAGGATCCCGCCGGCTACCGCCTCGCGGCCGCGCTGCGAGCACCGCATCGCATCGGGTTTCAGAACGGCTGGGGCAAGCCGCTCAAAACGCTCTGGGTGCGTTCGCTTCTCACGCAGACGATCTTCCGTAGTGCGGGGCTCGACCCACGGGCGCCGCACGAATGCGAGGTACTCTTCTCGCTGGGCGCATCGCTCCTGCCGCCGGGGGCTCGACCCGCGCGTGACGCTATGGCTCTACGCCGGCTTCTTCTCGCACGAGAACCGGCACCGCAGCGGGGCATCGCGTTGCAACTTACCTCGAAATGGGAGCGGCTCGGAATGACGGTTGCCGACGTACGCGCGTTTCTCGATCGAGCGCACGAACGCGTCGGCGCGATCCGCCTTCTCGCACCCGTTGCCGAACGCGCGCAGATATCCGCGCTCGCCGAAGGGCTCGACGGGATCGAATGGTTCGACGACCTTCAGCCGTGGATCGCCGCGATCGCCGAAAGCGAGCTTCTCGTTGCTCCCGATTCCGGGGCGATCCATATCGCCGGAACGGTCGGTACGCCGTGCGTTGCGATCTTCCAACAGGGTCCCGATTTCGAGCTCCAGCGAGCGCGCTGGCGTCCGTGGGCCGCGCCTAGCGTGACGCTCGAGGGCAACGCGGGATGGCCGCAGCGGGCGCTTTCGGCCCTACAGTCATTACGAGAATCTTCCCGCACGTAACGGCGATATGGAGCGTTCCCTTCGCCTCGAGCGCGGCGAGGCGGGCCGCGTTTTCCTGCAATCGCGGCGAGTGGGCAAAGGCGCGATCGATGAGGACGATATCGCTGGGGAGCGGCGCAGTGCCGTCGTCGGGAAGCAACGTCGCGCGCGCAACGCGCAGAGCGAGATGGCCATACGCTTCCTCCTGCGTTGCGACGGCGAGATCGGCAGGCCAGCGCGCGAGGTAGGCGTCGAGCGCGCGATCGCGCGCCTCGATCGGCCGCAGATTCAATGCCGGGTGCAGAGGATCGGCGACGGCAAACTCCAGGATGCAAAGGGCGAGCGCGACGTACAGCGTGCGACGCGAAACGCGCGGAACCGTAAATGCAAACGCTGCGAGCAGATAACCGATCCACGCGCCGGCATAATGCGTCCCCATCGTAAACGTTGTCGGCATACGCGAGAGAAGCACTTCGGCAAATGGGGGGATGGCAAACACGATCAGCGGCGAGCGCAGAGGAACGAACGCCAACGGTGCAAAGGCGAGAACGAGAAAGCCGATTCGTTCGACCAGCGTGCCGGGAAGCGCGGCGAAATCGCTTGCGTTCCAGGCATAGAAACGCGTCGGCTGCCACGCCGGGTTACTGCCTGCGTGCGGCGCGATGACGAGAAAGAACAGAGCGGCAACGGCGACGGCGAGCGTGCCGAGCCCAACGAGAAAGCGCCGCATCGCCGTATCGGCCCGCAGCCACCAGGCGGCCGCGAACGCCGCGAATCCGATGAAGAGCGCTTGATCTTCTTTTACGGCGAGCGCAAGAACCGCAAACGCCGCAGCGATCCGAAATCGGCGAGCATCGAGCGCCCAGAACAGCCAGAGCACCGCCGCCGGCGCGAAGACGTTTTCATGAAAATCCACGAACGCCAGCCCGGCGAGCGGAGGATAGAGTGCCGCGATCCACGCCGCTGTTGCAGCGGTGCGCGCGTCGGAATGCCGCTTGACGATGGCATAGACCGCCGGAATCGCTAACGCGCACGCGCTTGTTTGAATGATAACGAGCACCAACGGCGAGTTCCAGAGGTGCAGCAAGAGCATTGGGAGGGCGAGGATCGGCGAAAAATGGAACGCCCAATGACTGCCCTCAATCGGATTGCAGAGACAGAAGAAACTCGTTCGCAGGCTCTGCGCGAAAATACCAAAATCGACGAGATTGCGATGGACGGCATAACGCCACGCTCCTAGCACCGCAAAGAGGAGCGTATATCCCGCGGCGATCGCCCACGGCAACCATTTTTTCACGCCGATGCGGAGCGCGCGCTTGCCGAGGCGCGCCGAGTCTGCAGGTAGGGCCAGATGAAGCTGTCGATATTGCCGTCGAGGACGCCCTGGGCGTCGCCGACTTCAACGTTGGTGCGATGATCTTTTACCAGCTGGTACGGTTGCAAGACGTACGAGCGAATCTGCGATCCCCATTCGTTCGCCTGTCGTTCGCCGCGGAGGGAAGAGAGACGTTCGTCGCGCTCTTGTGCAGCCCGTTGCACGAGTTTTGCGCGTAAAATATTCATCGCAACCTCGCGGTTCTGCGCTTGCGAGCGTTCCTGCTGCGAGGCAACGACGATGCCGGTCGGTTCGTGAATAATCCGAATCGCCGATTCGGTTTTATTGACGTATTGGCCGCCGGAACCGCCGGATTTAAAGGTCTCGATCCGCACCTCATCGGGTTTTATCGTCACCTCCCCATGCTCTTCGTCGGCGATCTCCGGGATGACGTCGACTGCGGCAAAGGAGGTATGGCGCCGATGCGCTTGGTCGAAAGGCGAGAGGCGAACCAATCGATGAACGCCGCGCTCGCTCTCCAACATGCCGTATGCGTTTCGGCCGCGCACGAAAAACGTCACCGATTTCAACCCGGCTTCTTCCGCCGGCGACTCCTCGACTAATTGTGTTTCAAAGCCGTGTCCTTCGGCCCAACGCAGATACATGCGCAGAAGCATTTGCGTCCAATCGGCGGCATCGACACCGCCCGCACCGGCGAAAATGCTCACGATGGCGCCGTGGTTATCGAACTCACCGTCGAAATTCGCGGCCATCTCCAACGCGTCGAGATCGCGTTCGCAGAGCGCGATATTGCGATCGATCTCGCTCTGCGCGTCGTCTTCCTCGCCGAAAACATCGAGCATCTCGCGCGCATCGGCGAGCGCTGCGCCGATGCGATCCATCGTGCCGAGCTCCTCGCGGAGATCGGCGAGATCTTTCATCGTCCGCTGAGCGGACCCGGCATTCTCCCAGAAGCTTCCCTCACGCGAACGCTGATCGAGCTCGGCGGCGCGGCGCGCCTTCCCGGCATAGTCAAAGACGCTCCTTGAGGCCTTCGAGACGAGCGATACAGGCGGAGATCGAGGTTCTTTGCGTTTGGCTCATGGCGGCGCGGTCGCTTCTCGATTTCTGCGTGGGCACCTTTCCAACACCGCGGTCGTGCGTGAACGAAAGGTAGCACTACTCGATGGAGGCACCATGCTCGATTTCAACACCCAGACCACGATGCCCAATTTTCTCGGCGGGCTCTCCTCGCTAGCAGATCCGCTACAGGCGATTGAGAACCCGGGCGCGTTCGGGAACGCCGGCTCGAATGACGGCATCGCACGTTTTCTCCCACCCGGTTTCTCCGAGGGCGGCGGTATCTTGGGCTCGCTCGCCGGGCAGAACGGCGGGGCCGTTCCCGGGCCCTTAGCAGGCATCTCGAACCTCCTGATGCAGCTCATCGGCATGCTCGGCTCGCTCCTTCAGGGCGGAGGGATGCCGAACGGATTGGGAAATGCGCCGACGAGCCCCGAGAACTACTTCTCAAGCGCAGGCGGAGCCTCGACGGGGGATCCCCATCTCAGCTTCTCCGGACAGAGTACCGCGGGCAGCTTTGACGGCCACTGGGACTCGATGTCGGGGCACGGCGATCTCCTCGATTCCGATTCCGTGCCCGGCGGATTCGCGATATCGACGACCCCAACGACGCCCAACGCCCAGGGGGTTACCTACAACGCATCGGCGAGCATTACGACCAACGGCGGCAGCAGCGTGCTCACCTACGCGGCCGACGGAAGCGCAACGATCTCCCAGAACGGGAATACGACCGCGCTCGCACCCGGGCAAAATCTCTCGCTTCCCGGCGAAAATATTTCTTGGAACGCCGACGGCTCGCTCCAGGTCAACGTCGATGACGGAAACGGCGGAAGTATCTCGACGACGCTCTCCCGCAATGGAACCGGTGTCGACGTGCGCGCCACCGCCCAAAACATCGACCTGGGCGGCGATCTCGTCAACGGCGCTACGCAGAATCCACCGCAGGCAATCGGCGCGCCGATTCCCATGCCGCCGCCGATTCTCAACCCACGCATCCGCTATACGCGCCTCTGAATCGGGCGTCTCGTACTGCAGGCGAGCGTTCCGGATGCGTCGAGTGGCGCCGCCGGAACGCTCGCGTTGTCCTCGCGTGCTGCGCCGTACACCGCGCAGAACGCTAGCTCAGCGCGGCCGCTCCGGGTGCTCCATGGCACTTCTTGTATTTTTTCCCGCTTCCGCACGGGCAGAGATCGTTGCGGCCGACCTTCGGTTGGTCGCGATGCAGCGGCTTCGCCGGCTCCTCGCTCGCGAGGTTCGTCCGCATCTCCCTACTCGGGCGCGGCCCTCCGGGCATCGGTCCGAGCAACGCCTCGACGTCGCGATCCGAAAGGTGGCCGCCCTCGGCCTCGCCCTGCCCGCCATGGAGCGATATCGGTGCTCCGTCGGACTGCTCTTCACCGTACTCGATTTGCACGTGAAAGAGCGCTTTGATCGCCTCGTCGGCGATGTTGTTTTTCAGGTCTTCGAATATCTCGAACGCCTCTTTTTCGTACTCGACGCGCGGGTCGATCTGTCCGTAGCCGCGTAAGCCGATGCCGTTCTTGAGGTGGTCCATCACGTAGAGGTGGTCGACCCACTGGCGATCGATGATCGGCAACAGCAAGAAACGCTGCTCGACGATCCGCATCATATCCGGGCCGACTTCGGCTTCTTTCTTTTCGTAGGCCTCGACGGCGCGCTCGTTGAGGAGCCGACGAATGCCCTCGCGATCGTGACGACCGAGTTCTTCCAGCGTCACGCTCTGCTTGATCGGGAAAATAATTTCCAGCTCGTTGAGGACTTCGGGGAGATCCCAGTCGCCGGGATGGGCATTCTCCGCGACGTTTTGTTCGATCGTCTCGTTGATTTTCGCGGCGAGCGTTTGCAACATGAACGAGCGAGAATCGAAGGTGCCTTCCAAAATTGCTCGACGATCGGCATAAATGATCTCACGCTGTTTGTTCATCACGTCGTCATATTCGAGGACGTGTTTACGGATTTCGTAATTGTGATTCTCGACGCGCTTCTGCGCGTGCTCGATGCTACGTGAAACGAGCTTCGATTCGATCGGCGCCTCGTCGGTAAAGCCGACCCGATCCATCATCGAGGTCATGCGATCGCCGCCGAAGAGCCGCATGACTTCATCTTCGAGCGAGAGATAAAATCGCGTCGATCCCGGGTCGCCCTGGCGCCCCGAGCGACCACGTAATTGGTTATCGATGCGTCGCGACTCGTGACGTTCGGTGCCGATAATGTGCAGACCACCGATCTCGGCGACGCCTTCGCCGAGCTTGATATCGGTGCCGCGGCCGGCCATATTCGTGGCGATCGTCACCTGGGCGTAGCTGCCGGCATCTTTGATGATATCGGCCTCTTGCTCGTGATACTTGGCGTTGAGGACGTTACATTCCACGCCCTTTCGGCGCAAATTTCCGGCGAGCAACTCGCTCTTTTCAATCGAGCGAGTTCCGACGAGGACCGGGCGACCCTTCGCGTGCTCGGCGATAATCTCCGTTACCACCGCTTCGAATTTCGCTTTTTCGCTCTTAAAGACGATATCGGGAAAGTCTTTACGAACCATGGGCATGTTGGTGGGAATCGTAACGACATCGAGACTGTAGATCTCGCGAAACTCGCGCTCCTCGGTTTTCGCCGTTCCCGTCATGCCGGCGAGATGATCGTAGAGTCGGAAGAGATTCTGGAAGGTAATCGTAGCGAGCGTTTGGTCCTCGCCGCGAACCTTAATGCCTTCCTTCGCCTCGATTGCCTGGTGGATACCGTCGGAATACCGGCGTCCGTACATGAGACGGCCGGTAAATTCATCGACGATAACGATTTCATCATCTTTAATGATGTATTGCTGATCGCGATGAAAGAGGTTCCATGCCTTCAGGCCGGCATTCAATTGGTGTGCGAGCTCGATATTCCGCTGGTCGTAAAGGTTGGAAATGCCGAGCATTTTCTCGACTTTTGCAACCCCGGCTTCGGTGATCGGCGCCGCATGCGCTTTCTCGTCGACCGTATAATCTTCGCCCTTTTTCAAG
>JBMFXH010000025.1:0-17064 GCA_049964475.1 Vulcanimicrobiaceae bacterium
GTAGGCAACGACTGCATGCCCGTGTTCGAGCAAGCGCGTCACCATGTTCGCACCCATTTTCCCGAGACCTACCATTCCTATTTGCACGCGTGAACTCGCTTTCTCGAAGTACTGCTTATTTCGCTATCGCTGCGGTAAGTGATGATTCGACGCTCGCAATGAACTGTCGCAGTGCGCCGTCGATCGTTCCATTGAGGTGGACGCGCGTTCCGCGGCGTGCCCGCTTGTCGAGCGATTGGAGATCGCCGAGCGCTTGCGCCGCAAGCAAGGTGCGGAAGGTGACGTTCATGCCGGGGATCGTTCGATCTTCGGGTTCGTCGGCGACGATTTGTATGAAGAACGCGCTCGATGGGCCGCCTTTGTGCAGTTGCCCGGTCGAGTGGAGAAAGCGCGGCCCGAATCCCACCGTGGTGGCGACGCGAAGCGCGTTGCGAATCGCCACGCGCAGGCTATCGAGCAACGCGATGTGTCGATCGTCGCGCTCGATGTATGCGGTAATGGCGACGTAGTCGTTGGGGCGAATCTGCCCGAGGAGCGCTTGCAGCACGGTGGCTGCGTCGCTGCCGGCGATCCCCGCGCTGCCGGCGAGGAGGGTGAGGTCGAAGCTCTCACTGCGAACGTTGGGGGCGGGAAGATCGATGCGGCCGCTCTGTGCGTAACTCGCGAGGAGGCTCTTGGTGTTATCCTTCGATTCTTGGACGTTGGGCTGATCGAAGGCATCGATTGCCAGCAGCGTGCCGACCGTTGCGGTGGCGATCTCCCAGAGATAAAACTGCTCGCCGATATCGTAGAGATCGTTCATTGCCAAGCGCACGACGGGGTGCCCGGCTGCTTCCAACGACGCGAGACGCTCGAGATCGTCGGCATTGGGGTTGGGGAGCGTATCGCCGACATAGACGAAGAGGCGATCGTTTCCGTAATCGCCGGGTGCGCCGAGTGCTTCACCTTCGACCGGGATGACGCCGCGGCCGAGTTTTCCGGTCGACTCGGCGATGAGTTGCTCGCACCAGGTCCCAAAGGATGCCATCGACGGGTGACAGAGGATCGTGAGTTTATCGCGTCCGGCGAGTGCAAGCGCGCCGATCGTCGCTCCGAAATGCACGCCGGGTGCGACACGCGGATCGACGACGCGGTCGTTTGCGTGCATGGCGCCCAATGCGCGATCGAGAAGAAGAGGAACGTTGAGGCCGGCGAGCGCTGCCGGAAGCATGCCGAAATACGAGAGTGCGGAGTAGCGTCCGCCGATATTGGGATCGTTGAGGTAGATCGCGAGGAAATCGTGTTGTTTTGCGACGCTCTCCATCGTCGTGCCGGCATCGGTAATGGCGACGAAATGCGAGCCCGCTTTTGCCGCTCCGACGATTTTGGTGATTTTGTCGTGAAAGTAGGCGAAATAGGCATTCGGCTCGGTCGTCGATCCGCTCTTACTCGCCACGATAAAGAGCGTCCGTGCGAGATCGAGCTTGGCTTCGAGCGCGAGGATCTGCGCCGGGTCGGTCGAGTCGAGAATGTGGAGTTGCGGAGATCCCGGTTGGTGACCGAAGGTCGCTCGCAGAACATCGGGGGCGAGCGAGCTCCCGCCCATGCCGAGAACGACGACGTGTGCGAAGCGTTGTCCGACTTCGCGCGCAAATGCAGCGAGGTTCGGAGTTGATTCCAGCAGGTGCTGAGGAATATCGAGCCATCCCAACGCATGCTTGATAATCTCCGCATGTTCGGGTGCGTCGGACCAAAGCGTCGCATCTTTCGCCCAGAGGCGTTTGAGGAAATCGCTCTCGTTGAGCTTTTCGATTGCAAGATCGACGTGCGGGCGAAGGTCGCCGAGGGAGGTAACGACGCGCTCCTTCGATTCAGCGAGCATTTTCTGCTTGTAAACGATCGCCCCGAGCAGCGCAGCATAGGAATCGGAGAAGAGCGAGACGCCCTCAACTTGCAGCGCGTGGGTGACATCGAAGAGCGAGATGCCGATCTCGCGTAGGCGCTCCATCACGCCGCGCGCTTCGTCGAGCCCTTCGCGCACCGTTGCCGGTTGGGGATGGCCATGGTCGAGTAACGCATCGAGCGTTGCCGGCGGCATCGTATTGACCGTGTGCTCGCCGACGACGCTCTCGACGTACATCAGGTCGGCATACTGCGGGTTCTTCGTCGAAGTGCTCGCCCAGAGCGGGCGTTGCACGCGCGCCCCGGCGGTTTTGGCTTTGGCAAACGTCGCACCGAGAAAGATCTCTTCGAACTTCTGGTAGGTAAGCTTTAAATTGGCGATGCCGGTTTTCCCAAGCAGATGCTCCAAGCGTTCGCCTTTATCGATGCGCGACTGGATGAGTTTGTCGATCGCGGAATCGATCCGGCTCACGAAGACGCTGTTCACCGACGCGATCGAATCGACGGGGAGCCCGGCGGCGATACGCCGTTCGAGGCCGCGCACGTAGGCCATCGCGGTCTTTTCATACATTTCGATGGCGAAGATCAACGTGACGTTGATATTGATACCGGCGAATATGCATTCTTCGATAGCGGGGATACCTTCGTTCGTGCCGGGAATCTTCACCATGAGATTCGGGCGATCGACCCGCTTCCAGAGCGTTTTCGCCATCGCGATCGTTCCTGCGGTGTCGCGAGCGAGCAGCGGGGAGACCTCCAGGCTCACGAACCCATCGCCGCCCTTCGATGACGCGTAGACGGTGGAGAATTCGTCGCAGGCACTGCGGATATCGGCGACGGCGAGATCCCAGAAGAGCGCGTCGGCATCGCGCTCGCTGCCGATGAGCGAGCGTAACTGCTCGTCGTAATCGTTCCCGGCCCCGATTGCTTTCTCGAAGATCGTCGGGTTGCTCGTCATCCCGCGGAGACCGTTCTCGATGAGGCGTTTGAGCTCGCCCGAGGCAAACATCGAACGGCGCAAATTGTCGAGCCAGACGCTCTGTCCGTAGGCGAGAAGCTGTTGCATGGAGTTGGGCACGAATTACCTCCTGAGCGATTCGAAACGTTGCCGAGCGAGCTCGGCGAGATGTGCGGGAGTAAACTGCAGCTCGGCTACGGCGTCGGCCATCGGTGCCGAGAGACCGAAACGATCGATACCGAAGGCAAAACCGTCGAGACCGACGTAGCGTTCCCATCCCAGCGTTGCCGCGGCCTCGACGCTCGCGCGTTCGCGTACGTCGGGGGGGAGAACGCTTTCACGATAGCTCTTCGGCTGCGCATCGAAGAGTTCCCATGACGGCATAGAAACGACGCGAATGCGCTTGCCCTCTGCGCTGAGGAGTGCCGCCGCATCGCGCGCGAGCGCAACCTCCGAACCGGTTGCGATAAAAATGCAATCGGGCCGTCCCTCGCAATCGACGAGGATGTATGCTCCGCGTTCGACCGGAGCGGGGCGTTTGCCGAGGAAGGGCACTTTCTGGCGCGTCAGAACGAATATCCACGGGCGCCCTTTATCGGCGAGCGCTGCTTCCCACGCGTTGCGCACTTCGAGTGCGTCCGCCGGGCGGACGACGACGGCATTGGGGAGTGCGCGCAGGCTCGCTAATTGCTCGATCGGTTGATGCGTCGGCCCGTCTTCGCCGAGCAAAAACGAGTCGTGGGTGAAGATGAAGAACGCGTGGAGATGCGAGAGCGCGCTCAAGCGCACCGCGGGCTTGCAATAGTCGAGAAAGTTAAAAAACGTTGCGGCAAACGGGAGAAGCCCGCCGTGCAGAGCGATGCCGTTGACGATCGCTGCCATCGCGTGCTCGCGCACGCCGAAGTGGATGTTTCGGCCCGCGTAGCTCGCGGGTTGAAAATCACCGCAACCTTTCAGATAGGTTTTCGTCGAGGGGTCGAGATCGGCCGAGCCACCGACGAGTTCCGGCAACGCTCCGGCGACCGCGTTCATCACGATGCCGCCCGCGTCGCGCGTTGCAATCGAACCGTTGCTTTCGTCGAACTCCGGGAACGGCATGTTTTTCGGGCTTTCGCCGCGCACGGCACGTTCGAGCTGCGCACCGGCTTCGGGGTTTGCCGCCTTCCAGCGCGCGTACCGCGCGTTCCAATCTGCATGGAGCTCGCTTCCGCGCTCGCCGCAGGCGCGAAAGAACGCCAGCGCTTCGTCGGGGACGAAGAACGGCGGCGTCAGCGGCCAGCCGAGGTGCTCTTTGGTCTTCGCGACATTCTCGGGGCCGAGCGGTTCGCCGTGCGCCTTAAATGAGTCGACGAGCGGCGACCCGTAGCCGATATGCGTGCGCACGCAGACCAGCGAGGGGCGATCTTCGACCGCTTTTGCAGCGGCGATCGCCGCGTCGATCGTCTCGACATCGTTTCCGTGTTCGATATCGACGAACTGCACGTGCCAGCCGCACGCCTCGAAGCGAGCGATATGGTCGTCGGTGAACGTGATCTCGGTTGGGCCGGCGAGCGAGACGCGATTGTCGTCGTAGAGCACGATGAGTCGCCCGAGTTGCAGGTGCCCGGCGAGCGAGATCGCTTCCTGGCTGATCCCCTCCATGAGGTCGCCGTCGCCGACGATCGCGTACGTGTGGTGCTCGCTGATGCGTTCGGTGCGATTGTAGGTCGCCGCTAGGTGGGCTTGAGCGATCGCGATCCCGACGGCATTGGCGATTCCCTGGCCCAACGGCCCCGTCGTCGCCTCGACACCGGGCGTATGCCCGACCTCCGGGTGACCGGGTGTCTTACTGCCGCGCTGACGAAAGGATTCGAGGTCGGCGAGCGAGAGGTCGTAGCCGGTAAGGTAGAGGAGCGCGTAGAGGAGCATCGAGCCGTGCCCCGCGGAAAGGACGAAGCGGTCGCGATCGAACCACGACGGGTCGCGCGGATCGAAGCGCAGATGGCGGGTCCAAAGCGTAAAAGCCATTGCGGCGGCACCGAGCGGCATTCCGGGGTGGCCGGAGTTTGCTTTCTGGACTGCATCGACGGCGAGGAAGCGAATGGTGTCGATGCATTGCTCCTGCGCTGGCGTGTTTGGCACGGATCCTCCTCATACTGCATGCTGCAACGGAAACGATCCGGCAACGAGCCGGAGGCTTTTCATTCGCCGTTGGCGAGCGGTTTTCTTACCAAGCACGCCGTATTGAGGGCGGAGATGGACGAACGAGAACTCCAACGACGCATCGAAGCGCTCGCTGCAGGTGAGGGTGACCCTCGCGGGAGCGACGGCGCTCCGGTCGATGAAGCGATCGCCGCGCTCGATGCGGGACGATTACGGATCGCCGAGCCCGATGGTGCGGGAGGATGGCGCATCAACGCGTGGTTGAAATCGGCGATCCTCCTCTATTTTCGTCGACGCGAGCTTGCTTGGGTCGGCGACCCGGCGGGCGATATGCCGGTGTGGTTCGATAAAGTGCCGATCAAACACGACTTTGAAGCGCGCGGCGTGCGCACGATTCCGCCCGCCGTTGCGCGCTACGGCAGCTACCTTGCGCCGGGCGTTATTCTCATGCCGAGTTACGTGAATATCGGCGCATACGTCGGCGAGGGCACGATGGTCGATACCTGGGCGACCGTCGGTAGCTGTGCGCAGATCGGTGCAAACGTCCACCTTTCCGGCGGCGTCGGCATCGGCGGGGTTCTCGAGCCGGCGCACGCTCGTCCCGTCATCATCGAAGACGGCGCGTTTATCGGTTCGCGTTGCATCGTCGTCGAGGGCGTCCTCGTCGAACGGGAAGCGGTACTCGGAGCGGGAGTAACCCTGACGGCGAGCACGCCGATTATCGACGTACGCGGCTCCGAACCGGTGACGACCTACGGTCGGATACCGGCACGCGCCGTCGCGATCCCCGGCGTGCGCGATCGCTCCTTCCCGGCAGGGAACTTCGGCGTCCCCTGCGCGTTGATCGTCGGCGAGCGGGGCGCCTCAACCGACCGCAAGACCACACTCGAACGGGCACTACGCGATTTTGGAATCTCGGTATGAACGACTTTCTCGCCCTGAATCCGCGGGTTGCGGAGATCCCCGCTTCGATGATTCGTGAGATTGCGGCGCGCAAGCGGCCGACGTCGATCGATCTCGGTCTCGGCGAGCCTTCGCTCGCGCCGACGAGCGCGTTCTTGGAGGAAGCGCTGCGCGAAACGCTCGAACGCGGAATGCGCTACTCTCCCAATGCCGGGCTCCACGAACTCCGAACCGCGATCGCCGCACACTATCGCTATCCACAAATGGATCGAGCGGAGAACGTCTGCGTGACGACCGGTTCGCAAGAAGCAATGTACGTTGCCTTGAAAACCTTGCTCGATCCCGATCGCGACGAATTGCTCGTCGTCGAACCCTGTTTCCCCTCGTACGCCAAAATGGCCCGGCTCGAGGGCGTGGCGGTGCGCAGCGTTGCGATGCTCGAAGAGAACGACTTTGCGTTCGACGCGCGCCGCATCCTCGCTGCGGTCACCGATCGCACGCGCGCGATCGTGATCTGCTCGCCGAATAACCCGACCGCACGCGTGCTCGCCCGCGGCGAGGCAGCGCGGCTGATTTCGGGGCTCGCAGCGCGCGGCGGGGAGCCGATTTGGCTGCTGCACGATGAGATATATCGCGAACAATGCTTCGTCGATGATGCCGCCGAGCTCGCGCGCGATTACCCGTACACCATCGTCACCAACTCGATCTCAAAAAGTAATGCGTTGACCGGATTGCGGCTCGGCTGGATCCTCGGTCCGGAGCGCTTCATCGACGCTGCGATCAAATGCCATGCGTGGGTGACCTCGTGCGCCGATACCTTCGCCCAACGCGTCGCACTCCGGATCTTCGCGCAGCCCGATGGGATCGCCGAACACGTGGGCTGGTATCGCGAACACCGACGCGGCGTCGTCGAAGCGCTCAAAGCGAGTGCCTTGCGTTTCATCGAACCCGAGGGCGCGTTTTATGCCTGCATACGCCTACCCGACGGCCGTCGTTCGCTGCCTGCAGCATTGGAGTTGTTGGAACGAGAGGACGTCGTGACGATTCCCGGTGCGGCCTTCGGATCGTCGTTCGACGGTTGGTTGCGTTTGAGTTGGGTCGCTCCGCTGCCGCAGGTGCGCGAAGGGATCGAACGGATCGCGAGCTATATTACGTCGCTGTAGCGTGCTCTCGTCGATAGCGGATCGTCCGAAGGTTGGCAAATTCGAAGAGCGCGTGCGGTCCGAGTTCGCGGCCGAATCCGCTCGCTTTCACGCCGCCGAACGGTAAACGCGGATCGCTTGCGACCATCGTTGCGATTGCGAGCGTCCCCGCTTCGATCTTTGCGGCGATCTCGCGCCCGCGCTCGTTCCCACCGGCGAATACCGTTGCGCCGAGACCGAAGCGCGAACGGTTTGCGAGCGCAACGGCATCTTCGGCATCCTCCGCGCGGACGAGCGCTGCGAGCGGCCCGAAGGTCTCCTCGTCGAATGCCGGCATGCCCGGACGAACCTCGGCGAGGACCGTCGGCGCGTAGTAATGTCCCGGCCGATCCAGCGCGTGGCCGCCGAGCAGGCGGCGTGCCCCGCGTGCGATGCTTTCGCGAACTTGCCGGTCGATTTGTTCGCGCAGATCGGCGCGCGCCATCGGCCCGATCTCGGTTGTTTCCTCGAATGGATCGCCGACGCGAAGGGTCGCGGCAGCGGCGGAAAAGCGCGCACAGAAATCGTCGTACAGCGCTTTCTCGATGATGAAACGCTTTGCGGCGATGCAGCTCTGCCCGGTATTCTGAAAGCGCGATGCGATGCCGACGCGAACGGCCGCATCGATATCGGCATCGGAGAGAATGATGAAGGCATCGCTTCCGCCGAGTTCGAGGACGCATTTCTTTAGCGCTGCGCCCGCGCTCGCCGCGACGGCGCGACCGGCTCGTTCGCTTCCCGTCAAGGTAACTGCCGCTATGCGCGGATCGGCGATCGTGCGATCGGTGCGCTCCTCGTCGATAGCGAGCGCCACGAGCAGCCCGTCGGGGAGCCCCGCGTCGCGGGCGATGCGTTCGAAGGCTTCCCCGATTGGCAGGGTAATCGGTGCATGTTTCAGCGCGACGGCATTGCCGACGGCGAGGGCGGGCGCGATGGCGCGCGCGACTTGCCAGTACGGGAAATTCCAGGGAACGATCGCCAAGAGCGTACCGAGCGGCCGATATTCGATCGTGGCGTCGAACGCATCGTCGAGCCTTTGCGTGCGCGCGGCGAGCTCGTGCGGTGCGACCTCGCTATAATAGGCAAAGGCGGATGCGGACTTGACGATCTCGGCGCGCGCCTGTGCGATCGGCTTGCCCATCGTCTCGGTCGCCAACCGAGCGAGCGTCGCTTCCTCGCGCAGCAATGCGTTGGACAACGCGGCGAGAGCCTCGGCGCGGCTCTTGACCGGACGGCTCGCCCACAGAGCTCCGGCGGCGCGCGCCGCATCGAGTTGTGCGTCGAGCCGGCGTTCGTCGTTCACAGCGTAAAGTCGCCGGTATCCCAGGGGCCGTGCGGGCCGGTATAGACGGCGATGAGGTGGTGCGGGCGGAGATAGCGGATCGCGACTTGCTCGATGGTGCGCGGCGTGATACGTGCGAGCCGCTGTTGTAATGTCGCATAATAATCGGCGGGAACGCTCCCGTCGGCGATGCTCAGCGCCTGTGCGGCCTGACCGCCGCTCGATTCTTCGCCGATTAACGCATCGGCGAGCAGGCGCGTTTTCGCTTCTTCCAGCGAGGTCGCGCTTGGAGGAGCCTTGCGCATCGCATCGAGCTGCTCGCGGACGATCCGCATCGCCGCTTCGACGTTGTTCGGTGAGGCTGCAAACTCGATCTGCAGCGCACCGCGCGAGCGATCGGCCTGGAGTTCGCTGGCAACGCTGTAGACGAGTCCGCTGCGCTGTCGCAATGCTTGCCAGAGCCGCGATTCGAAGGCGCCTTGCGCACCGAGTAACTGATTGAGCAATCGAAATGCGAGGAACGAGCGACTATTGAGGCCGACCGCCGGCTGGCCGAGCTTGACGTAGACCTGGTTCGCATCGGTGATCACGCCGGCGCTCTCTTCGTGCGCGAGCGGGAGCGGCGCGAGCGTTGTATGCGGCCGAGGGCCGGGATTTTTCCACGAGCCGAAGGCTGCTTGAAGCGTACGTTCGACAATGCTCGGCGCGATATCGCCGACGACGGCGATCGATGTGAGGTCGGGTCGCCATGCGGAGCGGACGTACGCGATGAGGTCTGCGCGATGAATCGAGGAGATCGAGTTTCGCGTCGGGATACGCAGTGCGGGATCGCCGGGTGGAAGCAACATCTTGTTATACGCTTCATCGGCGAGGACGCTGGCGATATGCGAGCGCGTGCCGACGCTGTTGGCGAGCTGTCCGCGCTCTTGATCGAGCCAGGGTTGGTCGAACGCCGGATGCCGTTCGCCGTCGGCGAGAATAGCGGCAAGGTGAGCGAAATCCTGAATGCGTCCGCGGGCGCTGAACGAGCTTCCGAAATCGACGCTCGCACCCATATCTTCGATCGTTTCGGTGCGTCGTGCAAACGGCATCGAGACGCTGCCGAAGTTTGCGAGATCCGAGGCCAGGCTCGCGATGCCGACCAACGCATCGGGTTCGAGGCTCGGAACCGATGCGATCTGCCCGCGCAGCACGAAGGTCGGTCGGTCGGGCTTATACTGCACGACGATATGGATGCCGTTCGGTAGCGTAAACTGCACCGGTTTGAGGACGCTCTTCGCCTTTGAAGGCGTGCGGATCGCGCGGGCGATCCAGGCCGGCTCGCGGATCGTTCCCTGCGGCGCGCGCGCGGTAAAATTATCGCTCGCGGTCGTGCTCGTTGCCGTACCGGTGGCGCCGGGCCGATCGCTTGGGCTCAACCGCCCGATAACGTTGGGCGCGCGGAGATAACGGCGCGCAACGGCGAGTAACGATGTTGGGGTAATCGACGCGAGGCGGGAATCCTCGGCGCCGATTTTTTCGCCGACGACGCCGTAGGTATAGCCTGCGAGATCGCCGATGCCGACGATGGAATCGCCCGCCTCAACGCGTTGCGCGATCGTGATGCGCTTGGCGGTGCGCACGAGGCTCGGCGGGAAACCGTGGTCGAGCATCGTCGCCATCGTGGCGTTGTAGATCGCGGTAGCCTCGGCAGGGGAGTGCCCGGGATTGAGCACGACCAAGACATCGAGCAAACCCTGGTGTAACTGCGTGTCGGCCTGGGCTTGGACTTGCAATGCGACGTTACTCTGTACGAGCGCACGGTAGAACGGCGAGCGGGCGTCGCCGATTAGGGTTGCAAGCGTGCTGATCTCCGGCTCGCCGGGGTCGCGATCTCCGGGTACGACGTAGGCGAAATCGAGCACTTGAAACGGGAACGGGAAATTTGCCCGAACGCGCTGCCCGGTTGCGGGTCTCCCGGTCGTTTTTGGATGTGGCGGCAGCGGGCGCGACGGAATCGCGTCGAAGTATCGTTTCGCGAGAGCGAAACCGCGTTTTGCGGAAATATCGCCGGCGATGACCAGCGTCGCGTTGTTCGGCGCGTACCACTCGTGATAGTACGTGCGGAGATCGCCGACGTGTGCCGCCTCGACATCGGCGAGCGAGCCGAGCGCGGTTCTTCCCATCGGCGATCCCGGGAAAGCTGCGGCGCGAACCCGCGAGAGCAAGCTGTAGAACGGCGAGCTTAAGTCGCCGCGGATCTCGTTGATGACCGCGCGCCGTTCGATCGCCCACTGTGCGGGCTTGAGATTGAGGTGCGCCATGCGATCTGCTTCGAGCGCGAGCGGGACGGCGACCTTATCGGCGGGAACGACGAAATAGAACTCCGTGTAATCGTAGCTCGTCTGCGCGTTCATCTGCGCGCCGAGCCGGGCGGAAATATCGTCGATACCGGCGGCCGAGATGTGCTCGGACCCGCGAAACATCATGTGCTCGAGTGCGTGGGCGAGCCCGGTTTTCCCCGGCGTCTCGTAGAGCGAACCGAAATCGTACCAAACGCTCGTCTGCACCACCGGCGCCGCTCGGTCGACGGCGACGACGACGCGCAGACCGTTCTTGAGGCGGATCGTCGAGATTCCAGCGTCGCCGGGGCCTTGGTCGTAGGGCGATGGCGTCGATGCCGCTCGGGCAATACCGGCAAGCAGAAGACCGCACGCGGCGGTGAGGAAGAGCGCACGTTGAAGCAAGGATTTCACGAAGGCGGCATTCGGCGCTGCGGGGGCTCCGTCCGTCCGAAGCGAAGCGGGAATTTGTAATGGCTGAGCCTCAACCGATGACGACGCTTGAAATAAAGGTGAAGCCCGGTTCGAAGCGCCCCGGCGTCGTTCGCGAAGGCGAGCGCCTCCTCGTTGCGGTCGCCGAGCGAGCGGTTGAAGGTGCGGCGAACGAAGCGACGATTGCGGCGCTCGCGAAAGCGCTGGGAATCGCGCCGTCGCGCATCGCGATTCTTCGCGGCCGGCGGGGGAGGCTCAAGATCGTCGGTCTCTCCGGGATATCTGCGGAAACGTTGCGCTCGCGCATCGAGAGCCTCGCGCTCGCCTAAGCGTCGGTCAACGCATCGAGGCGATGGCCGACTATTTCGCTGATTTCAGCAGCAAATACGGTAGCGGATCGACGTTCACGAGGTGGGGATTGAGACGCACGAATTGTCGCAGGAGGTACTCGTGGCCCTGTCCCATCAGCACGACGACGCGATCGCCGGGGTGGATGACGCTGAGGATATTCGAGAATATAAAACAATTGCGCGTGTACCATTGCGCCACGTACATACTTCCCGCGTCGTCGGCGCGCCGACCCATGCCGTCGAAGATGCTGTACCAGGATGCGTTCGCTTGGATCGATTTTGCGGTGTTGAGGTATCGCAATTCGTCGAGATAGGTGCCGTGCAGTTGTAGGGAAGCGTCGTGCGCGATCATTGCTTGCGACTCGGGATCGCTCACGCCTCGAAAGTGGGTCTTCAAGTAGGCGTCGATACGCTGTCCGGCCGGCGATGCATCGTTATAAATCGCATGGCCCCAAGTGTCGATCGGATAGATTGCCGGATCGCCGGAAAGCTTCGCGAGCTTGTATCCGTATTGATAGGCTTCATCGGCGGGAAGCGTAAAGCGGCCGAGGAGATACTGCCGATATTGACGTTGATATTTCGCGTCGCCGAAGGGTTCCTCGATCAGCACTTTTGTGGGATGGAAGAGCGCGAGCCGATCGACGACCTCCGCAATTTGGGCCTGCCGCTGCGCCGAGAGCGGGCTATCGGTGTAAACGCTATTGTGGATATCGCGCCGCGCCACGAAATGCGTAATGCCGACGATCATGACCTGCGCCTTCGGCGGCTGCGCGGCGCGCACGACCGTGCCGACGAGCGAGAGAAGGAGCCCGAGAGACAAAATTCGAGTTGTTTTCATCGTTTCTCCCTGCAGATGTCGTCCCCACCTTCAACGGGGGCTTCTCGTTTCCTCGATCGTTGCCGAACCGGTTGCCGCGCGATTTACGGAACGTCGCTGCGCGACGAGCGTGCGGGGGAGATTGTTGCGCGTCATTCGAACCGATATATGGGTGATGCAAGGCAGAAACGGTAACGAGCGTTTCCGGGAGTCTCCGTGTCGTATCGGCCGCCGTACGTACGAAACGGGGCAATCTTTGCTCCTCGCTTTCTCGTGCATTGCCATGTTGAACGGCTGTGCCGGGATACGGGCGTGGCAGGCGACGGCGTACGCTCGATCGCAGCGCTCGCAGATTACTCTCGCGATGCGAACGTTCTTGAAAAAAAGTCCGGTTACATATTACTTCGGAGCCGGGCCGATTATGCCGGTGCAAATGCCAAGGAACGCGTCGCTGATTCGAAGCGGAATCGTAACCATCGTTCGCTTGCCGAGAAGCGACACCGATAGAACAAATGGCGATGCCTTCGCGATTCACCTAACTCCGAAAGGAAGGGCGTTCGCCCGAAAGGACCAATGGAACTTTAAAGGAGCGGGACCTCGCGGTCAGTTCTTCACGATCCGCGTCGGTGAATTGCGTTTTGAAAAAATTCTTTCGGCAGTACCTTTTTTATCCTTCGTTCCATGGTGGTGGAATTCAACCGAAAGGACGCTCTGCTTCGAAGTGCGATACTCCGCGCTCTTCGTGCTCACGCAAGGCGGATCGACCTTTCGGCATGTCGTCGGTGGTAACAGTGGACCGATCTTGGGCGGCAATCAGTGGTGGTTCCTCCTTCGGCCGATGTATGAAACCGTTGTCGCACAGCCACATATTTCCGATGCCGGAAAATCGGTTATCAGAAGTGCTGAGGTATGTAACGGACAGAAACGCGGTTGGCATGTTGTTTTCCCGTTCGAGGGGACGATGTAAAAATCACATTGGCGGCCGGTGCCGGGCTTCCTGACGATCGTTGTTTTCGCCCGGTTAAAGCGGTCCCCGGGTCCCCCGCGCACCGGTTCTTCGCTCGACCGGCCCTAACGCATCCCATCGTCGTCGAGCAAGAAGAACTCCGCGATCGCATCGTCGAGCGCGGCGCGCGGAAGCAAACCGATCAGTTCGCCGTTCCCTAAAGCGATGCCGCGCTTTGCCGCCGCCGCTTCTGCGCTACGCCGCAACTGCAACGGTGAGGTCGCACGATAGCGTGTGATATTAAACGAGAGTTGCACGCGCCCGTCGTCGAGCCGAAAGGCAAGCGCGCGAATACCCGGGAGGCCGCCGTTGCGTTCGCGCAACTCGGCGGCGATCGCCTTTCCGGCCGCGAGATCGTTGCTTTCGAGCTCGATGTTCCAAGCGACGAGGATCTCGCGCGCGCCGACCGCGATCGCGCCCGCACTCGGATGCGCTGCGATATCGCCAAGATCGGGGCGGTCGTTGCGGGCAAAACGTCCCGCGAGCCCTTCGAAGCCGTCGCGCCGAGCATTTGCAAGCAATCGACGCTCCGGAATCAAGGCCGCTTCGCCGTAGAGAAAACTCGGAATTCCTTCGCGTTCCCAAATCGCTTTCGCCGCTTTGCGCGCGAGCGCGACGGCTTCGGTCATCGGCGTATCGTACAGTGGAACGAAGGGCAGCACGTCGAGTGCACCGATGCGTGGGTGCAGGCCGCTATGTCGGCGCAGGTCGATCCGTTCGCGGGCGACGCGCGCGAGTGCGAGCGCGGCTTCGAGGAGCGTCGTTGCATCGCCGACGATCGTCAAGACGCTGCGATGATGGGCCGCATCGGAACTGCGGTCGATAACGCGCGCTCCGGTCGCTTCGACGGCGTCGACGGCGTCATCGATGATGGCGTCGTTGCGTCCTTCGGAGAGATTGGGCACGAGTTCGAAGAGATGCACGCGCTACTATCCCAGCACCTCGGCGATCGCACTGCCGATATCCGGGAAACGCTCGGCGCTGATCTGCGTACCGTATCCGAGCCGTTTCGCTTCGGCGGCCCGCCGCGATGCGGCGTTCACCGCGCGTATCTCGCCGGAGAGACCGAGTTCGCCGTAAGCGACGATCTCCGATGCGATCGGTCGATCCCGTAACGACGATGCGATCGCAAGCGCGATGCCGAGATCGGCCGCCGGTTCGCTGACGCGCAAACCGCCGGCGACCGATGCATAGACGTCGTGCGAACCGAGCAGCATGCCGAGGCGTCGCTCGAGGACCGCAATGATCATCGCGAGGCGCGCCGGGTCGAGATTGTTCGCCAGCCGACGCGGCGTTCCGAAACTGCTCTCGCCGACGAGCGCCTGCACCTCCACGAGGACCGGCCGCGAACCGAGAATCGACGCGACGACGCAGCTGCCGCTCGGTCGCGCCCCGCGCCCGGCGAGAAAGATCTCCGAGGGGTTGGAGACATCGTGGAGGCCGTCGTCGTGCATGGAGAAGACGCAGATCTCGTCGATCGAACCGAAACGATTTTTATAGGCACGGAGGATGCGATAATCGCCTTGGATATCGCCTTCGAAATAGAGGACGGTATCGACGAGATGTTCGAGCAGGCGCGGGCCGGCGATGCTTCCATCTTTGGTAACGTGTCCGACGATAAAGGTCGCGCACCCGGTTCGCTTTGAGAACTCCACGAGTGCCTGCGTGCAGTCGCGCACTTGGCCGACGCTTCCGGCGTAGCTCTCGCTCTCGGGAAGACGCACCGTTTGGATCGAGTCGACGATCATCGCGCGCGGCGCGATGCGCTCGGCGGCATCGAGCACGGCGTGGAGATCGGTCTCAGGGAAGAGCAGCAGCGATGAATCGATCTTCAAGCGTGCGGCGCGTAATTTCACCTGCGCCGCGGATTCTTCGCCGCAGATATAGAGGACGGGGCCGTTACGTTGAAGGCGCGCGGCGATCTGCAGCAGCAAGGTCGATTTTCCCGCGCCGGGCGGCCCGCCGACGAGCGTGACGCTGCCGGGAACGATACCTCCGCCGAGCACGACGTCGAACTCCGGCAGCCCGGTGGTGATGCGATCGTGGTGCGCGCTCTCGACCTCGTGGAGCGGAATCGGCATCGTCGCGGATCCGCGCACGTGGCGTAACGGACGCGCCGCCTCACGCGGTCGCTCTTCGAAGGTATTCCACGCCGAGCACTGCGGGCAACGCCCAAGCCAGCGCGCGGACTCAAATCCGCAGGCGCTGCAGAAAAAAACCGCTCGCGTTTTGGCCATCGAAGGGCTCTCTTCGCGTGCGCGAGCCGAGCGTCCCGTGCGCCGGGCAACCGCGGGCGCGGCGCACGGGTTACCTGCTGCGGAATGAACGCAGCGTCGCCGAGGCACATCGTTATCGTCGGGGCCGGGGTCGCAGGATTGACCGCAGCGGCGCTCTTGGCGCATCGCGGCTACCGCGTGAGCCTTTTCGAAAAGCAGCGCGTTCCCGGTGGGCGCGCCGCATCGATGACCGAAGAGGGCTTTACCTTCGATCTCGGTCCGACGCTCTTGTTTATGCCCGACGTCTATCGCGAGACCTTCGCTCTCTGGGGCGCCGATTTCGACCGGGAAGTGCCGATGCAGCGCTTGCGCCCGAACTATCGCTTGAATTACGCCGACGGCAAGACGTTGGAGATCTCTCCGCTGCTTTCGGAGACGATGGAATCGCTCGAGCGGTTTGCGCCGGGGTCGAGCCGTGGATTTCTGCGCTATCTTGCCGACGCCGCCGACGCCTATCAACGCTCGCGTCGCCTCTTCGTCGGCGAACGCATTCGCTCGTTCCGACATTTTCTCTCGAGAGAACGGATCGCGGCGCTCTTTGCTACCGGTGCGTTTCGGCGGTTGGGCGCGCAGGCCGAGCGCAGTTTCGGCGATCCACGCGTTGCGGGTGCGTTCTCCTTTCAGTCGATGTATCTCGGGATGTCGCCGTTCGATGCTCCGCTACTCTATCGCTTGTTGCTCTTCACGGAGCTCGGCGAAGGCATTTTCTTTCCGCAGGGAGGGATCGGGGCGCTTCCGCGCGCGCTCGACCGTGCCGCGCGCGGCAACGGCGCGCAGATACATTACGCTACGGAAATTGCCGCAGTGGAACGCAGCGGCGGGAGCGTCGTCGCGGTGCGCACGGCCGCAGGCGAGCGCATCGCATGCGACGCCGTCGTGCTCAACGCCGATCTGCCGTATGCCTACGATCGGCTGCTCGGCGAACCTACACACCGGTCGATGCGCATGCGCCATACCCCGTCGGCCCTGCTCCTCTATGTGGCGCTTGAGGAGCGCTATCCGGAATTGCTCCATCACGAATTTCTGATGCCCGCCGATCTTCGTGCGACCTGCGACGATATTTTTCGACGCGGGCGCATTCCCGAGGATCCGGCGATCTATCTCTGCGCCCCAGGCGCCACCGATCCGAGGATGGCTCCACCGGGGAAAGAGGCGCTCTATCTGTTAGTCCCCGCTCCCTCGCTGCTCGGCGTTGTGGATTGGACGGGCGAGCGCGACGCAATCGTCGATCGCGTGTTGCAGATCGTGGAGAAACGGCGTTTACCCGGGCTGCGTTCGCGCGTTCGCTGGGTCCGAACGCGGACGCCGCTCGAATTCCAAGACGAACTCTCGCTGAATTTCGGGTCGGCATTCGGGCTGTCACACGATGTGCTGCAGATCGGCCCGATGCGCCCGGATAATCGGCATGCGACGCTAAAGAATTGCTATTTCGTCGGGGCATCGACGCGCCCGGCGACGGGGCTCCCGCTCGTGACGCTCGGCGCCGTGCAGAGCGTCGAACGGATCTGCGAGGAG
>JBMFXH010000026.1:0-17063 GCA_049964475.1 Vulcanimicrobiaceae bacterium
GTGTCGAGACTCCCGATATAGTCGATCGAACGCGCGATGCGCTGCACGTTGTGTTTGCGCGCGATGACGATGCCGCAGGGGATCGGCGCACCGAGAAATTTATGCCCGCTAATCGCGACGGAATCGGCGCCGTCGGCGAAATCCCATGCCGGACGCGGGTCGAGATATGCCGCATATCCGCCGGCAAGCGCGGCATCGGAATGAATGTAGCGCTCGCGAATCGCCATGCGATCCATCATCGCCACGATGCGCCCGATATCGTCGCGCGCCTCGGTCATCGTGGTGCCGATATTCGCAAAAATGATCGGCGGCCGGTCGCGATGGATTTTGAGCGTTTCCAGAAGATCGTCGTAGTCGATCTCCCCGTTGCTTTGCGAGCGAATCGTGATATGCCGCATTCCCAAGAAATGCAGGTTCTTCGCAACGCTGTAGTGAGTCGCTTCGGAATAGTAGACGATTCCGTCGGGGTGAAGCTCGCGCGCCAGATAGAGACCGTAGAGGTTCCCCTCCGTGCCGCCGTTGGTTACGTAGCCCCACCAATCGTCTTGCGGCGCCCGCGTCGCCTCGGCGAAAAAGGAGACGACTTCACGCTCGCATTCGCGCGTATGCACGCGATAGGTGCCCTGAGCGAACGGGTCGCCGATATTGTTGATCGGGAACGCCATGAAACGCTCGATCGCGGAGTAGTCGAAATCTTTGGCAGCCGGGTAGCCGAGCGAATCTTCATTCGCCCACTTCAGCTCCTCAAATAAGCGATCGAGGCGTTCCACGGGTAGCATATGGTGTTTCCTCGCGTGCTAAGCGCCGCGCTTAGCGCTTCGAGGCCGCGCGTAGCTGACGGAGGACGTACTGGAGAATGCCCCCATGCCGATAGTATTCAGCCTCGTCCGGGGTATCGATGCGCACGCGTGCCTTCAAGTGTACCGACTTTCCGCTCTGCGGATCCGTCGCCTTCACTTGAACCTCCATGCGCGGCTTCACCCCGCCGGAGATACCGAGAATCTCAACGATCTCTTCGCCGCTTAACGCATAGCTGCCGGCGTTTTCGCCGTTGACGAACTCCAGCGGCAGCACGCCCATACCGATCAGGTTGCTGCGATGAATGCGCTCGAAGGATTCGGCGATGACGGCGCGCACGCCGAGCAGTGCCGGCCCCTTCGCCGCCCAGTCGCGCGACGAACCCGATCCATACTCTTTCCCGGCGATAATCACCAACGGCGTGCCGTCTTTTTTGTACCGCATCGCAGCATCGAAAATCGACATTTGGTCGCCGGTCGGCAGGTAGCGCGTCACGCCGCCTTCGACGCCGGGGACCAAGGCGTTGCGCAAGCGAATGTTCGCAAACGTACCGCGCATCATCACTTCGTGATTGCCGCGGCGCGCTCCGTAGGAGTTGAAATCCGCGGGTTCGATCCCCCGCTCGACGAGATATTTCGCGGCGGGCGAGTTTTTCGCAATCGATCCGGCCGGCGAGATATGATCGGTGGTCACCGAATCGCCGAGAACCGCCAGCACGCGAGCGCCGACGATATCCGTCGTCGCGCCCGGTTCGGCCGGCATCCCGTCGAAATAGGGCGGGTTCTTGACGTACTCCGATTTCGGATCCCACGCATAGCGCTCGCTTGCGGCGACCGCCAGGTTCGCCCAGTTCGCGTCGCCGCGGAAAACATCGGCGTAGCGCGACTTAAACATTTCATCGGTGACGCATTGCGTGACCACGCGCGCGACCTCTTCGTTCGACGGCCAAATATCGCGCAGATAGACGGGCTTCCCGTCGCTGCCGACGCCCAGCGGATCGACGGTGAGATCGATATCGAGGCGTCCCGCCAACGCGTAGGCGACGACGAGTGGTGGTGAGGCGAGATAGTTCGCCCGTACCTGCGCGTGAATGCGCCCCTCGAAGTTGCGATTGCCGGAGAGCACCGCACCGACGAAGAGGTTGCGTTCGGAGATCGCCTCGCCGACCTCGGTCGGCAACGGGCCGGAGTTGCCGATACAGGTCGTGCACCCGTAGCCGACGAGGTTGAAACCGAGCGCATCGAGCGGACGCTGCAAATCGGCCTTCGCCAAGTAATCGGTGACGACTTTGCTCCCCGGCGCAAGCGATGTTTTCACCCACGGTTTCTGCTTGAGGCCGCGTTCGACGGCGCGCTTTGCAAGCAGCCCCGCCGCGACGAGCACCGATGGGTTACTCGTGTTCGTGCAGCTCGTAATCGCCGCAATGACGACCGATCCGTCGGTGAGTTCGGCGGGCCCGTCGGCGAGCGCGACGCCGCCGTTTCCGCCTTCGTTCTGCATCCGCTCGGCGCCGACCGTTGCCGGCGTGCGCGTCTTCGCGTATTCGGCGAAGGCATCGTTGAAGGACGATTTCACGTCGCCGAGGCGAACGCGATCTTGCGGGCGGCGCGGGCCGGCGAGGCTCGGCTCGACGGTTCCGAGATCGAGCACGAGCGTATCGCTATACTGCGGCACGGGTGCATCGTCGGTGCGGAAGAGCCCCTGCGCGCGTGCGTAGGCCTCGACCAATGCGATGTGTTCGGGTGCGCGACCGGTGAGGCGCATGTATTCGAGCGTGCGGTCGTCGATGGGAAACATCGCCACCGTCGAGCCGAACTCCGGCGACATATTGCCGATCGTGGTGCGGTCGGCGACCGGTAAGCGGCTTAAGCCCGTCCCGTAGAACTCGACGAACTTTCCCACCACGCCCTTTTTGCGCAGCATCTGCGTTACCGTCAGCACCAAATCGGTCGCCGTCACGCCTTCGCGAAGTGCACCTTCGAGTTTGAAGCCGATGACTTCGGGAATCAACATCGTGACCGGCTGCCCCAACATCGCCGCCTCGGCCTCGATGCCGCCGACGCCGAAAGCGAGCACGCCTAATCCGTCGACCATCGTCGTATGCGAATCGGTGCCGACCGCACTATCGGGATAGGCCACCGCAGTCGCCGGATCGTACGTGACCCCGGCCCCGCCGGCACCGAAAATAACGCGCGCGAGATATTCGATGTTGACTTGATGGACGATACCGGTATCGGGCGGAACGGCGCGGAAATTTGCGAGCGCGGATTGTCCCCACTTGAGGAACGCATACCGTTCGCGGTTACGCTCGAATTCGATCTCCGCGTTTTGCTCCGCAGCGTCGGCGGTGCCGAAGCGATCGACCTGCACGGAGTGATCGATGACGAGTTCGACCGGCTGCAAGGGGTTGATGGCGTTGGGGTCGCCGCCCATCGCCGCCATCGCGTCGCGCATCGCGGCGAGATCGACGACGCACGGTACGCCGGTGAAATCTTGTAACAGCACGCGCGCCGGGCGGAACGCAATCTCCTTTTCGGAGTGCGTTCGCGGGCTCCAGCGTGCGAGCGCCTCGATATCGGCTTTCGTTACCGAGCGCCCGTCCTCAAAGCGAAGAAGATTCTCTAAAAGAATCTTGATCGAGTACGGTAGCGTCGTGAGATCGGCGAGCCCGGCCTCGTGGAGTGCGGCGAGGCGGTAATAGGTGTAGGTGCGGTCGCCGACGCGCAGTGTGTCGACGGCGTTAAAGCTTGATTTTTGAGCGCTCATGATACGAGCGTTACTTTCGGCTCCCCTTTTGCATAGCCCTCGACGACAATTCGCGTTTCACCCGACAAAAGTCTCCATAACGGTTCGACGACGAGCGAGGTTCGCCACGCCGAAAGCCCGAGAAGCTCGGCGAGCTCTTCGGCGCTGCCGGGCGCTTCACGTGCGGCGCGCTCGAGAGCGGCACGCGTGACCAGGAGCCCCTGCGGAAGGCCGGCCTCGCGGGCTGCCTCGCCGACGGCAACCCCGAGCAGCGTCGCCAGTGTCTCGCGATCGGCGCCGAGCGGTCGGTGCGGACGTTCGGGCAAGTCGTCGTCGGGGATCGCTTCGCCACGCTCGACTGCCGCGAGAAACCGCGCGCCGAAATTTCGTCGCGCATTGCTCTCCAAGCGTCGCAATTGCACCAGATCTTCGAGGTGCTTGGGCCGCAATTGCGCGATACCCCCGACGACGTCGTCGGGAACGACGAACTTCGGCGGAATATCGCGTTCTTTCGCAATCGCGTCGCGCTCCGCTACGACCTGAGAGAGAACGCCGAGTTCGCGCCGATTCATGCGAACGGCACCCGGAATTTTCATGTAGGCGCGTCGTAGATCGAAGCGATATTTCTCCGGCTGCGCGAGCGCGATGCACTCCTGCTCGCACCATGACGTACGCCCTCGTTCGGCGAGTCGCTGTTGTAACAGATCGTACATCGGAAGTAGATGCACGACATCGTCGACGAGATACTCCATCTGTTTGTCGCTCAGCGGCCGTGTCGACCAATCGCTGACCGTCTGCGTTTTTGCCAGCCGAATGCCGACGAGATCGCGAACGAGATCGGCGAGCGATATCTGCATGCCGTAACCGAGGAATGACGCCGCAACTTGCGTATCGAAGAGTTTCGGTGGGACGCATCCGAACCGTTCGGCGAAGATTTTGAGATCGCTCTGCAACGCGTGGCCGACGACCGTGACGCGTTCGAGCGCAGCGACGAGCGGCTGTAAATCGATTCCCGGTGCGAGCGGGTCGACGATCGCCGTATATTTCGGCAGCGCGAGCTGCAACACCATCAGTCGCGGCGCGTAACTGCGCTCGGCGTGAAATTCCGTATCGAGCCCGACGCGCTCGCTCCCCTCGAGGCGCGCGCAGAGAGCGGCGATACCCTCCGCGTCGGTGATCAGTTCGTGGGTCACGGGGTCGCGATCGGGGAGGGCGAGGGCAGCGAAGGACGCGGCGTCGGTCGAACGCGCCGGAAGTGAATGTGGAATGGATGGGCGTGCTTATCGATATACACTTTGGCCCGTCGTTCGTAACGTCGCATCGCATTCCCCGCGCGGCGTTCGTAACCGTGCACCCAAACGGTCACGCGGTTGCCGCCGATCGCGAGGAGCGTGCAGATGGGAATCGCGACGACGCACATCGTGTAGATCTGCCGGATGAGCGGGACGCGCATGACCGCCGCGGTCGCGGTGGCGACCGTACCGCCGAAACCGGGAATCACGCGGACGCAGATGAGAAACATGGGGGAGCCGGGCTTAAAACGGTGGGTCCAGGCCGGGAGACGTTTGAGATAGGCGTCGAGATCGAGGAGGTGCGTTGCGTGCCGGTTCACCCAATATCCCAGCATCGCTGCGAGCACGAGCCCCACCGCATTGATCACCGAGCCCCAGAGCGGACCGAAGATCGCGCCGTTCATCACTGCGAGGGCGTCGGTCACCGAGAACGGCGCCGAGGCGACGACGGCAAAGACGATCGTCGCCATCGGGTAGGCCCAACCGCCGATCGAGCGGATAAATCGATCGACCTCGGGCTGGAAGCGGATGACGAGGGCCGCCAGGGTGAACGAGAGCAGCAGCAGGGCGATGCCGCCGACCTTGTGCAGAAAACGCGAGCGAACGCTCGGGGTGGGCGCCGCGCTCAATGGAGGTAGAGAGTCCCGGAAGTCGCGCTCATTCCACCCTTATGCGCGCTCGGAGCTGCTCTCTCCCTGTCGATCCGCCGCCGATCGCAGCTCGCCCGGAAGGCGCGCGTGCGGAAATCGGATAACCGGGGGCACATGAGATGCCGAACCTTCCTTCTCGTTGCTCTCGTACTTGTCGGCGCGATGTCGAGCACGCTTACGGCTGCGCCGAGGATTCTCCGCGTCGCGTATGCGGGTTCGATGGGCGCGGTCATGGATCGTGCACTCGGGCCGACGTTTGCCCGGAGCGCCCACGTCGGGTATCAAGGAATCGGCGCCGGCGCATACGGCTTAGCGCACCTGATCGCCTCGGGGCGATTGCAAGCCGATCTGTTCATCTCGATCACGCCCGGTCCGATCCGCATCTTGCAACGAGCCGGCCTTACATCGCAAGCGCTCCCCATCGCGCGCACGCGCATGGTGATCGCGTACAGCCCGAAGAGTCGCTTCGCCGCACAACTCGGCGCTGCCGCGCGCGGCAGCACGGCGTGGTGGCGCGTCCTCGAAACGCCGGGGCTGCGCTTTGGGAGAACCGATCCGGCGACCGATCCGCAAGGGCAGAGCATCCTCTTCACGATGCAACTCGCAGCGACGTATTACCACCGGCCGGATCTCGCACGACGCATCCTCGGATCGGCGCGTAATCCCGCGCAGATATTCACCGAAGCCTCGCTGTTGAGTCGACTGGAAAGCGGAGAGATCGATGCATCGTCGGGGTATGAGAGTGCGGTGCGCTCGCTGCATCTACCGTTCATCGCGCTCCCGCCGCAGATCGATCTCGGGGAGCCGGCATACGCGCATCGCTACGAGGGCGCGACGCTGCACATCGAGGTGCACGGAAAGGCAGAAACCGTCCATCCGCAACCACTGGTCTTCTATGCCGCGGTGTTGAAAAACGCCGCCGACCCGAAAGCCGCGCGCGCGTTTCTCGCGTTCGTGCGCTCGCCTCGCGGCCAAGCAATTCTCCGCTCGTTCGGGTATCGGCGGCCGCTCGGCCCGCCGATCTAATGGCGCGGCACCGGCCGAAAGAAGCCTGGCTGCTCGCGATTCCCGCGCTGCTCTTTCTGATCGCGCCTTTTGTCGCGCTGGTATTCGCAACGCCGTGGCTGCATTTTTCGCTCGATGCCGGCGACTGGTCGGCGATCGGCGTCTCGCTTGGGTACGGTGCGTGTGCGATGCTGCTGGTCATCGCACTCGGCACGCCGTTTGCTTGGTGGCTTGCGCGCACGCATTTTCCCGCGCGCTGGATCGCCGATGCAATCGTATTGCTGCCGTTGCTCTCTCCGCCGCTGGCACTGGGGATCGTCTTGGAGACGCTCTACGGCCCATACGGTGCAGCAGGCGCACCACTCGCGCGACTTGGGCTCCTCCTCACGAACTCCGCCCCCGCTTTCGTTCTCGCACTCACCTACGGCGCGTTGCCGTTCTTTATCGTGCTCGCGCGCGCGGCGTTCGAGGGAGTCTCGCCGGAGTATGAAGCGCTCGCACGGACGCTCGGGAAATCGCAACCGGCGATCTTCTTCACGGTAACTCTCCCGCTCGCGCGCGTCGGCCTCGGTGCGGCGCTCGCAATTGCGTGGGTGCGCGCGCTCGGCGAGTTCGGCATCTGCCTCATCGTCGCGTATTTCCCGATGGGTATACCGGTGCGCCTCTGGGTAAATCTCCAGGATGTCGGGCTCGGCGCGGTCTTTCCGTTGCTCTGGATCTTCTATCTCGTCGCACTCCCGCTGCCGCTCTGGCTCGGCTTGCGCGCGCAACGCAGAAGCTTGGCATGACGACACTCCACGTGGCGTATCGCATCTACGAGCCGATCGAACTCGATGTGGAGTTCGATATACGCGGCGTGACGGTGCTCCTCGGCGCGAACGGCGAAGGGAAGAGCACGATTTTGCGCGCACTTGCCGGCCTATTGCCGGCGGAAGGCACGCCGTTCTCCGGGCTTCCTCCGCAACGGCGCCCGATCGCCTATCTGCCGCAAGAGCACCTGCTCTTCCCGCATCTGCGTGCCTGGGAGAACGTCGCATTTGCTTTCGACGATCGCATTCGTCGGCGCGAACGAGCGCTCGCGTTACTCGCGCGCTTCGATATCGAAGATCTCGCCGGGCGCTTTCCGCACCAACTCTCCGGCGGCGAGCGCCAACGCGTCGCGATCGCGCGCGCCTTCGCCCGCAAACCGCAGCTCGTGCTCTTCGACGAACCGACCTCCGCGCTCGATAAGAGCGCACGCGAGGCCTTTCTCACCACCGCGCTTCCCGCGCTGCGCGATGCCGGCATACCTACCCTCGCTGCAACGCACGACCCCGCGCTGGTCGAGGTCGCCGATTGCACCGTGCTGCTGCGCGATCGTCGCATCGCGATTTCATAAACGCAGCGGTGCGTTGTCATCCCGAGCAGCCGCCCCGCGGGGCGGCGTATCGAGGGAGAATTCTCGCGCCTCGATACGCGCTTCGCGCTACTCGGCGTGACAGGGTTCGCATACTCGGCGTGACAATTTTTGCCTATTCGGCGCCACAATTCACGCATACTCGGCGTGACAATTTTTGCCTATTCGGCGCCACAATTCACGCATACTCGGCGTGACAGTATCGCCATCACGCCGAGTAGCAACGCTGCGTTGTCATCCCGAGTAGCCGCCCCGCGGGGCGGCGTATCGAGGGAGTTATCCGGCGCCTCGATACGCGCTTCGCGCTACTCGGCGTGACAGGGCTCGCCTACTCGGCGTGACGGGGCTCGCCTACTTGATGACGTGCCAGTCGTTCATCACGTATTGAGCGCCGCTCTGCGTTACCGTCAGCGTGCCGTCACCGAAGGCGTCGACGGCAAAGGTCGAGACCTGCGAACCGGAGCTATTCGTGAGCACGCCGCTGATAAAGTTGCTGCTGGTCGGCGGCTGCGAGGTATTCGTCGTTACGTTGAGCGTGTCGCCATCGACGAGCTGTGCGTTGGTAACGCTGAGATTCTCGAGCAACCCGGCTTTATAGGTGGCCGATACCGGGATCGAATAGGTTCCCTTGCTCGTGCCGCCGGTCAGCGTGAAATCGGGGGTCGAGATCGGGCACGTGGTGTTCTGAGTTCCGGTCGCGATATTGAGCGCACCGATACCACCGACGTAGCTCGTGCCGCTCTGCGTTCCGCTATACGTGACCGAGCCGTCGCTGTTGAGGGTGCGCGTCCCGCCGGGAAGATCGCCGCCGGCCCAGCCGAAGGTTTCGTTGAGCGAGGAGATCCCCGTTGCGTTAAAGCCGGCGCTATCGCCGCAGTAGGTGCTCGTACCGGCATTGGCCGCGCCGATGCTATATTCGGCGCTCGATTCGATGCTTTTCACGCCGGTAAGATTCAGCGTACTCGTTTCGATTCGATCGAAGCCGTCGGCGACGACGGGGTAGCCGTTGTTGCCGAACGTCGCGTTGGAGATCGTTACGTTATCGGAGCGGACCGACGTCGCGGTGTTGTTCCCCTGCGGATACTGCGAGACGGTGCGCGAGACGCTTTCGGCGTTCGTGCCGATGACGGTGTATTTGCGCACGGTGTCGCGCGCGATCTGCGTGCAGGCTTGATCGTAGAAAACGATCCGTTCGCTCGAGTTGGCGTCACCGTTTTTATCGGGAACGAAATATTCGACGCCGTTATTGCATTGGCCATTGGTTACGGCTTGCGCCCCGCGCCCGACCGTTGCGAGCGGGCTGCCGACGCCGCTCTCGACGCTGTTGAGCGTCTTTACCGGGGAACCGACGGCATTCGCCGACGAAATCGCATCCTCCGACTGCGTCTGCGCGCTTTGCGGCGTGGAGCCGGTGTTGCCCGACGATCCTCCGGGAATGCTCGGAGCGCTGCCGGCGGCTCCGCCACCGCATCCGGCGAGCAAGAGCGCGGCGAGAGCTGCATAGACTACGTGATTGCGCATGATCTTCTCCTCGATTCGTTTTAGAAAGTTATGGCTACGAAAAGAAGTCTAGGCGAAATGAAACACGCCATCTTTAGAACGACATGAGAACGCCCGCATGAAGCGGGCGTTCTCATCTGATTCTCACGTTCGCTCGCGAACGCTCCATCAACTACATCGCTTCGGAGCGACCCATTGCGTTAAAGTGGTAGACCGCCGCGAGATCGTGCATCGCTTGCGTCAGCACGGCATGATAATCCGCGTCGGCGGCGATGCCGTACTTAGCGTCGATATCCTTCATGACTTGGACGTGAATCGGGTGCGAGACGGCGCGGTCGAGCAAAACCTCGACGTTGAAGCCGCGCCCGGTCTGTCCGGCGGCCCAGAGTGCCCCGGCGAGTGCTTTCCCATCGTTGGGATTCGGGCTCGGGCTCTTCGGCAGCGCGATATGCTTCGCCGTGACGATTTTTAACGAGTCGGCGACGACAAAGTTGAAGACCTTGAGGAACGTCGCGACTTTGTTCGCTCCGAACTTCTTATCGAGCGAGGCAACCTCAGCGCCGGTCTTCGCACCGGCAAGCCGCTTCACTAAGGTGAGCGAGTTGAAGTGCGCGGGGCCGCCGCCGGCAACGATCATCGAGAGCGTGACGGGCAAGGCCGGAGCGCCGGTATAGACGCCGGGGCCGGAGAAGCGCGAGGGAGACATCGTGACGTGGGGCAGCAATTTGCCGTGCGACATCATGTCGCCGCTCATGCTGCTCGCCGACGCGATGCCGGTAAGCGTGGCGACGCTGATGGCGATCGCCGTGAGGGTCCGTTGGAGTTTCATCGGTAAAATTTCATCCTTTCGCAGGGGTGGAGGCGAAATCGAAGCTCGCCGTCTGCCCTCCGAAACGACCAAACCTATCGTTTGGATTGCATGCGATCGAGATCGGCGAGGGCGGCGCGATCCTCCGGCTCCACGCTCGGGGCGGTGGAAAACCAGGCCTCGAGGATCTCCCTCAACACCGCCGCGCTGGTCGAGCGCAAGCTCGCGCAGAGGACATTCGCATCGTTCCAGCGACGGGCGCCGGCCGCGGTTGGAGCGTCCCAGCAGAGCGCGGCGCGAACGCCGCGCACCTTGTTCGCAGCGATGCTCACCCCGGTGCCCGTCCAGCAAAACAGGACGCCGCTCGCGCAGAACCCCGATGCAACTGCCTCGCCGACCGCTTCGCCGACGCTGCTCCAACGCATCGGCTGCCCATCGGCGAGCGCGCCGAAGAGGTGCAGCTCGTGCCCCCGTCGTCGCAATTCTTCGCAAGCAAAAAGAGCCGTTTCGTGCCGTTCATCGCTTCCTAGCGCAACGATCATCGCTTCCTCCTCGGTGCCGGGCATAGGACGGATGCGCTACGGCAGAAAAGGAAGCCTGCGATGAGCAAAATTCCCCGCGCCTCCACCGTCATGCTTCTGCGCGATATCGAAGGCGAGCCGCAGCTTTTTCTGGTGCGCCGTACCGCGAAAAGCACGTTCGCACCCGACGCCTACGTCTTTCCCGGCGGTACGGTCGATCTCGCCGACACGCTTCCCGCGCTTCACGCACGCATCGACGGCGCCGAGGCGCGCGAGACGGGCGCGCTTTTTCGCGAAACACGCGACGCGGCGCTCCCGACGGAGGTCGAGCACCCCGGTCCGTTAGAGCGCGCCTCGATTCTGGCAGCGGCGCTGCGCGAGCTCTTCGAGGAGTCCGGGCTCCTCCTGGCGTTCCCACGCGACGATGCCGCAACGCCGCCGAGTGCGGAGCAGCGTGCGGCATGGCGCGTTGCACTGCGCTCGGGAAGCATGAGTTTCCTCGATATTCTGGAGAAGGGCGATCTCGTCGCTGCGGGGAGTTCGCTGGCATTATTTTCGCACTGGGTGACGCCGCCGAACGAGCCCCGGCGGTACGACACGTACTTTTTTATGGCGATCGCGCCGCCGGGGCAGGAAGCGAGCGCGGATCGCAGCGAGACCCATGACGGGCGCTGGCTCTCGGCAAAAGCGGCACTTGCAGCATACCGCGCCGGCGAACTCAACCTCGTCTATCCGACGATCAAGCATCTCGAACGACTGCTCGATTGCGAAGACAACTCGATCGCGATGCGCTTGGCGCTCGCGAAACCGATCGTAACGATTCAACCGACGATGCACCCCGATCGTGGATTCGTTATGCCGGCGCATCTCGAGAACGTGTGGTAGAGCGCATCGCGCTTTTGCGTGCGCCGAACCCTTCGGCGATGACGCTCGACGGAACCAACACCTGGCTGCTCGCATCGCGAAGCGGTGAAGCGATCTGCATCGATCCGGGCCCGGCGATTCCCGCCCACGTCGATCGTATCGTCGCCTATTTGCGCGAACACGGACTCGCGTTGCGTGCGATCGCGCTCACGCACGGTCACCCCGATCACGCGCCTGCGGCGCCGCTCCTTGCCGCAGCGACGGGAGCGCGAACGTACGCACACTGCTTCTCGGCCGCTCCGCACGACGCGGTGCTCGAGGATAACGAAGAGCTCCGCATCGGCGACCTGCACCTCGCGACGATCGATGCACCCGGACATACGCTCGAACATTTGGTTTTCTACGAACGCGAGAGTGCGACGCTCTTTACCGGGGATACGATCCTGGGGACCGGCACCGTCGTCATCGCTCCACCCGGCGGCGCGATGCGCCCCTACCAAGCAACGCTGCGCAGGCTGCTCGCCGAGTTCGGCGATGCGCGAGCGATCTGTTGCGGGCACGGGCCGATCGTAACGGAGCCGCGAGCGAAAATCGAAGAGTATATCGCGCATCGAGAACGGCGCGAAGCCGAGCTCCTCGCCGCACTTGCCGTGGGGCCGCAAACGATTCCCGACCTCGTCGAACGCATCTATCGCGATGCCGATATTCGGCTCTGGGCGGCGGCCGCGCGGCAGATGCTCGCCTATCTCCTCGCTCTCGAAGAAGAGCACCGCGTGCGAGCGGTGCGGCTCGAGCGGTCGCTCACGCAGCGCGAACAGGCGATCCTCAACCCCGATTGGGTCAACGTCGTCGGCGCGGAGCACGCACCGTTGGTCGAAGCCGAACTCGGCGCGCAACTGCGCCTCGACGCGATCTACGAATATTCGCTCAATCGATCGTAACGACGACCTTTCCGAAATTCGCACCCGATTCGAGGCGCTCGACGGCGGCAACGATATCGGCGAGCGGAAAGAGCGCGCCGACGACCGGTTCGATGCGTTTTTCGGAGACGAGTGCGAGCATGTCGCGAAAATCTTCGGGACTTCCCATCGAGGAGCCCAAGACGTCGAGCTGCTTCCAGAAAATCGAGAACGGACGAATTTTCGCATCGCCGCCGGTACCGCCGTAGATGGCTACGCGCCCGCCCGGCCGCACGAGATCGAGTATCCGGGCCAACGTTTCGCCCCCCGAACCATCGATCGCCGCATCGATCGGTCCGGCGCTTTTCAGCGTTTTGTACCATTGCGGATCGGCGGCGTAATTGACGGTGAAATCGGCACCGAGCGCGCGTGCGCGTTCGAGTTTTTCATCGCTGCTCGACGTCACCACCGCGCGAGCGCCGATCGCTTTAGCGAAAAGCAACGCAAAGCTCTGCACGCCGCTACCGATGCCGGGAATCAACACCGTCTCCCCGGCCTGCAAACGCGCGCGCGTTACGAGCGCTCGGTACGCGGTAAGCCCCGCAAGCGGTAGCGCTGCGGCGTGCGCGGTATCGAGATGCGCGGGTTTTGCATGCACGTTCTCCGCCGGGACGCAGAGGAATTGCGCGAGCGTTCCCGGGTGCGGCATCCCGAGAATCCCGCTGCCTTCGGCCCAGATGCGGCGATCGGGCCCCCAACCGAGCATCGGATCGAGGACGACCTCGTCGCCGCGACGCAGCCCCGAGACCCCATCCCCGAGCGCGTCGATATACCCACAACCGTCGGAGCCCGGGGTACAGGGAAGCGCGATTCCGGGATAGAGGCCGCGGGTAATAAACGCGTCGCGTCGGTTCAGCGCGGCGGCATGGATGCGTACGCGGATCTCCCCGGCGGCGGGCTCGGGCGTGGGAATCTCCTCGACGCGCAGGTGCGAGGGCTCTCCGATGCTGTGTAATCGAGCGGCAATCATAGCGGTCGCCCTACGCGCTCCCGGTCGCTCTCACCTATCGCCGAGCGCAGGTCGCCCCGGGAGACGGCGCAAACCTGGCCGAGGTATGAAAATCGGTTCCGCACTCAAGGGGCTCGCCAAGCTTCAGCGCTCTTTCGATCTTCGCATCGGCCCGATCCGCGCAAGCGGCGTCCCGGCGATTCTGCTCGGGACCGCTGCGGTGGTCCTCGCAGCCGGAGCGGCACGAGCGCTCGTACGTGCAGGGGAGGCCCTTCCCGAAACGCTTCGCGAAGCCAAGGGGTTAGCACAGTCGCTGCGCGATTCGCGACCCACCCACCTCAACCCATAAGAGATGTCATGATCGATAACGCTTCCCTGACCGCGCTCGTGCGGGCAGCCATGCCCGATGCGCGCGTCGCGATACACGACCGCACCGGCACGATGGATCATTTCAACGTCGAAGTAACCTCCGCAGCCTTTGCGGGGCTCAACCCACTCGACCGCCATCGGCTGGTCTATCGCGCACTCGACGCGGCGCTCAAAGATGGCCGCATTCACGCACTCGAAATCACCACGAAACTTCCGGAGAACGAACATGTCTGACGCACTGCAAGGCGAGATCGCCGAAGAGATCGCCGCCCACAAAATTCTCGTCTACGGAAAAGGGACGAAAACGATGCCGCGCTGCGGTTTCACCCTCGAGACGATTGAATTCTTTAACTCCTTCGGCTATCCGTTCGAAGTCATCGACGTGCTCGAGAACATGCCGAAACGCGAGGCGTTAGCGAAAATGACCGATTGGCCGACGTTGCCGAAGGTCTTTATCGACGGGAAGTTTTACGGCGATACCGATATTCTCGGGCCGATGGCCGAGAACGGCGAACTCGCGACGTTGCTGGAGAACGCGTTCGGTTATCGCGCGGAGAGCAAGCCCGTCATCAATCTCCGCTAACGCACGCGCGTGGAGTACGAAACACTCGTCGACATCGAGACGCTTCGGTCGCACCTGCACGACCCCGCTTGGGTGGTCGTCGATTGCCGCCATTCGCTGGCGAATTTTTCAGCCGGTCGCGCAGCATACGAAGAAGCCCATATACCCGGTGCGGCATTCGCCGATGTCGAACGCGATCTGAGCGGCGCGAAAACCGGAAGCAACGGGCGTCATCCGCTTCCCGAGCGACGCGATTTCGCCGACTTTCTCGGGAGAATCGGCGCCGACGAGCGCAGCCAGATCGTCGCGTACGACGAAGGCGCCGGCATGTTTGCCGCGCGTTGTTGGATGCTCGTGCGTCACCTCGGTCACGCACGCGTCGCGATCCTCGACGGCGGTTTCGCGGCCTGGGAACGTTCCGGAGCGCCGCTCGAACGCGGCCCCGACCGCCGCGCACGCATCGCCCGCCATTTCCCGATCGGTACGCCGCTCGATCCCGTCGTCAGCGCAAGCGAACTGCTCCGGGCATTGGAGAGCGAGACGCTTCAGCCGGTCGATGCGCGGGCGCCGGAGCGTTTCCGCGGCGAGATCGAGCCGATCGACCCGGTTGCCGGGCACATTCCCGGGGCGAAAAACCGCCCGTATGGGTCGAATTATCGCAGCGACGGGCACCTGCGTTCGCCGCAGGAGCTGCGCGCGGAGTTCGCGGCTCTCGGCGAACCCGATCGCCTGGTGCATTACTGCGGCTCCGGCATCTCCGCAGCTGCGAACCTCTTTGCAGCGATCGCGGCCGGCCTCCCCGGAGGCCGCATCTACGCAGGCTCCTGGAGCGAATGGTGCGCCGACCCGGCGCGCCCGATCGAGCGCGGTTAGGCGCCTCGCCGGAGCGGCGGCGGCACCGCATCGGGGCGAATGAAGGGGCCGACCGGCGAAGCGAGGAGCCGCTCGATCTCCTCGGGCTCGGGAATGCGCGCCCCATCGCGCGCGGCGGTGACGACACAGTAGAATCCGAACCGCTCGTCGCCGCGATTGATAAATTGATGGAGCTCGAGCGGCGCGACGTAGACGACGTCGCCCGCAGCGACCTCCTCAACGCGTTCGCCGACGACCGCATGCCCGAGCCCTTGCCCGACGATCACGTAGTGCTCGTGCTCGTGGCGCTCGAGGCGCGATGCCGCACCGGGCTCGAGTTCAAAAAAGCGTAGCTCGAGTTGTGGCCCCGGCGCTCCGGGCTCGGCCTTCCAGCCACCGACGATGGTGTGCCGCGCGATGCCGACGGCGGCTCCAGGGCGATACCCCTCGACCTCAACGCCTTCCCAACCCGCTCCCTGCTTGTGAATGACCCGTCGTTGCATGGCCGCTATCCTATCACGTGGCCGCAGCGCACTCCTAGAATTGAGGTGTCGGCCTGCCGATATTATCGGCATGCGCCCGTTCGCTTGCTCTACCCTCCTCGCGAGCTTCGCCCTGCTTTGCCTCGCGCTTCCGCCGCTGCCGAGCGTCGCGCGAACCTCCGCGCGCACGACGGCCGCTGCTTCGGCCCCGCTCGACGAATATTTCGGGCGCATGAAACTCAGCCCGATCGGCATTGGGAACGAATTGCATCTCGTCGCGTCTCGCTCCCAGAGCGCAAGCGATGCGAAGAATTCGCTTCCGCTCCTGACGCTCATCGAAGATTCGCTGCACGACTGGGAGCACAAATATCCGCACGACGATTGGATTCCCAAGAATCTCGTTCGGCTCGAGCACGATTATCTGCTCGTTCCCACCTTGGGCGGACGCATTCATGCGATGCATGTCATCGAGTGGCTCCGCTCCGATTACCCCGGCACCCCCGCCCTCGACCGCGCGCAACGTGAAGCGGAGCAAGCGATGGGGCTCCCGACGCCCGCTCCGACTCCGCAGCCAGTACCGACCCCGGAGGCCGTAGCGACACCGACGCCGTAGTCGGCTCGCATGCCGAAGTACTGGCTCTTCAAGAGCGAGCCGGAAAGCTATTCCATCGAAGACCTGCAACGCGACGGGACGACGCCGTGGAGCGGCGTTCGCAATTATCAGGCACGGAACTTCATGCAGATGATGTCGGTCGGTGACGAAGGCTTCTTCTATCACTCGTCGTGTGCCGTACCGGGAGTCGTCGGCATCTGTCGCGTCGTGCGCGCGGCCTACCCCGACGCGACCGCCTTCGATCCGCGCAGCGAGTATTACGATCCCAAAAGTTCGCCCGAGCATCCGCGATGGATGAACGTCGACGTGGCGTTCGTTCGCGCCTTCCGCGACGTCGTTCCGCTCACGCGTTTGCGGGAGATCGCCGCACTTGCAAAGATGCCGCTGTTGCAGCGCGGCCAGCGCCTCTCGGTACAGCCCGTTTCAGCGGTGGAGTGGCGCGCGATTCTCAAACTCGGTGGAACGTAAGCGGAATATCTGCAACATACTGTAGGCGCGGAGCGCCGTATCGAGATGCAGCAATGTCATCCCGAGTAGTCGCCCGCGGTGTCGTAGTCGCCCGCGGTGTCATCCCGAGTAGGCTGCGTAGCAGCCGTATCGAGGGCTCGTCCGCGCGGCGCCTCGATACGGCGCCTAGCAGAGCCTACTCGGCGTGACAACTCCATGCGCGACGTAAGAACTCCATGCGCGACGTAAGA
>JBMFXH010000027.1:0-16985 GCA_049964475.1 Vulcanimicrobiaceae bacterium
CGCTGCCCTAAGAGCGCAGCGACGGCTGCGGTGCCGGGTTTTCCCGCCGGAAGCGGTTGCGAGGCGAGATCGTCGGCGATGCGCTTGACGAGAATTCCGGCGTCGGTGCGGTTCGTTCCGACAACTCCTCGCGGCCCGTGCTTGCACCAGCCCGCGGCATAGACGCCCGGCTCGATCGAGCCCTCCTCGTTTTGAAAACGTCCGCGCCGTTCATCGAATGGTACGCCGGGTAGCGGCGGAGTGTGATACCCGATCGCCGCGATGACCGTCTCGACGGGTAATTCGAAGCGTTCGCCGGTGAGTTCTGCGCGCCCGTCCACAACGCGCGTGCGTTCCAGCACGAGGCCGCTCACGCGTTCGTTGCCGTGAATCTCCACGGGCGCGGCGTTGAAGAGCACGTGAATGCGCATCGGTTTGGGTGCGCCGGTTCGAGCGGCAAACGAACGAAGAATTTCAAGGTTACGCTGTCGCAGTTTCACTTCTTTTTCCGGTATCTCCGGGCCGAGATCGACGGCAACCGCTGCGGGGTCGACGACGATATCGCAACGCTCCAATTCCCCAAGCTCGGCAAGTTCGATCGGTGTGAAACTCGCTTCGACCGGGCCACGGCGACCGATCAGATAGAGATCGGTCAAGCGCGCAGCATCGATGCGCCGCGCTGCATGTTCGCAAATATCGGAATCCGCCAGCTCGGCCGGCGTTTTCGCAAGCACGCGCACGACATCCAACGCGACATTTCCGTTGCCGATGACCGCGAGCGCACGTCCATCGAGGAGCGGCTCGAGAGCATGGTGCCGTGGATGTCCGTTGTACCATCCGACGAATGCCGCGGCACCGTACACTCCCGGTAGGCCCTCTCCCGGGATCCCGAGCGAACGATCGTTCTCGGCCCCGACGCTGAAGATCACCAGATCGTACGCCGCTTTGAGTTCTTCATATCGAAGGTCGCGACCGATCTCGACGTTCCCGAAAAACCGCGTTCCAGGACGTGAGAGCGTGCGCTCGAAGGCTCGCGCTACCGCCTTCGTGCTCTGATGATCCGGTGCAATTCCGCCGCGGACCAGACCGTACGGTGTCGGCAGCCGATCGAAGATATCGATCTCCGTATCGGGCCAAAGGCGCGCGATGGCATCGGCGGTATAGAGCCCCGACGGCCCGCTGCCGACGATGGCGACATGCATGCTCACGGCGGGGCTTTTCGCGGCTGCGCTCCCCCTCCCTCGTGCCGGCTCTTCAGGGCTCTCTCAGAGCGGTTCATTAGGATCGTATCATCGCCTCGAAGGGAGGGCACCATGCAGAGAAACCCCATCGTTGCAAATATCTACGGCTACGCCGTCTGCTTCATCGCGGTACTGGTATTTTTTATCGGTACGGCAACGTTTATTGCCGGTGCATTCGACGTCGTACACCCGATGGCGTTTCATCCTCTGATTACTCGCAACATCCGCTTCGAACGCGGCGCCGGCCCCGCCGATATGATGTGGAGAGAGCGCATCGGGATGCATCCCGGCGCGATGCCGCCGAGCGCAATACATCCCGGCACGATGCCGCCGGCCGCACTCGGCGCACCAGCGCTTGCGCCGAATGGAGCGCACCGTGCAACGATGCTCGGGAACGCGCGGTATGCAGCGATTCGGCGCATGACGATCGCCCTGGCAATGCTCGTGCTCGCGGGGGTACTTTTCGCGCGACACTGGCGCTGGTTGCAGGCCGGGTCGACCTCCTAACCTCCCGGTACCAATTTCCAACCGATGTAGGCGCTGACGGCGGCGATCGGTACTGCGACGGCGAGTCGCGTCCAGAAATGTCTGCGAAACGGAATTTCGTAGATCACCGCCGCGTTGTTCGCAAGCGTCCCGCCGACCCAGGGAATCGTCCGCAACGCGATCAGAAATGCCGGTGAGCCGACGGGAAGGCGGCGGAGCCACACGGGCATCTTCGCCCGAAACTCCTCCGCGCCATAGCCGGTGGCGAGACGCTCGGCAAAAGCATAGGTCGTGAATCCGCTCAGGACGATAGCGATCGCACTGTAGGCCGCGCCCCACCAGAAGCCAAAAAGCATGCCGTTCAAAAGTGCGACTGCTCCCGATGAGAGAAACGGGATGCTCGCCAAAAGAGTATAAAGACCGATCGAAAGCACCGGCCCGATCGGACCGGCGCGGAGAATCCATGCATGCACCGCGCTCTCATGGGTTATCGCATAGAGGCCCAACGCCGCAGCTGCAGCGAAGAACAGACTCTGGGAAACCGCCTTCCTCACAGATTCACCTCAGTATCGCATGTAGTGTTTCGGAGAACGAGGGGGAACGATGCCGAATCACCAGCACAATCATTTCGTGGTGCAGATGCACCAGGCATCCCACCTGCACTACGATTTCCGTCTCGAAGTGGACGGCGTTCTCGCCTCGTGGGCAATACCCAAAGGGCCCACCCTCGCAGTCGGCAAGCCCCGACTTGCCGTTCACGTCGATAACCACCCACTCTCCTATCGCAATTTCGAGGGAGTGATTCCGACCGGGCATTACGGGGCCGGACGCGTCATCATCTGGGATCGCGGAACCTATCGAGCGACGCCGGGAGAAGACCCCGTCGCGGCGATCCGCCATGGAAAGTTCACCTTCGACCTGCACGGAAAGAAACTCAACGGGCGCTTTACGCTTCTCAAAATACATCCGCGGCCGAACGAAAGCGACGAGCCGTGGCTGCTTATCAAAGACCGTGATAAAGATGCCGATCCTGCGTTCGATCCGGCAAATTATCCGCTATCGGTAAAATCCGGGAAGCGAATCGACGACCTATGAACGACCCGTTCCCGAGGATCCATTCACCGATGTTGGCGACGCTCATCGATGCACCGTTCGACGATGACGATTGGCTTTTCGAGACCAAATGGGACGGTTTCCGCGCTCTCTGTACGATCGCGGCAGACGGCAGCGTCCGTTTGGTATCGCGAAACGGCAAAGATTTTCTCGAGCGGTTTCCCGAACTCGGGGGGCTCCACGCATCCTTTCACGGACACTCGCTCTTGCTCGACGGTGAAATCGTTGCACTCGACCGGTACCAACGCTCTGATTTCCAACGCCTTCAGAACGCCGCACAAAACAATAGAGCGCTTCGCTATGCCGTCTTCGACGTGCTGTACGCACGTGGAAAGGATCTCCGGGAACGACCGCTCTCCGAGCGCAAACAACATCTTCACGAACTTTTCATCGAAGGTGGCCCTGCACTTTTCTCCGAGGACGTCATCGGCAAAGGCAGAGCGCTCTTCGCACGAGCGAAACGGAGACATCTCGAGGGTATCGTGGGGAAACGACTTGCCTCAACCTATCAAGAACGTCGCAGTCGCGATTGGGTAAAAATCAAGGCAACATTCGAGCAAGAATTTGTCATCGGCGGGTGGAGCGAACCGGGTGGATCCCGCATCGGTTTCGGATCGCTTCTTCTCGGAGCATACGACGGTAGGTCGCTACGATATGTCGGCGAGGTCGGCAGCGGTTTCTCCGAGCAGATATTACGCGATCTCCATCACCTGCTGCGCGAGCACGAACGCGCTTCGGCACCGTTCGTCGATACGCCCGAACTCGGTGCCGATATTCACTGGGCATCGCCGATTCTTATCGCCGAAGTCCGCTTTAGCGAATGGACGCGCGACCGCAAGTTGCGCCACCCCGTTTTCCTCGGCCTGCGCGACGACAAAGCGGCGCGCGATGTCGTTTTCGAAACACCGACGCAAAGGGTTGGGTGACGATGGAGACACATGCCGAGATTCGCGTCGACGCACGCACGCTCAAACTATCGAACCTCACAAAGATATATTTCCCGCACGACCGGATCACCAAAGGCGATCTTCTCGCCTATTACGATGCAGTCGCCGAGCATTTTCTCGCCCACGCGCGGAGACGTCCCCTCACCCTCGAACGTGCACCCGATGGAATCGGGGGCGCACGTTTCATCGAAAAGCAAATTCCTCGCGGTACGCCGCCCTGGGTTCACCGCGTCGCACTCAACGCGCTCGAAGGAACCAAACGCGTCACCTATGCGCTCTGTGACGACCGAGCCACTTTACTGTATTTCGTGAATCTCGGCACGATCGCTTTTCACGGCTGGGTCTCGCATACCGGGAGCCTCTCGAGCCCCGATTTTGCGTTTTTCGATCTCGACCCCGGCGAGGAATGCTCGATGGCGACGCTTTCGCGAGTTGCCCTGACCGTTCGCGATCATTTACAGCGTATCGGTCTCTCAACACTGGTAAAAACCTCGGGCGCGACGGGGCTTCACGTGCTCGCGCCGCTCTCGGGGCCACGAAGCTACGGCAATGTAAAGACGCTTACCTACGAAATCGCCCGTAGCGTTCTTGCCGAACGGCCGACGGATGTAACGATCGAACGTTCGTTGCGCGAACGCGATCGGCGGGCGGTCTATCTCGATTACCGGCAAGTGGGTCGCGGGAAGACCATCGCACTCCCCTACTCCGTCCGCTTGCGTGAGGGTGCCCCGGTATCGACACCCTTGCATTGGCACGAGGTGGAGGAATTCGCCGCAATGCGCCTACGTGGACGTCCCTTCGTGACGTTGGCTCGTTACAATATCGCTTCCGTTCGCGCGCGCATCGCGCATTATGGGGATCTCTGGAAGGACTTCGAGCGAGATGCGCGCGAGATCGCTCCGGCGCTCGCCGCTCTTCCGCCGCTCGGGGCGACCTCCGCCGGGAAAGGAATCATCGGCCGTTCGTAGGTAGATGCAGACCGATGAATCATCGCACGTTCGTTCGCCGACTCTTCGCGCCGCTGGCAGTTCTCGCACTCGCCGTACTCGTCGGACGCATCACCGACCGAACGACCGGTCAACCCCTTGCGGGGCTCGAGATCACGGCGACGGGGCCCTCCCGCGCGCGTACACAGACCGACAGCGAGGGGCGTTACACATTCCGATCCCTTCATCCCGGCCACTATTCGCTCGAGATTCGCGGGAAGGGCGTGCCGTTGGTCCAAAAGTACGTCTACGTGAGCGCTTCGAAGACGACGGAGAATATTACCGTCTGTAATGTCGCACTCGATTATAGCTGCGAGAATCCTCCACAACGCCGCTAAGCGCGCGATAAGCATTGGAGCCGCTCGTTCGGAGCGGCTCCACCGGTCCCCCTTGCAAGGTCCAACCGAGCCTAGAGACTGAAGAGGCTGTTCTGCGTTTGCGATTGTACGGCATACGACGCCGCAATGTCGCTAAGAGCAGAGAGGCCCGTAGCAGTTGACGACGCCACTGCAGTGGGAACCGGCACTCCCCACGCGTCCGTAGATGCACCGGCCGTTGAAGAAGCGCTCGCGCTTCCGCCACCACCGCCTGAGCGGTCGTGATGCTTGCCGCGTAACGCCTGCAAATCGCTGCGTAACGTCTGTTGCTGCGTGCTGGAAAGCACGTTAGCAATTTCGTTCTTCACTTGCGAGAACGAGAGTCCTTGGCTTTGCGCGCTCGAGATAATCGAATTGATTTGCGACTTCTGTTGTGCGCTGAGATTGACGTTCGAGAATGGGTCGCTTGCCGATACGCCGGTTGCTGTTCCATTTGATGGCGCGAGCAACGATTGCCGTAGCGATGACGATCCATTTTGAACTGATGAAATCATCGAATGTTTCACCTCCTTTCACTTTCTTTTATCGGTATGCACCGGCCATATCGCAGCTTTCTGAGAATCTTTGGGGTAAATTGAGAAGAACCTGAGATTTTTCCGATGCCGAACAGGCACGCCGCACGCCGGAACGAACCGTCACACCTATGCACATCCGCTCGATAGCCGTCGCAGTTCTCCGTATCGCACTCGGTTTGCTGCTGGCTATCTCCGGCGCACTCAAGGTCGGACATGCCGTCGAGCTCGCATCCGCGATCGCTGCATTTCGCCTGCTTCCGGCGGCTGCGATCGCTCCGGTTGCCGTCGCCCTTCCGTTCTTCGAAATATTCGTCGGCCTCTACCTGATTCTCGGCCTTCTCACGCGCTGGGCGGCGCTGATGGCGATGCTGCAATTCGTCCTTTACGGCACTGCGGTTGCATCGGCGGTCCTGCGTGGCCTCGCCCTCAACTGCGGGTGTTTCGGCCCGGCGGATCGAGCAACCACGGACTGGCCGCACGTTGCCTTTGATTTCGGCTTGGCGCTCTGCGCCGCATTCGTCGCATTTTTTGCACCCGGATATCTCGCACTCGATCGGAGGATTTCATCATAATGCAACGTCGCACGCTTCTTGCCTTCAGCATCGTCGCTCTCGCTCTGCTCGTCGTGGTTGCAATTCTCGTCGTCAAATTGCGTCCCTCGCAGCAATTACAGAATGCGTCAACGGCGCCTGTCGTTGCGCCGGCAAGCGTCGGATCTGTAGCGCCGACATTCTCCGTTCCTACGACGCACGGCGAGTTCGATCTGGCGGTCGTCGACCGGCCGGTCCTTCTCGAGGTTTTCGCTACCTGGTGCCCACACTGCCAGTTTGAAACCGGCATTCTCAATCGGCTCTACGAGCGATTTGGTAAGCGCGTCGCGTTCATCGCGATTCCCGGAAGCACGACCGATATCACCGGAACCGGACCATCCTCACAGGAGGACGTCCAAACGTTCATCACGCGATTTGGCGTGCGCTACCCGGTCGCGATGTACGACCCGACGTTAACGGTCTCGAGGCTCTATATCCAGGGCGGTTATCCAACCATTGCGATGATCGACCGATCGAAGCACATCGTCTATCTCAAGAGCGGTCAGACCAACTATGCACCTCTCGCCCGCGCCGTGGAAAAAATGCTCCGCTAGGGCACGTCTCTGCTTCTCACCGAGAAGGTTCGCGGCCCGAGCTTTTCACGGAATTCTCACGGGGTTCACAACGGATTACCAGGCCCGTCGGTCAGAATGAGCCTGGAGGATCGCCGATGTCATCAAGCTCGCTACCACGCCCATGGGGTCTCGACGCGCTCGCGCGCCGGATGCCGAGCATCCCGAGATGGCAATTGCTTCTCGGCACGTTGGCGATCATCGTTGCCGTGGTCCTGGCAGTCATTTTTGCCATCGCTCGCGCGCACCCCGGCATTGCGTACACGACCGCTCCTATCGCCGTCGAAACGCTCACGCAGAGCGTCACCGCTTCGGGGACGGTGAACCCGCAGAACAGCATCTCGGTCGGCACGCAGGCTTCGGGAACGATCGCTTCGATCGATGTCGACTTCAACAGCAAGGTCACCAAAGGCGAGGTTCTCGCACGTATCGACCCCAGCACCTTCCAAGCGCAACTCGACCAGGCCCAGGCGAGCCTCGCTCAAGCCGAAGCGCAAGCCGCAGCAGCGGGATCGACCGCGATCGGCGGGCAGAGCAGCATCGCGATCGCGTCGGCGAATAATACGGCGCAAGATGCCGCCGTTGCAGCGGCTCAAGCGAACATCGCGAAAGCACAATCGGCGCTCGTGCTCGCACAGCTGCAAGAGAAACGCGATGCGTCGCTCTCCGCGCAGGGGTATCTCGCGCAGAGCCAGCTCGATAGCGATCGCTCGACAACCGCGCAGGACCAAGCCGCACTCGCCGCAGCTCAGGCCGCATTAGCCCAGGCGCGCGCCCAAGCACAAGCGAGTAACGCAACGATTGCGCTCAGTTCGTCGACCGCGCAACAGCAAGGGGCGAGCGCGCAAGCGGCCGCAGCCGCCGTCCAACTCGCACAGGCAAGCGTGCAGCAAGATCAATTAAATCTCGCACATACGGTCATCACCTCACCGGTCAACGGCACGGTCATCGCGCGCGCCGTTTCGGTCGGGCAAACGGTCGCCGCCTCCTTCAGTACGCCGACGCTCTTCACGATCGCGCAGAACTTGCAAAAGATGGAGGTCGATATTAATGTCGGCGAACCCGATATCGGCAACGTGCGCGCCGGCGACCCGGTAGCATTTGACGTGCTTGCATATCCTTCGCGCACCTTCCACGGTACCGTCGCCCAGGTTCGTATCAATCCGCAAACCCTCAATAACGTCGTCACCTACGACGTCGTCGTCGACGTCCCAAATCCCGACGGCGCCTTACTCCCCGGCATGACCGCGAACGCCACGATCGATGTTGCCAGTGCGAAGAACGCTTTGGTCGTCCCGCTCGCCGCGCTGGCATGGAAACCGAGCGCAGGGAACACGACGGCGAGCGGTTCCTCACCGTGGGGTAAACTGGCGAGCGGAAGCGGAAACGTCGCTTCGGCGCCGGGAACCGCGGGAATGCTTTTCGTCTTGCGGAACGGAGCTCCGCACCACGTGGCGGTCCGCGTCCTTCTGGCGACGAGTACGCAGGCTGCCGTCGCTCCGGTTCAACCCGGAACGCTGCGATCGGGCGACCTCGTCATCACTGCCGCGACCGGAGCGGCGGCAACCGGCCGCAAAGGCTCGGCACGATCGCCGGTGGCCGGCGCAATGCGCGTGATGCACTAGCATGAGCACCGTCGTCGAGGTACGCGATCTCCGCAAGATCTATCCTATGGGCGACGATGAGGTCATTGCCCTCGGCGGCGTGGATCTTTCCATCGCGAAAGGGGAATTTATCGCCGTCATGGGGCCGTCGGGTTCGGGCAAATCGACGTTCATGCAGATTATCGGCATGCTCGATCGCGCTACAGCGGGGACCTATATCTTCGAAGGACAGGATGTCGCAACGCTCAGCGATGACGATCGCGCCGATCTTCGGAGCCGACGTCTTGGATTCGTTTTTCAATCGTACAACCTCTTGCCGCGCACGAGCGCGCTGGAGAACGTCGAACTCCCGATGGTCTATGCCGGCGTCCCGCCCGAACAACGGCGCGAGATCGCGTTGGCGAAGATGGATATCGTCGGAATGAAGGCACTCGCCGATCATATGCCGAACCAAATGTCGGGCGGACAGCAGCAGCGAATAGCGATAGCGCGTTCGCTCGTCAACGACCCGGCACTGATTCTCGCCGACGAACCGACCGGGGCGCTCGATACGAAAACGTCGCGAGACGTCATGCGGATTTTCTCCGAATTAAACACCGAACGCGACATCACCATCATGCTCGTGACCCACGAGCCCGATATCGCCGCTTTCGCAAAGCGCATCGTTACCTTCCGCGACGGACACATTCTTTCGGATATTCCCAATTTGGAGCGAGCGGCATGAACCTCCGCGCCACGCTTCGCCTCGCCCTACAGGCACTCGTTCGAAACAAGGCCCGTTCTTCACTCACGATGCTCGGCATCGTCATCGGCGTCGCCGCGGTGATCGTTACCGTTGCCATCGGCGCGGGCGCCCGCGTTTCGGTTCAGCAAAGTATTGCGAGTCTCGGATCGAACCTCATCGTCGTTCAGCCTGGAAGCGTCACCCAAGGCGGGGTGCGGACCGGCTTCGGAGGCGCCTCCACGCTCACTCCGCAGGACGGCCTTGCCATCGCGCAACTGCCCGGTGTTGCCGCAGTCTCACCGATCGTCAGCGTACATTCGCAGGTCGTGGCCGGTGGGAACAATTGGCAGACACAAATCACCGGCGTCGCGCCTACCTATACGTACATCAAAGCATGGCCATTAGCGAGCGGGCGTTTTCTCTCCGAGAGCGACGTTGCCTCGATCGCGAAAGTTGCCGTGCTCGGTCAGAGCGTCGTTTCGCAACTTTTCCCCGATGGCGCGTCGCCGGTCGGCAAGACGATTATCATCAAAGGCTCGCCCTTCACGGTTATCGGAACGCTCACCGCGCTCGGACAGAGCGGCATGGGCCAAGATCAGGATGATGTCGTGTTCATTCCGTATTCTTCTGCGATGGAGCGCCTGACGGGGCTCACCACCGTGAATCTCCTGATGATCTCGGCGACGACCGCTGCAGAGGTCAACCCGGTCCAAGCGGAGGTGACGGCGCTGCTCGCGCAACGCCATCGCATCGTCCCACCGCAGCCGTACGACTTTCAGGTTCGTAATTTACAAGCGTTCGCGCAAGCCGCATCGTCGACCGGGGCGGTGATGGAGCTGCTTCTCGCCGGCGTCGCTGCCGTATCGTTGCTCGTCGGAGGGATCGGCATCATGAACATCATGATGGTCTCGGTCACCGAACGAACGCGCGAGATCGGCTTACGCATGGCCGTCGGCGCTCGCGCGCGGACCATTCTCAATCAATTTCTTACCGAATCGATCGTCCTGTCGACGATCGGTGGCGTGATCGGCGTCATCGTCGGCATCTTGGGAACGATCCTCGTCGCCGTACTCGCAAAATGGCCGACGCTCATCCCACCCGGCTGGATATTCGCGTCGGTCGGTTTCTCGGCGATGGTCGGCATCTTCTTCGGCTATTATCCGGCCCAAAAAGCCGCTCATCTCAGCCCGATCGAGGCGCTCCGCTTCGAGTGAACGGGAGAAAGCGCATCGCCCACTGCCCGAAGAGCGCGCCGGCAACACCGAAAAGAAAGCCGAAAACGAGATCTTGCACGTAGTGGAGGTGCGCGAGATCGCGTGCCACGCCGATGGCAACTGCTGAAAGCAGCGCGAGAACGGCGAGCCCTTTCGAGCGCGGCCAGAGATAGCCGACGGCTAATCCACACGCGGCGAGATGGTCGGACGGGAATGCATTATCGGCCGCATGCGCCACGAGCGGCTGTACGTGCTCGACCACAAACGGTCGCGGCTCGTAGAAAAACGTCGCGCTGAGTTTGACCAAAGCAATCGTCGCGAGTCCGCCGACCGCACCGCATGCGATGTCGATTCTCCAAGCGTTCCGCCGAAGGGTCGCGATAGCGACGAGGAGCAGCGGAACGGCTAAACCCCAGGCCGCCACCGCAGCGATCGATGCGTTCATGCCGAGTAGTGCCCTCCGTATCGATGTATTTCCGGGCGATCACTTCGGCGAAGCAAGCACGCGCTTCTTTTTTCCAACAAAAGGGTGCGCTCGAGCGATCTTCGAAGCCCGATGGACAAATCAAACGTCTCCAAACGTAAGGAATCGACGTGAAACGCACTCTCTCCTTGCCGTCGGCATCGTTGGCTATCGCACTCGCGCTCGGCGTACCGCACGCCGCAGCAGCAACGGCACCGCAGGTCGCTCACCCGGTGCCCGCGAGGCTCTCGAATGCGCACTTCTATCCCGATAAGGTGACCGAGCATACCATTCTGCTCGGCGGCAAGACGATTCACTACACGGCCCGGGCCGGAACGATCGTCCTTCGCAATCAGATGCACCAGCCGACGCTTCGCATGTTTTACGTCGCCTACACCGAGAATGGCGCGAACCCGGAAAAGCGTCCGATCACCTTTCTCTATAACGGCGGGCCGGGAAGTTCGTCGATGTGGCTCCATATGGGCTCGTGGGGGCCGGTACGCGTGGAGGTCGGTGACGGCACGATCGTCGGCGGGCCTCCGTACCGCATCGTAAAAAACCAATATAGCCTGCTCGACACCACGGATCTCGTCTTCATCGATATGCCCGACAGCGGGTTTGGACGGATCGTCGGAGTCGGGAAACCGAAGATGTTCTTCGGAGTCGATAAAGACGTCGCTGCGTTCGGTCAGTTTATCGAGCGCTACGCAAGCACGTTCGGCCGCTGGAACTCGCCGAAATTTCTCTACGGCGAATCGTACGGTACCACGCGCTCTGCGGCACTCGTGCATTACCTGCAACAAAAAGGCGTCGGCATCAACGGTGTCGTTCTTCAATCGTCGATTCTCAATTTCGGCTTGGACGTCACCGGAGCAACGCCGGTCGGCGGGAGCGACTGGGCGTATGCCTTCTATCTTCCGACCGAGGCGGCAACGGCGTGGTATCACCACGCGCTTCCCAACCGTCCGGCGCACCTGCGACCCTTCGTCGCAAAGGTGAGCGACTTTGCGCTCAACGAGTACTTGAATGCCTTGGCGCGAGGCTCGCAACTCTCGCGCCAAACCCGCAACGCCATCGTCGCGAAGTTGCACGCCTACACCGGCCTCTCCGAGCGCTTCATTCGGAACAATAACCTCCGCGTGCCGTACTGGCGATTCGAGAGTCAACTCTTACGCAATAGCGGACTTGAGACAGGTAGGCTCGACGGACGCTTCGTTACCGATACGACCGACGGCGCGGAAAATCAGCCGCGCTGGGATCCGACCGACGCCGCCATCGATTACCCCTACACGACGGCGATCAATCAATATCTCCGCGTGAACCTTCAATACGATCCGACGCTGCAGTATCGCACGCAGATTTATAATATCATCGCCCACGACGGAACGCCGGGCGGCGGCTGGGATAACACGCATCGCGGCAATCCGACGACCGACGTCACCCCCGATCTTGCCGACGCCCTCAGCTACGATCCCAACCTGAAGATTTTTTCCGCCAACGGCTATTACGACTTCGCTACGCCATTTCTTGAGACGGAGTTCGCCCTCGACCATCTCAACGTGCGCCCAGCGCTGCTGAAGAACATCACCTACGGCTTTTATAAATCGGGACATATGATCTATCTCGCCCCCAAAGCACTCGCCCAATACCACGCCGATCTCGAACGCTGGTATGCCGCCACCCTGGGAGGGCGATAACCATGAAAGAAGCTGCCATGACCGCGCTCCGCGTCACCGCGGCGATCGCGCTCCTTCTGCCCGGCACGCTTGCCGCGACGCCCAAAAAGCCCGCTGCGGCGCCTGCATGGACGCGGGTACCCGATGCCGTCACCCAACACAGCATGCTGCTCGACGGTAAGCGTTTATCCTATACGGCGCGCGCCGGCACGATCGTGCTCCGCGGTGCCGGGCGCAAGCCCCTGGCGACGATGTTCTATACGGCCTACACCCGCAACGGTGAAAACCCGAACCGTCGAGCGATTACCTTTCTTTACAACGGCGGGCCGGGAAGCTCGACGATTTGGCTCCGCATGGGCTCGTGGGGGCCGATCCGCGCCGCAATCGCCGCCGACGGCGGCATAACGCCGCCGCCGCCGTACCACCTCGTCAGCAATCCCGATACGCTTCTCGACACCACCGATCTCGTCTTCGTCGATATGCCGGCGAGCGGCTACGGGCGCATTTGGCCCGGCGCCGACGCGAAAAAGGTCTTCGGTTCGGACAACGACGTGAGAATGTTCGCGCAATTTATCGAACGGTATTTAACGAAGTTCGACCGTTGGAATTCGCCTCGCTTCCTCTACGGTGAATCCTACGGAACCCCGCGCACGGCAATGCTGGTGAACTACCTCCAGAATCACGCCGTATCGATCGATGGAATCGTCCTCCAATCCTCGATTTTGAACTATAATCTTGCCGCCACGGATATCTACGGCGGTGCGGATACCGACGATTGGCAATATGTCTTCGATTTCGCCACCGAGGCTGCAACGGCGTGGTATTACCACGCCGTTCCGGGCGCGAACCCAAACCTCAATGCCTATATGCAACAGGTAAAGCGCTTTGCGATGGGCCCATATCGCGAAGCGCTCAACCGCGGCGCGACGCTTTCTCCCGCTGCTTCTGCTGCAATGGTCGGCCGCCTGAGCCATTACCTGGCAATCCCGGCATCGTATATCCGGCATTCGAACCTGCGCATCCCCGCGCAACGATACATTGCGGAATTTCGCCGAGCGCAGGGCAAGACCGAGGGCATTTATGACTCACGCTATCAACTCTACACACTCGATCGAGCGGAGATGCAACCGAGCCTCGAAGCGAGCGATGCATCGATCGACTCCGCCTTCTACTCGCTCTCCAATCTCTACCTACGCAACGACCTTCACTATCGTACGCCGCTACGTTATCGTATGGGCGCCTACTCCACCATTCAGAAAAGCGGCCCGTGGAATTTCATGCATGACGGTTGGTTGCCGCTCAATACGGCTCCCGATCTCGCGCAGGCGATGACCTATAACCCCCACCTGCGCGTCTTCTCGGCGAATGGGTATTTCGATTCGGTAACCCCGTGGCTCGCGACGGTCTATACGCTCGAACACCTCCAGCTCGCACCTGCACTCCAACGGCACATCACCTATGGGTTCTATCCGTCGGGGCACATGATCTATCTGAACGTCACGGCGCTCGGCGATTTTCACGCCCAACTCGAACGTTGGTATCGGCGCATTCTCGCGCGCCGTCGCTAGTGTTCCGAGCCGTAAATGGCGTGACGCAAAGCGACTTGGGCATTTTGTTGTCGCGAGGAGCAAAGAGGGATAAACGCATGAGCGATGTGACCGATGAGCGACGAAGCGACGGCCAAATGCGCCGGAGCGACTGTCGCATCATTTACGGCTCGAAACACTACCCCGTCGCCGAGGCCACGGATACGGCGCAGGCCTTGAAGCCGGGCTCCTGCGAGATCGGGTCGCGCACGTCGAGCGTCACCTCGTTGACGAGGCTTCCGGGATAGCCCCAGAGCGTGAAGAGCACTCCCTGCGGAACCTCCTCGGTCACGCGGGCGACGAGGTCGACGCTACCACGTCGTGAAGCGACGCGAACGCGTGCGCCGTCGCGAACCGAGGAACGCCGCGCATCGGCGGGATGTATTGAAAGCGTGTTTTGCTGCGAGCGCGCGACAAGCTGAGGAATTCTCGAGAACGTATAGCCGCTCTGCCAAAGATCGTTCTCACGACCGGTCACCAGCGTCAGCGGGTATTCGGTATCCGGCAACTCGGGTTGAGGGAGATAATCGAGCGCCCATATCTGCGCCCGCCCATCGGGAGTCGGGAATTTTCCGTCGCTGTAGAGCCGTTTGGTACCCTCGGAGGCCGTCGTCGGCACGGGAATTTGGAAGCCATTGGAGCCTGCCGCACGCAGCCGATCGTAGCTGAGCCCGGCAAAGGGCGTACCCACCTTCAGCTCATCGAAGACCTCCTCTGATGATCTCCAAGCGAACTGTTTTGCTTCGCCCAAACGCTTTCCGAGTTCGGCCGGCACGAACCAATCGGGCTTGCTCTCGCCCGGAGCGTCGGCGAACGCATCGTAAAACCGTGCTCTGCGTTCCGTATTGGTAGAGACGTACGGGCTCTCTCCCCAAGACGCAGCGGGGAAAATCACGTGTGCGAGCTCGGTCGTCTCGTTCGGATAGATATCGGTAACGACCAAAAAGTCGAGATGATCGCGAAGCACTTTCCGCGTTCTCCCGGCGTTTGGTAATGTCACCAGCGGTTGAACGCTCGCGCACAACAACGCCTTTTGCTCTCCCGCTTCGATGGCATCGAGCTGTTCGAAGATCGTTTTATTCGGAATCGTCACGTGAGCGAGCGATCCTGCAAGAATCGGCGGATTCACGATCGACCCTTGATGCCCCCCGAGCGGAGAGTACGAACCGCCGACCCGCCCCATGTTCCCTGTTAATAAAGCGAGATCGATCAGCGAGCAGATCATATCGGTGCCGTGCGCCTGATGTTCGAGGCCTTTCCCCGAAAGAAAGAGCGTCCGTTTCGACGTGCCGATCGTTCTTGCAACCGCCCGAATCGTCGCGGCCGGTACTCCGACGATCCGTTCCACGTTTTCCGGAGCATAACGATCCAGTACGAGGTTGCGGTACTCCGCCAATCCATTCGTGTGAAGCGTGACGAAAGTCTCGTCGTAGAGGCGCTCCTGTAAAAGAACGTTCCCGATCGCATTGTAGAACGCGACATCGCTTCCCGGACGGATACGCACGAAGGTTCCAAATTTTGCCGCCGCGCGGGCAGCCTCGGTTTCACGAACGTCGACGACGATCAGCTTTGCATCGTTCTGCACGCGAGTATAGATACGGTCGTAGATAACCGATAGCGTTGCCGATGCATTTGCACCCGCTAACACGATAGTGTCGGCGGCCTCGATATCGTCGAGTGCCCACGGGTGCGATGCGTTACCGAGAGAACGTGCGAGCCCGGCGGATCCGGTCGCGGCGCAAAGCCGACCGTTGAGATCGTAATTGGTGATTTTTAGCGCAGCGGCAAATTTCATATACGCATAGGCGTTCTCACCGCCGAACCAATCGGCATGATAGATGCCGATACTCGACGGGCCGAATCGCTCCACGTATCCTTTGAGTTTTTCGGCGACATGATCGAGAGCGCTCTGCCAGGTCGAACGCACCATTCTGCCGCCGACCCGCACGAGGGGATAGCGAAGTCTATCGCGGGTCGGCCCATCTTTCCGATACAGCGTCTCGGAAAGATAGGCACCGCGCACGGAATAGTCGCCCGCATTTACCGGACATGCCCCATCGGGTACCAACTGAACGTAGCGTCCGTCGTCGAGGCGAACGATCGGAAGATCGGGGACAGTCGATTCAAACGCACGTGCCGTCAGGACGCGATAGCCGCAGCCGACATTGCAGAAGCGACAACTCGTCGAAACCGCATGCAGATCGACAACACCGGAAGCGGCGAAGAGGCGATCGAGGATCTCCGCGCGTTTCATCGTTCGCCGCCCGTCCCGTACAGCGCTTGATTCTCCTCGGTACTCTCGGGGCGCCCGAAGATCGGTGCCGACAGGCCGACGGCGTAGAGATCGCCGCCGGGCGAGCTCTGAACCGCGATCTCGGGCAGCGGTCGCGGAGCGGGCCCGCGTTCTACCTCGCCGGAGCGCGCTGCATCGAAGACGCTTCCGTGGCAGGGGCAGGTAAAGGTTTGCGTCTCGTGCGTGTACGCGACCTCGCAGCCCATGTGCGTGCAGATGAGGCTATAGGCGACCACGTCGCCGCTTGCGAGCAGCACCGCACGAGCCGGTGAGTTTTCATCGGGATACGCAAAGGCGATCTCACCCTTCGCTTTGAGTTCGTCGAGCGTGCCGATCTTTTGCCGGGGCTCCGTCGACGGCGCCGCCTCGGTATACTCAAATGAAAACGCGTCGGCCGCGAGACCGCCGGCGATTGCCGTTGCGATCGTCGCGATCGACGCGCGTCTGGTCATACTCATGCTCTGCACTCCTTCGATCGATCCAGCGTAGCGCCGATCGATGAAGCGAGGGAGAAGGTCTCGTGAACGTGCGCGCACCCGCGCTATCGGTGGTCGAAGCGCTCCTGCGCCGTGCGTACTTCGGGCATATGGCGCTCCGCCCACCGCGCCAGCGCACTCAG
>JBMFXH010000028.1:0-16601 GCA_049964475.1 Vulcanimicrobiaceae bacterium
GCGTGATCCGCCCGAAACCGCGCTTCGCAAAGATTCCTCAGGTGACCGCAGGGCTCCTCAATCGCTTCATCGAGGCGCTGCGCCTGGGGATCGGACTCGCCACCGACGTCACGGGGATCGCCGATGGGGGCGTCGTCGAACGCTGGATCGCGCGCCACATCGATCCGAACAGCCAAATGCTGATCTCGTACGCGGCGCTGGCGACGAACCTCACCTACCGACGCGGCGAGCTTTTCTACCGACTGGCCCATGCTGCGAGCGCCGAGGAACGCGCCCAAAACCTCGATCGCCTGAAGGTCGCCATGGGTTCGCCGATCGCCGTGCGCCCGCTCACCCCCGATATCACCGTGCGCGCACTCTTCGCCTCGGCAGCGCTCCCGGTCGTCTTCGATCCGGTACGGCTACCGAAGGCCGACGGCCCGGGCTTCGATCGCTTCATCGACGGCGGCGTGATCGCCAACGTTCCGCTCGCCGCTGCCCGGGCGGTCGCAAAGAGCGTCGACATCGTCTTTGTCGACCCCGAGCGGGCGGAACCGTTCTCCGCAAAATCGGCGGTCGGCGTCGGCCTCGGCGTTATCGAAACCATGCAGACGCGCATTCTCGATGTCGATCTCCGTAACGCGTTCTTCGAATCGCTCGGTAAGCGAGCGTATCGTGCGCTTCCAAAATCCAAACAGAGAACCGGAAGCGAACGGATATTTGAATATATTCTCGATGTGACGTTGGCTTCGATACGCCCTTCGCAGGCACTGAACGTCGATGTCGCGGGATTCAATCTCCAGCAACCGATCGACGAGGCATACCGACAGGGTCTGCTCGACGGAGCGAAGGGTTTCCGAACCTATCGCCCCGCCGAGGCTCTCGGAATTCCGAATATTCCGTCGACGTAAACCAGCGTTAGATCTTTAGGCCCAGCCCGAGGAACGCTCCGCTATGCGTGAAGCCCGAAGGCGCGTTAAAGGCGTTGGTTCCGCTGTCGCCGATATATCCACCGTCGAGAAAGAGCGGCGATTTGCCGAGTGCATACGTGAAACCGGCGCGGTAACTCGTCACGTGATAACCGAGATCGTAGAGACCGTTGCCGCCCTTCACGCGCGGGTAATAAAAGATCGAAGCATAGACCGAAAACGGACGATCGAGATCCGGCAATTTCATCACGCCGTATCCGAGACCGAGCATCGGCGGATATCCGTACCGCGTCGTGCGCACCATGTACCCCGCCGCGAGATAGATGCGCGGCTCGGCAATCTTTATACCGAGATGCGTCTCGGTCGAGCGATCGAGCGCCTGAAAAGCCGGAACGTAGGCCGAGCCGTTCCCGCCGATCGTGGTAACCATGCACTGGGGATCGCCGACACCGTTGCAATTGTGCGGATAGATCCACGTGTCGATGGTTTCATCGACGGCGAGGTGGAGTTGAAACGCACGGAACTCTTCGCCGGTGCGGAAGCTCCAGAGATTGGCGTTCGCCGTATTGCCCGGGCTGAATTCGTTATAGACTTTCGGCTTGAGAAAGTAATCGAGAATGAGATAGGACTCCGGCTTGGGTGTCGCGGCGGGCAGAGGGAACGGTGTCGAGTTCACCGCCGGAACCGGTGCTGCGGTCGGGGCGGAGACCGGCGCAGGCGTCGCCGCCGGAGCCGGTAACGGCGTCGGCTTCACATATCGGACGACGGCGATCCGACGCCCGGGGACCCACTGCACGTAGGCACCCATCGTCTCGGAGACCACGCGAATCGGGACGAGGACGCGCCCGTTGCGCAAAATCGGCGGTGACCGGAGAATCCGCTTCTGTCCATCGATCCGCGCGACGCTCTTCCCGACCCAAAGATCGATCGAGGAGCCGGGTTTGCGAACCTCGATGCGCTTGCGCGCTGCGTCGTAACGAACCGTCGCGCCCATTGCCTCGAACATCGCGCGGAGCGGCACGAGCAGTCGTTTGCCCTGCACCAAGGCTGCGAGAACGCGCCCGTTGACGATGACCGTGGGCGTCGCCCGTACGTGGCGATCGTTGAACAGGAGCGTCGGCGTAGCTGCCGAGGCGAGCGTCGGTGCAAGGCCGATCAACGCGGCGACGATGCCGAACGCAAGAGAACGAAGCATCGATACCATCTCCTTGAGGGTAGAGCGGTGTTAGGCGTCGCCTTCCGCGTCATCGCCGCGCTCCCCTGCGGCGAATAAGGTGCGCCGAAAATGCAACACCCCCGAGCATCGGCTCGGGGGTGTTGCGACCTGCGACGGCGACCTTCGCTAGAAGGAGAGACCGAGGCCGATATACGGACCGGCGTGCGTGAAGCCGCCCGGTGCGTTGCTCTTGTTGCGACCAGTATCGCCGACGAAACCAAGATCGATGAAGATCGGGCTCTTCGGGATGGTGATCGCGGCGCCGATCTGATACTTCAGGATATTATATCCCAAGGTATAGCCGAGGCCGGTTCCCGGATCGGTGAAGCTGCCCTTCACGTTCGGGTAGTACCACGCGCTACCGTAGAGCGAGAAGCCTTGGTTAAGGTCGGGCAGCTTTTCTGCACCGAAACCGAAGCCTTTTTGCGCCGGGTAACCGTAGTTGGTCGTGCGATAGAGATAACCGACGCCGATGTAGATGCGCGGGTCGGCAACCTTGAGGCCGAGGCGAACTTCCGCATCGCGGTCGCGCGCCGTGAAGGCCGGAACGTAGGTCTGCCCCGTGTTGCCGATCGTCGTGACGTTACACTGATCGCCGGCCGGTGCCGGGTTCGCCGAGGTGCAATTGTGCGGATACTGATAGCTGCGGAAATCGCCTTCGAGCATCCAGGGCAGGTTGAATGCGCTGAATTCGTAGGCTCCGCGGAAATCGTATGAACCGCTCTTCGACGTGTTGCCGGGGCTAAACTCGTTGTAGACCTTCGGCGACGCGATATAGTCGCCGGCGATGAAGTGCTCTTGCGTCGCTTTGTGGACGACGGGAGCGGGCGTCGGGGTCGGCGGCGGCGTCGGCATCGGCGTCTCGACCGGAGCCGGCGTTGCCGGAGCTTCCGTCGGAGCCGGCGTCGGAACCACGTAACGAACGACGACAACCTTCTGTTCCGGGACCCACTGCACGTAGGCGCCCATGCTTTCGGAGATCACGCGAATCGGAACGACGACGCTGCCCTTGTAGAGCATCGGCGGAACGTCGAGACTGCGCTCTTCTCCGTTAATCATCGCGACGCGGCTACCGACGGTCAATTTAACCTCGGCACCCGGTTTACTCACGGTGATCGATTTGGTTGCGGCATTATACGAAACCGTCGCACCCATTTGCTCGAACATCGAACGCAGGGGAACGAGGATCGTACCACCACGCACGATTGCTGCGAGAACGCGACCCTTTTTCATGAGGTCGGGTTTGGTGTAGACGTGATGGTCGTTGAAAAGAATCGGAATCGATCCCGTTGGGGGCGTTCCGAAATTCGCCGACGGCATACCCGCCATCGAATCGGCAAGAACCTTGTGTCCGCTGTTACCCGGCGCTTGCGTCTTCGAGGATGCCGCGACGGCATTGAGCCCGCTCAACGCTACGATGAGCGCTGCGAGAACTCCGGTGCTGAGTCGTTTCATTATTCCTCCAGATTGAAGTATAGGACGATGGGCCCTGCCCATCAGGCGCTTAACGCCTCTCGAGCACGCGAAGTTCCATCGCGCCCTCGCTTTTTGGTAAGCGCACCAGCCACAGCATACCCACGATCAGCTCCAAAAACGCAATACCAAAGGCGAAGTGACTGGTAGCCGAGGGCCCTACGGGCCGCAGAAACGTCGCAAGCACGCCGATGATAGAAGGTGCGAAGAATTGCGGAAGAACGACCGCGAGGTTCCACAGTGCGAAACCGAGTGCTCGCGCCCCGGGTAAAACATATCGAGCCCCTAATGCCCAATCGGCACTCAAGAACGCCCCCCATCCAAGACCGCCGACGATACTTGCAATCGACAACACCGTCAACCCGCCCGCCGATGCGTAGAGCGCCGTCGCGACGGCAAAGGCGGCTATACCGAGGATCGCGGTCGCGCGAAGTTCGAAGCGCACGCCGAGACGCGCGGCAAGCAAGGCCCCGGCGATGCCGGTGAGCGTGAAGACGACGATCGCCGCACCGGCGACCGTTCGCGGTGCAGCGAAACCGGCGAACCCCGATCCGAGAACCCAAAAGTAGAGATAGCCGAGCATCGTGTAAAAGGCGAGAAAAATCATCGCGCGCGAACCGAAGAGATCGACATGCGCCCGCGTGAGTTTCTTCGGCGTTCCTTCGTCGACAACCGGGGCGACGACGACACGGGCGAGCGAGCGATAGCCGAGGAGGAAACTCCCGAGGAGGAGCGCCGGAACGACCGCCGCGGTCAACGGAAGCGAGAGTAACGCGGCGATCACGGCGCCGACGGCGTTCCCCAGGCTCTGCATTGCCGCCAACCATGCGCTCCCGGCCCGCTGATGTTCGCGCTGTAAATATTCCGGAACCGCAGCCTGATACGGCGCCACAGCGATATTCATACCGATTTGCAAAGCAAGATACGCTGCAAATAACGCGATCGCGGAGCCGACGCTCAGGAACGCAACGATCGCGCCGACGGAAACGATCGTGCCGACGAGATAGAGCGGCGCGCGAGAACGTTCGCGCGCGACCGCCCGGTCGGAGAGGGTCGCCGATAGCAACTGCGCGAGAATCGCCGCCGCCGCTCCGGCAGCTGCGAAGAGTGCGTATTTCTGCGCCGCGTCGCCGCCGAAGATCGAAACCAAGCGAACTTGTAAGAGTACCCCGAGGACCGCTCCCCATACTACCTGGATGCCGAACCAAAAAAACGAGAGTCGCGCCGCCTCAGGTATGCGCACGCGCGTACCGATATTCATCGAGCGAATCGACATCGAAGCAGAGTTCGGGTGGGCAACTCCGTATCGCCGCAACGGCCGAACCAAGCACGCGCGAGGCGCGACGCTCGATCTGCTCCACGCCGAGGCGACCGATCGCATGTGCGACGAGGATTCCGAATCCCGCACGCATCGCCATCCTCCACGGATACTTTCTGGCGTTAAAAAACGCCGTACTCTCGCCGGCGACGGCATCGATGGCAGGATACGGAACGAGAAGCGCACCGGCGTTGATGATGCGCTCGCCGCGAAGAATGACGCCGTTGACCGGCGCGCCGGGAAAACGCATTGAATATTCCTCGCCGTTGCAGATGCCCAGCGCAACGACGGGTGCCGCTACTTCCTCGATAAACCCGCGCAGGGTCGCCGCGTCGAGAAACGGCAGATCGCCCGCCAGTAGGAGCGTCGACGACCGATCGACATCATCGCGAAACGCGCGCAAGCACGCCAGCATGTTTGCCGCGCCATCCTCATTATCGGGAAGGATACGCTCGACGCGCTCGTCGCAATGAGCCGCGACCTCGGCGTCGCCGAGTACGACGATCCGCCGCGCGCCTATATCGGCGGCGGCGGCGATCGTTCGTTCGAGGATCGTACTCGCTCCGATCGGAGCGAGCGCTTTGACTTCCGTACCCGTCTCGGCGGCGAAGGCACCGCCGATGCGTCCTCCGGCGGCGATAGCGACGTTGATCCCGTCGATCGTCACCGAAGATACCGCGTTACTTCTTAACGGTCTTCTTCTTGCCGGCGACGGTACGCTTGGGACCCTTACGCGTGCGCGCGTTGGTCTTGGTGCGCTGCCCGCGAACCGGAAGCCCGCGCCGATGACGCAAGCCGCGGTAACAGCCGATATCCATCAGACGCTTGATATTCCCCTGTACTTCGCGGCGAAGATCGCCCTCGAGCCGAAGCGCGAGCGTGTCGATCGCTTCGCGAAGACGCTTTTCATCTTCCTCGGAGAGCTCTTTCACGCGGCGGTTCGGATCGATGCCCGCTCGTTCGAGCAACTTCGCGGCCGTGGTGGGGCCGATGCCGTAAATGTACGTGAGTGCGATCTCGATGCGCTTCTCGCGCGGAAGATCGATACCGGAAATGCGAGCCATGGATTACCCCTGTACCTGTTTGTGCTTTGCGTTGACATCGCAAATAATCCGCACTTTCCCATGACGGCGGATAACTTTGCATTTGTCGCAGATTTTTTTGACTGACGGACGGACTTTCATGGACGGTTCCTCGTTCTGTGATGCGCCGCGCGCACTATTTGTAGCGGTAGGTAATGCGGCCGTGCGTTAAATCGTACGGCGAGAGTTCGACTAAGACGCGATCTCCCGGAAGAATGCGGATGAAATTCATCCGAATTTTCCCCGAAACGTGGGCGAGAACCCGATGCCCGTTCGCTAGTTCGACGCGGAACATCGCGTTGGGAAGGGGTTCGACGATCGTGCCTTCGACTTCGATCGCCTCTTCCTTGGGTACCGCCGTCTTGGCGGCTTTGTCGGCATTCGGCTTTTTCGCCGGACGCCCACCTCGGCGTTTTCCTCGCGCCATTACACTCTAGCTCCTCACCATTGACTCGCCCGATGATTTTTCCGCATCGGGTCGATAGCGTTCTACGTCGGGGTGCTCCCCCACGCTACGAAGCGTGAGGATGCGCGGCCCCTCGGGCGTGACCGCAATAGTGTGCTCGAAGTGCGCCGAGAGTTTACCATCTGCGGTCACGACTGTCCAGCCGTCCCGCAGGGTCTTCACCTGGTAGGTGCCTTCGTTAATCATCGGCTCGACCGCCAAAACGAGCCCGGGACGCATTTCGGGGCCGGTTCCCGGGGTTCCGTAGTTGGGAACCTGAGGCTCCTCGTGCATCGCCCGGCCGACGCCATGGCCGACGAGCTTGCGCACCACGCCGTACCCATGCCGTTCGGCATGACGGGCGACCGCGGCACCGATATCGCCGACGTGTCCGCCGACGCGCATCTGCGCGATGCCCTCCATCATCGATTCCTGGGTGACGCGGAGCAGGCGTGCCGCGCTCTCCGAGATCTTTCCGACCGGAACCGTCACCGCACTATCGGAGACGAACCCCTCAAATGTCGTTCCGATATCGATCGAGAGGAGATCGCCCTCGGCGAGAACCCGGTCCCCGGGAATGCCGTGCACCACTTCGTCGTTTACCGACGCGCAGATCGAGGCCGGATAATCGTGGTAGCCCAGAAAGGTCGGGATCCCACCGCGCGAGCGAATGCCCTTCTCTGCGAGAGCGTCAAGCTCGCGTGTCGTTATGCCGGGGCGAACGGCGGCCATGAGTTCCACCAAAACGGCGGCGGTAATCTTGCCGCTACGCCGGATCGTATCGATCTCTCGCGCGCTCTTGAGTTCGATCATGCGCTCACCGATTTAATGGGCATGTTCGAGAGAAAGCGCGTGCACGAGCTGATGTGCGACGTCAGCGACGGCCGCACTCGCATCGATGCTTTCCAGGCGCCCTACCTGTCGGTAATATTCAACGAGCGGCATCGTCTGCGCCTCAAAAACGTCGAGACGTTTGCGAACCGTCTCGGGTTTATCGTCATCGCGCTGGACCAACGGGCCACCGTCCTCGTCGTCGATGCCGGCAACAGCGGGCGGGTTAAAACGCTCGTGATAGACGCGGCCCGTGCGCGGATTGCTCCAGCGCCCGAGGAGCCGCTCTTCCAACAACGCGCGTTCGATGCGGAAATAGATCGCAACCGGAAGGCCGCGACCCCGCGCCTCCAACATGGCGTCGAGTGCCTGGGCCTGCGGAATGGTGCGCGGAAAACCGTCGAAAATCACCGCCGCACCCGGGCGAAGTTCGCCTTCGACCATTTTCACGATCAACGCGTCGGGGACGAGCTCGCCGCGCGTCATATAACCTTCGGCCTCTTTTCCGAGCTCGCTGCCGCGCGACCGATGTGCGCGCAGAAGGTCGCCGGTCGAGAGCTGCTCGAAGCCGAAACGATCGCAGAGTATCTGCGCCTGCGTCCCTTTACCGGCTCCCGGAGCGCCGAGCAGTACGATATCGGGCATCAGCGCTTGATAAACCCGCGATAATCGCGCATCGCCAAGCGCGCCTCGATCTGCGTAATCGTATCGAGCGCGACGCCGACGACGATGAGCAGCGAGGTAGAACCGAGATAGAAGGTCGTGATGGAAAGGCCGTGCTGCAACGCACCGGGTAGGACGGCGAGCACGCCGAGGAAGATTGCCGCGGCGGTCGTGATACGGAGAAGCACCTTATTGAGGTAATCCACCGTCGGCTGTCCGGGGCGAATGCCGGGGATGAACGATCCGCTCTTCTTCAGGTTGTCCGCGATATCGGCCGTGTTAAGGACGACCGAGCTATAGAAGAACGTGAAGATCACGACGAGGAGGAAATACACGATATTGTAGCTCCACGAACTCGGCGCAAACCAGACGTTAAATACCTCGCTCCAAGCCGCTCCGTTGAGCGGGAATTCGAGCAAGAATTTTCCGAGGTGCAGGATCGTGAAATACGATGGCTGGATGCCGATGCCGTGGGTAAACCACGAGAGCGCCTGCTGCGGAAGCAAGAGGATCGAGATCGCGAAGATGATCGAGATGACGCCGGCGTTATTGAGCCGGAGCGGAATGTACGTCGAGCGCCCCGCAAACATCTTCCGGCCGACGGTCCGTCGCGCTTGCTGCACGGGGACGCGACGCTGGCCCTGATAGAGGAAGACGATGCCGATGATCGCCGCGATCGTCACGACGAGGTAGAGAACGAGATTGAGGATGTTCGTCGCACCCTGGCTCGCCGATGCATAGGTCTGCGCGATGTAGGTCGGATAGCGCAGAACGATGCCGATGAAGATGATCAGCGAAATCCCGTTTCCAATGCCCTTGTCGGTGATCTGCTCGCCCAGCCACATGAGGAACATCGTTCCCGCGACCATGATCGTAATGGCGAACAGTAAATAGATCAGGCTGGTATCGTAGAAAACGCCGGAATTGCGCATCGAGATCGACATGAACGTCGCTTGCAGGGTCGCGAGGGCAATCGTCAACCAGCGCGTGATCTGGCCGATGCGTTTACGTCCCTCGTCGCCGCCCTTCTTCTGCATCTCTTCGAGTTGCGGAAGCACCACGGTCATCAATTGCATGATGATCGAAGCATTGATGTACGGCGTGATCCCCATGGCGATCACCGACAACTTTTGTAACGCGCCGCCGGAGAGGAAGCCGAGAAGATTGTAGAAGGCACCGCTCTGTAACACGTGCTGCCACGCCTGTTCGTTGACGTTGGGCAGCTGGACGTGAATCATGAAGACGAACCACGCGAACGCGAACAGCACGTAGCCGACACGTTTGCGGATATCGGGTACGAGCAGTGCCGCGCGCAGGTTATCGAACATCAGTCGCGGCTACTCCAGTACTGCGCCGGCGGCTACGAGCGCTTCGCGGGCCGTGGCCGAAAAGACGATATCGCGAAAACGCAGACCGCTGGGAAGCGTCTTTCCGGCTTTCACCGCACCGAGCACCTTCACTCCGTCGCGAAGGTCGCTGAGAATGCCAAGCGCCTTCAACGTTTCGGGGCAAACTTCGACGGCAACGTCCCACTCGGCGAGCCGGTGGAGATTGACCACCGCAAAACGCGAGCGGAAGTGGCCGATATCGCGCGCTTTCTGCGAGTATCCGCGACGATGCGGAAGGCGACGCGCCCACGGCGTCTGGCCGCCCTCGAAGGCCGGGCCCTTACCGCCGCCGGAGCGGACCGTCTGGCCCTTACCGCCTTCACCGCCGGTTTTCACCATGCCCGAACCGTGCCCGCGGCCGATGCGAACGCGTTTGGGTCGGCTTCCCTTCGCCGGAGCGAGCGAGCCGAGCTTCATCTGCGCGACGCGCTCCTTCGGCGCCGCAGCTTTTTTCTTCGTAGCCATTATGCTGCAAAAATCTCCTTGACCGTCTTCCCGCGCAATGCAGCGGTTTTCTCCGCCGTCTTCAACGAGCGCAGCGCATCGACGGTCGCCATCACGACGTTAATCGGATTGGTGGTGCCGAGGCACTTGGTGAGAATATCGTGGATTCCCGCGAGTTCGAGCACGGCGCGCATCGAGCCGCCGGCGATAACCCCGGTGCCCGGAGCGGCAGGCTTGAGCAGAACGCGTGCGGCACCGATCTGGTAGGTCACTTCATGCGGAATCGTCTGCTCGACCATCGGAACGGTGATGAGATTCTTCTTCGCCCGTTCGACCGCTTTGCGAATCGCTTCAGGAACTTCGCCGGCCTTACCGGTGGCATAGCCGACTTTCCCCTTGCGATCGCCGACGACGACGAGTGCGCTAAAGCTGAACCGCTTGCCGCCCTTGACGACCTTCGCCACGCGATTGACGCGGACGACCGTCTCTTCAAAGCCGCCGTTATCGCGGTCGCGGGGATTGTTACGATAGTTCATCGATTAAAACTCCAGACCGGCTTCGCGCGCTGCCTGCGCGAGCGCCGCAACGCGACCGTGATATTGATAACCGCCGCGATCGAAAACGACCGATGCGATGCCTGCCGCCTTGGCTTTTGCGGCGATCGAGGACCCGACGCGGGTTGCCGCATCGATGTTCGTCGTCGATTCCAAGCCCTCTGCGAGCGACTTCTCGCGCGTCGATGAGGCGACGATCGTGTGTCCCTTCGCATCATCGACGATGACGGCGTAGATGTGATGCAGGGTACGGCGCACCATCAGGCGCGGCCGTTCGGCCGATCCCGAGACGCGTTTGCGCAAACGCACGTGGCGCGCGCGGCGTGAGTCGTTTTTAGAATTACGCGCCATTACTTCTTCCCTGCCTTCCCGGCTTTACCGAGCTTCTTCTTGATGCGTTCGCCTTCGTAGCGGACGCCCTTGCCCTTATAGGGTTCCGGCGGACGGAGGCCGCGAATTTCGGCTGCAACCTGCCCGACCATTTGCTTATCGATTCCATCGACGTGCACTTTGTTCTGCCCCTCGACCGAGAGCGTAATGCCCGCGGGAGCGGCATAAACGACCGGATGGGAGTAGCCCAACGTCAGGTTCAGGTTCTCGCCGGCCTTCGCAGCGCGATAACCGACGCCTTGGATCTCCAGGCTCTTACGAAATCCCTTACTGACGCCTTCGATCATATTGGCGATAAGCGTACGGGTAAGGCCGTGCGCACTGCGGTGCGGTTTTCCGTCGCCCTTGCGCTCGACGAGAACGCGGCCGTCTTCGAGCTTCACGCTCACGACGTCGGCGAGGATGTGCTGCTGCAACTCACCCTTGGGGCCCTTTACGATCACCTCGCGTTCGCCGAGTTTTACTTCGACGCCCGAGGGAACGTTGACCGGTAATTTTCCAATTCGCGACATGCTATTCGTTCCTACTTACCAGACGTACGCCAGGACTTCGCCGCCGACTCCGAGCTTTTTCGCTCGTTTGCCGGACATGATGCCCCGCGACGTGGAGATGATGACAATGCCGAGTCCACCGAGAACTCGGGGAATCTCACCCTTGCCGGTATACACGCGTAAGCCGGGGCGCGAGATGCGACGCAGGCCGGTGATAACTTTTTCCTTCTCGGGGCCGTAGCGCAACTTAATGCGCAGCGTTCCTTGAGGGCCGTCGCTCAGACGCTCGACGCCGTCGATAAAGCCTTCTTCCTTCAGGATCTCCGCGATCGCCGCTTTTACGCGGGAAGCCGGAACGTCGACTGCCGGATGGTTGGCCGTATTGGCGTTGCGAATGCGCGTAAGAAGATCGGCAACGGGATCGGTTGTTACTGACATATTACGTTCCTTTCCCTACCACGAGGCCTTCGTTACGCCGGGGACGACGCCACGATGCGCGAGCTCGCGGAAGCAAATACGGCACAGCGCGAACTTCCGCAGAAAGCCGCGCGGGCGTCCGCAGAGCTTGCACCGGTTGTGTGCGCGCACCGAGAATTTCGATTTGCGTTCCGATTTGACGATCATCGAGGTCTTCGCCATTAGTTGCGTCCCTTCTGGATCGGCAATCCCATCGCGGTGAGGAACGCACTTGCTTCCTCATCGTTTTTTGCAGTCGTTACGATGGTGATATCCATGCCGCGCATTTTATCGACTTTATCGAAGTTAATTTCCGGGAAAACGATTTGCTCTTTCAAACCGAGGTTGTAGTTGCCGCGTCCGTCGAACGATTTTGCGGGCAGTCCGCGGAAATCGCGGATACGCGGCAACACGATGTTAAAGAGTTTGTCGAGGAAGACGTACATGCGTTCGCCGCGCAGGGTTACCTTGGCGCCGACGTTCATTCCCTCGCGGAGCTTAAAGGCCGCGATCGATTTCTTGGCTTTGGTGATGACGGGCTTCTGCCCGGCGATCGCAACCATTTCGGCGACGGCAACATCGAGTGCCTTCGCGTTGCTGATCGCATCGCCGACGCTCATGTTAATGACGACTTTTTCGAGCTTTGGAACCTGCATGGCGTTCGAATAGCCGAACTTTTCGGTCAGCATCGAGCGGACCGCCGATTCGTATTTCTCACGAAGACGATTCATTGCTTATGCCCCCTTGACCGACTCGCGCGCCGGTTCGCCGCACTTCGCGCAAAGACGCGCCGCGCGACCGTCGGGATTACGGCCGTGACGGATCCGGGTCGGAGCCTTGCACTTTTCGCAGACGTACATCAACGTCGCCAGAGGCAGCGGAGCCTCTTTCTCGATGATGCCGCCGTTGGGAACGGCACCGCCCATATTTTGCTGCTGTTCCTGCTGGGGCTTCGTGTGGCGCTTCACGATGTTGATGCCTTCCACGGTCGCCGTTCCGGCGGCGGGGAAGACGGCCTTGACCGTTCCGCGCTTGCCTTTGTCGCGTCCGCGGCGCACGAAGACCGTGTCGCCCTTAATGATATTCGCTTTATCGGCCATAGCTCTCTTAGAGTACCTCCGGAGCGAGCGACGCGATCTTCAAAAACCCGCGATCGCGCAACTCGCGCATCACCGGCCCGAAGACGCGCGTGCCGCGCGGATCGAGGTTGTCTTTTTCGCCCTTGATAATGACGCAGGCGTTATCGTCGCAGCGCACGGTCGAACCGTCGGGGCGACGCATCGGCGCCGAGGTGCGAACGATGACGGCCTTGACGACCTGACCCTTCTTCACCGCGGCACCCGGAATGGCGCTCTTTACCGATCCGACGACGATATCGCCGACGAAGGCGTAGGGGTGCCGGCTGCCGCCGGTCACGTGAATGACCAACAGCTCTCGGGCACCGGAATTATCGGCGACTTTCAGTCGCGTCTCTTGCTGAATCACTTACTTCGCCCTCTCGACGATTTCGACCAAACGCCAGCGCTTGTCGCGCGAGAGCGGCCGACATTCGGTAATGCGGACCACGTCGCCGATATTCGCTTCGTTCTTCTCGTCGTGCGCCTTGAAACGCGTCGACTTTCTGACGATTTTTCCGTATTGCGGATGCGGAACGCGCGTCTCGGTGACGACGACGATCGTTTTATCCATCTTATTCGACGCAACGCGACCCTGCTTGATGCGGCGGTTCGGCGCGCGATCGACGTTCTTATGCTGCTCCATGCTGCTCCTCGGCCATCCGCTTCTCGGAGATGACGGTCTGAATGCGCGCGTACGTCCGACGCATCGCACGAATTTTGCTGAAATCGCTCAAGTGGCCCGTGCGCAATGCGAAACGGAGGTTAAACATCTCGCTTTTCGTTTCGCGAGCTTTTTGCTGCAACTCCGCAACCGAAAGATTGCGGAACTCGCTCAAATCACCGTTTTTCACGCCGTCTCCTCCTCACGCGCTACGACCTTCGTTCCGATCGGCAGCTTGGAGGCAGCCAACCGTAACGCTTCGCGCGCAATATCCGGCGCGACGCCGGAGAGTTCGAATAGCACGCGCCCCGGGCGCACGACGGCGACCCAGAACTCCGGATTACCCTTACCCGAACCCATGCGCACTTCGGCAGGCTTCTTGGTCGCGGGCTTATCCGGGAACACTTTGATCCAGACCTTACCGCCGCGCTTGATATGGCGCGTCATGGCGATACGGGCCGCCTCGATCTGACGGTTGGTCATCCAGCACGGCTCGAGTGCCTGCAAACCGAAATCGCCGAACGTCAGGGAATTGCCGCGCGTCGCGCGACCGGTCATACGACCGCGCTGAACCTTGCGCCACTTCACTCGTTTAGGGGTTAACATCTCTACTGCGTTGCCTCCATTTCGGGAGCGGAGGTCTCTACGACCACGGGATCCGCCGCCGTGACGACGCTCTCGACGACGTCGGTGGCGCCGAGCGCCCGCGGTGCGGGACGAGCGGCACGGCCGGGGGCAGCGGGCCGATTGCCGGTGCGGGGGCCGCGCTCGCGGCCGGAGCGCTCGCCGCGCGCGGGACCGCTGCGGGTACCGTCGGGCAGAACCTCTCCGCGATAGATCCATACCTTCACGCCGATGCGGCCGAAGGTCGTGAATGCTTCAACGTTGGCGTAATCGATATCAGCCCGCAGGGTGTGCAAGGGAACCTTGCCGTCGGAGCTACGTTCGGTGCGCGCGATCTCCGCGCCGCCGAGCCGCCCGGAGACTTGCACTTTCACACCACGCGCGCCGGCCTTCATCGTCCGCATGATCGCTTGTTTGATCGCCCGACGAAACGCGATGCGTTTTTCGAGCTGATCGACGATATTTTGGCCGACCAGGCGCGCGTCGAGCTCGGGAACCTTGATCTCCATGACGTTGACGGCGACGGCTTTACCGGTCAGCTTTTCGAGATCTTTGCGGATCTCTTCGATGCCGACGCCGCGTTTGCCGATGATGATACCCGGCTTGGCGGTGTTGACGATAACGCGAGCTTGATTGGAACGGCGCTCTACCTCGATCTTGCTGATCGAAGCCTTACGCTGCCAATTCTTCTCGAAGAACTTGCGAATCGCGACGTCCTCGTGCAGCCAGTCGATGTAGTGCTTCTTCTCGAACCACCGGCTATCCCAAGTACGCGTGATGCCCAGCCGCATTCCGACCGGATGAATCTTCTGGCCCATCGTTACTCCGTTGCCTTTGCAGTCGCGGTCGTTTTCGCAGGAGCGGGCCGACGCGTCGCCTTCGGCAACGCGACCGACGCACCGGGACGCTTGAAGCGTGCCTTCTGCGGTTTGCTCTCGCTCACGACCACGGTGACGTGCGAGAGGCGCTTGCGCTTGAAATACGCACGCCCTTGCGCGCGCGGGTCGAGACGCTTGGTAAACCGTCCGCCCGGGCCGCCATCGACCGTAATACGGGCAATGTAGAGCTCGTCGGTATTCATGCTGTGATTGTTCCCGGCATTTGCTACCGCGCTGCGCACGAGCTTCTCGATCGGTTCGGCAGCGAAAACGCCGGCGAACTTCAACGTTGCAAGTGCTTCACTGACGCTCATTCCACGAATGGCGTCGGCGACGCGACGTAACTTACGCGGCGCCATGCGGACGAAGCGCAGGTGCGCGACGGCTTCGGTGCGCGTTTGCGTTTCCTGGCTCACTTCACACCCGCCTTATCGCCGCCGTGCCCTTTGAAGTGGCGCGTCGGGGCAAACTCGCCGAGCTTATGGCCGACCATGTTCTCAGTTACGTATACGGGAACGTGCGCTTTCCCATTATGAACGCCGATCGTGTGCCCGACCATCGTCGGGACGATCGTCGAGGCACGGCTCCACGTTTTCACCACGCGCTTTTCGCGCGTCTGGTTGAGCTGCTCGACTTTGGCGAGGAGATGGTCCGCAACGAACGGACCCTTCTTTAACGAACGTCCCATCTGTTATGCCTTCCGCTTCCGAACGATCATCTTCGCGGTACGCTTGTTGCGCCGCGTCTTCTTACCCATGGTCATCTGGCCCCAAGGAGTCGTCGGCGGACGCCCAGAGGTCGAACGAGCCTCACCACCGCCGTGCGGATGGTCGACCGGGTTCATCGCGATACCGCGAACGCTGGGCCGCTTGCCCATATGTCGCGAGCGACCGGCTTTGCCGATCACCTGGTTTTCGTGTTCGATATTTCCGAGCTGGCCGATCGTCGCACGACAGACGATCAGAATCTTGCGCACTTCACCTGAAGGCATACGCACCTGCGCGTACTCGCCTTCCTTGGCCATGAGCTGAGCACTGACGCCGGCGCTTCGCACCAAGCGTCCACCCTGCCCCGGGCGCAACTCGATGTTGTGGATGACCGTACCGACCGGAATATTGGCGATCGGCAATGCGTTGCCGACCTTGATATCCGCCGCGGGGCCCGATTCGATGACGTCGCCGACCTTCAGCCCAAGGGGCGCGAGGACATAGCGCTTCTCGCCGTCGCGATATTTTACCAACGCGATACGGGCGGAACGGTTCGGATCGTATTCGATCGTCGCGACCTTCGCGGGGATCGCATCCTTGGTCCGTTTGAAATCGATCAAACGGTACTGACGGCGCGTTCCGCCGCCCTGGTGGCGAACGGTGATATGGCCGTTATTATTGCGACCCGCGTGTTTCTTTCCGACTTCGAGGAGCGATCTCTCGGGAGCGACTTTCGAAAGCTCCGAAAAATCCATCGTCGTAATGAAGCGGCGGCCCGGGCTCGTTGGGTTATATTTTTTAACCGGCATTGCTTGGCTCCGTTACTGCTCGAAGTAGTTGATGCCGCCGAGTTCGATCTTTTGACCGGCCTTCAGCGTCACCACGGCTTTTTTGAAATCGCTCTGCTTGCCTTCGGTACGGATACCGCGACGAGCGGAGCTGCGGGCCATCCCG
>JBMFXH010000029.1:0-16283 GCA_049964475.1 Vulcanimicrobiaceae bacterium
CAGCGAGCGCGGGAAAGAGAAGCCTGGACAGACGCATCGAGCCCTCCGGTAAAGCTGAGAAGCGCCTGGGATTCGCCCCGGCGCCTCTCTCTCCTGGGTGGGTGGCCTTCCGGCGCCTCGAGGTTACTCCGCGAGCGCCGCGACCGGCACGCCGCCGGTCGGAGGGTTCGCCTTCATGAAGAACACCAGCGGCGTTGCGAGGACGAAGACCACGGCGGTGAGGCGGAAGAGGTAGGTATAAGCGATCATCGTGCTCTGCTGGGCGACCATTGCGGTAAGCGCGAGCCGTGAGAGCCCGTGGGTCTGGGTGACGCCTGCGGCGAGCACGTTCCAGGCAATCGCCCCTTCGTGCGCGAGTAGCGTGGTGAGGATCGCGATGCCGAAGCTGCCTCCGAGCTGGCGCACGAGGGTATAGACGCCGGTCGCGCCCGCGAGTTCGTGCCGAGGGATATCGCCGAGCGAGGTCGTCGAGAGCGGCACGAAAAGGAACCCAAGTGCGAAGCCCTGGATGACGCGCGGCCAGAAAACATCCCAATAGCCCGCCATCGCATTGAGATCGCCGAGCATCCAGGTCGAGTAGCCGAAGACCAGCAGCCCGAGCGCGACGAGAATGCGCGGGTCGACTTTCCCGATCATGCGTCCGACGATCATCATCGAGATCGCCGTTGCGAAGGCGCCCGGCATCAAGGCCAGGCCGGTGTCGAACGCGGTGAAGCCGAGCATCGTCTGAAAGAAGAGCGGTAAGATCAGCGCAGTGCCATAGAGCCCGAAGCCGCTGATCACGCCGATGATGCTGCCGATCGTGAAGCTGGGGATGCGGAAAACCTGGACGTCGACGAGCGGATGCTTATCGCGTATCGACTTATAGATAAAGACCGCGATGGAGACGACGGCGACGATCGAGAGCGTCACGATCGTGGTCGAGGAGAACCAGTCGTCGTGCTCGCCGCGTTCGAGCACGTATTGCAACGATGCAAGCCCCGCCGTCAAAAGCCCCAGCCCAAGGAAATCGATCCCGCCTTTCGGTTTTTCATGCAGCGATGAATCGGGAATGTACGCGAGCGTGAGGATGAACGCCGCGATGCCGATCGGGACGTTAATAAAGAAAATCAACGGCCAACTCGCGTTGTCGACGATATAGCCGCCGAGCGTCGGGCCAACTGCCGGGCCGACCATCGCGCCCAAGCCGAAGATCGCCATCGCGAAACCGCGCCGCGCGGGCGGATAGGATTCGAAGAGAATCGCCTGCGCGGTCGGTTGGAGCGCACCGCCGCCGATCCCCTGGAGAACGCGATAGAAGATCAGCACGTCGATGCTGTGGGCGGTGCCGCACAGGAACGATGCAACCGTAAAGATGCCAAGCGACGCCGCATAAAAAAACTTCCGCCCGAACATTGCGGTGAGCCAACCGTTGAGCGGCATCACGATGACGTTGGCGAGAATATATCCGGTGGCGATCCACGAAACTTCATCGACGGATGCACCGAGATTGCCGCCGATGGTATCGATGGCGACGTTGACGATGGTGGTATCGATAATCGCCATGATGAGCCCGAGCATCACGGTAAAGGTGATGATCCCGAGATACTTGTTCTCGTGCTCCTCTGCGTTCATCGTTGTTAATGCCACCGTTACCTAACCTTCATCTGAGCGCGGTATCGTGCGGGTAAGGAGGACGACACCATGAACGACACTTTGACCGAGACCACCGAGATGCCCGAAAACGTTGCAGTGACCTTTGAAGAGTCGGGCGACCCAATCCTCGAGGATGACGAGGACGACGACGGCGAGGACGAAGCGCACGACTGACGCAGTCCTGACGTCCCCAACGGAGCGTGCGGTGCCTCGAAAGGCTCTCGGGGCGCCGTACCGTAGCCTTTCTCGATGGTGAGAGATCGGTGAATGGGCCTCCTGCCCGGATGCAGAGCAAAGTCCCGGAGATCACGTCGGCCTTCTGGGTCCTGAAGATATTAACGACGGGAATGGGCGAGACCAGCTCGGATTTTCTCGTGCATCATCTCAATCCCGTGGTCGCCGTTGCGCTCGGCGCCGGTTTCTTTGCGCTCTCGCTCGTGCTCCAATTTCGTGCGCGTCGCTACATCGTTGCGATCTATTGGTTCGCCGTGGTCATGGTCAGCGTCTTCGGGACGATGGCCGCCGACGTGCTGCACGTCGTCCTCGGTATCCCGTATGTATTCTCCACCGTATTCTATGCCGTCGCGCTCGGCACGATCTTTCTCTGGTGGTATCGCAGCGAACGGACGCTCTCGATCCATGAGATCTATGGTGGGCGACGGGAGGCATTCTATTGGGCGACGATTTTGGCGACCTTCGCTCTGGGCACCGCCGGCGGCGATATGACCGCAACGTCGCTTGGGTGGGGCTATCTTGCTTCGGGGCTGCTCTTCCTTGGAGCGATCGCACTTCCGACGATCGGTCGCCGGTGGTTCGGGTGGGGGCCCATCTTCGCGTTTTGGTTCGCGTATGTGTTGACGCGTCCGCTCGGGGCCTCTTTCGCCGACTGGATGGGCAAGCCGAAGAGTTGGGGCGGCCTCGGCTGGGGCGAGGGACTCGTGAGCCTCGGTTGGGGGATCTGTATTCTTGCCTTCGTTGCATTCATGGCTTTGTCGCAACGGGAGCAACGGCCGAAACAACGCCCGCGCGGAGGGCTCGTCGCGCAGTTCCCCGAGGAAGGCTCGTAACGGGCGTCGGCGACCGAGTCGGGGCGCAACCGCGCGCGTTTGCAGCGGTTCTTTACGATTGGGCGCGCTGACAGATGCCCGCCCGTATGCTATGCTGCGCTCGTACAAACAGCGCCGAAAAGGAAACGGTTGTGGGCGGTCTCGGACATCATCCTTCGCATCCCTACGGAGTGCAGATTGCTGCGCTTCTTTGGACGATGCTGCTGCCGGGAAGTCTGGCCGCGCTCGCCGTCGGAGCGTGGTGGGAGCAAGCCCGTCGCTCGGGGAGCCGTCACCTGCGCCTGATTTCTTCGCGCCGTCTGCGCGCGACGAAACGCTTTATCCGCGCCAGCGGCCGCGATAAAGCTGCCGCATAACCTCTAGCGCCGATCACGCCGCTTCGTCTTCGAATCCGCCGTTAAAGAGCGCGGCGATATATGCATGGAGCCCGGGGTCGATGGCCGCTAAACGGGCACGCGTCGCGCGCGGCCAGGGCGAGCCGACATCGTTGATCTCAACGTATGCGCGCAGCCCTTCGGCGAAGTATTCATCGAGCCCGGTCGCCGCATAGGGCGTGACGAAACGCGTCGCATGCGCGAATGCCTCGCGCACCGCCGGTGCGATGCCGGAGCGATAGACGCCGCCCCCGAGCGCGCAATCGAGCGCGTGCCCGAATTCGTGTGCGACCGTCATTGGGCTTCGCGACCGTAGATAGACGCAACGCTCCTCGACGACGAAGAGCCCCGCCGGTGGGGCAGGCCAGGCATCGACATCGATGCGCAACCGGACTAACGCCGCTGAAGCGGCATCGAACCGTTCGCCTGCGCTCAAGGGGCGAACGGCGATACGGTGTTTGCGCGCGAAGCGCAACGCCGGCGCGCCGAAGCGAGCGAGGGTCGTGGCGATCGACGCAACACTTTCGGGTTCTCCGACGACGATACAAAGGCGACGAGCGAGTGCGAGTGCATCCTCCATCGAGCGATTGTGCTCGATGGAGATCGACGCGGCGCTGCCGCGTTATTGCGGTTTCGTGTCTTTTGCCGATGCGCGCCGGATGTAGAGCGGCGTATCCGATCGCCGGAGCACGCCCTCGGCGACACTGCCGAGCATGAGTCGGCTCAACCCACTGCGCCCCTGCGTCCCCAGGGCGATGAGATCGCAACCGGCATCGCGCGCGGCGCGGAGAATTTCCTCGACCGCTTCGCCTTCGAGAACCAGCGTTTTCGTCTCGATGCCGCGGGCGGTCGCTCGAGCTGCTGCCGCCTTGAGGATCGTCTGCGCTCCGTCGCGCATGGAATCGATGGCGTCGAGTGAATAGACGCCGCCGTAGCCGGCGAGAGCGATGTATCGCTGTATCTCGATAACGTTGGCGATCGTCAGCGTCGCTTTTCGCTCGACCGCGATATCGATTGCATCGTCGAGTACGCGATCGGCGTTCGGCGATCCGTCGTAGGCCATGAAGATGCGGGTGAACATGTTCTTGGGTCTCCTCGTCCTTCAAAGGGTATCAAGTGCGAGCGGAAGATTGCGGGAAGTTACGCGGAAGGTCGTTCGCTGCCGTCGCCTTCGGCCGCGAGCAGCTGTGCGAGTCGAGCAGATTTTTGCAAGCGCTCGTCGCTTGCTTGTGGATACTTGGCGGGCAGGTGACGAAGTGCCGCGAGAATGCTTTTGGCCGCCATCGCGCGAGCGACCCATTTCCGGTCGGCGGGAAGAATATGCCAGGGCGCCCAGGCGGTGCTCGTTGCGGCGAGCATATCGGTATAGGCGCGTTGGTACGCCTTCCAGTGGAGGTGCCCTTCGAGATCGGCATCGGAGAATTTCCACAATTTGTCGGCGTTCTCCAGGCGCGAGAGGAGTCGCCGACGTTGCTCGTCTTTCGAGAGATGGAGGAAGAATTTGAGGACGATCGTTCCGCAGCGGACGAGGTGTCGCTCGAAGGCATTGATATCTTCGTAGCGCTCGCGCCACGCTTCGAACGCTTCCTGCGGATTTTCGGCTGAGCGTGCTTCGCGATTGACGCGAACGACGAGCACTTCTTCGTAATACGAGCGATTGAAAATTCCGATCCGACCGAGCTGTGGCAAAACGTTGCTCTCGCGCCAGAGAAAATCGTGGCCGAGCTCCTCGACCGATGGTTTTCGAAAGCCGTGCACGTCGACGCCTTGCGGATTGATGCCGGACATAACGTGCTTGATGATGCCGTCTTTGCCCGCGGCGTCCATGCCTTGGAGGACGATGAGGAGCGCACGCTCTTTGCGTGCGGCGAAAATATCCTGCAGCGCCTCGAGATCGACGATATCTTTTTGGAGGATATGCTCGGATTCTTCTTTCGAACCGAGGCCGCAACGGCTTGCCGGGTCGTAGCCCGCAAGGTCGACCGATGAACCAGGGGCGATGGTGATGTTCTCGAAATTCATAGACCGCTTTCTGAGTGTGAATGAACGAGCGAGGATGTCGCGCGCGCGATCGTCGCGTTCTCGTCGGTAGCGACGATATGCACCGTTACCGGCGAGGAAGGGAGCGATATGATCGCTGCGTGGCGTGCGTTTGCATCGTCATTGAGTTGCATGCCGAGGTGGGCGAGCCTGCGGACGATGCTCGCGCGAATCGGTGCGAGGTGCTCGCCGATGCCGCCGGTGAAGACGAAGGTGTCGATCCCTCCCAGTAGCGCGGCGAGCGCGCCGACGGCCTTGAGAACCGAGATACAGAACGCTTCGACGGCGCGTGCGGCACGCGGGTCGTCGGTGCGTTCGAGGAGTCGTCGGAGGTCGCGTTCGCCGCCGGAGAGCGCCGCCAGCGGCATCGCCTTTTTGCCGGGCGGCTGCGCCGAGATCTCGATTCCCGTTTCGGAGATATTCTCGGGATTGGTCTGCCACATCTTTGCTTGCCCGCCGGGGAAGAGCCGATCGAAGCTCTCGGTAAACGCTTCGGCAACCTTCTCGAAGGTCTCGTTGAACCGAACTTGCGTCTGCTTTTCGATTTCGTGGATCGATTCGAGCAGCGTCTCGCGCGCCTTCATGACATCCTCGAGTTGCTTGCGCAGTTCTTGGTCGCGAGCGGTAAGTTCCTCGCTCTCCGCCTCGGCGTTAAGATTGACGTTGGCGCTCAGTCGCGCCAGCTCGTCGCGTAGCCGCGGTAGATCCTCGACGACTTCGTCGCTTTCATCGGCGTAGCGCGAAGCGACATCGGCGCACTCATCGTCGCCGGCAGGGTTTTGCGCGAACTGTGCGACCAGCATCCCCAGCTCCGCATCGATCTCGGCAAGGCGCGTGCGTAAGCGCTCGCCTTCGTGCGAAGCCTCACGCTCTTCGAACTCCGCTTGCTTGAGCTCGCCCTCAAGTTGCGATTGCCGTGCTGCAAGTTGCTCGCGTTCGCGGCGCGCACTCTCGAGCCGGGCATCGATCTCGTCGACACCGCCGCGCAAACCTTCGGCATGCGCGTGCAGACGTCGCGTCTCCTCGGCGAGCGTCCCGATCTCGGCGAGCATGCGTTCCCGCGCATCGCGCGCACGCTCCTGGTTCTGGTCAAGCATCCCGAGCCGCGCCGCCGCCGCATCGCGTTCGGCGTGCAGGGCCGCATTGCGCTCGCGCAACGCCGCCGCAACCTGCGTTGCCTCGCGCTGCTGCTCCTCCGAACGAGCGATCCCCGCGCGCGCTTGCGCGAGCTCGCCCTCGAGTCGTTCGCGCTCTTCGTCGCCGCTTGCATTCGATGCAGTTTCGTCGCCCAGAGCGAGCGCACGTTCGCGCGCAACGGCCAATGCACCCCGGCGCTCGTCGAGGTGCGCGCGCACCGCACCGAGCTCGGCATTGGTTCGCTCCAGCGTCGCACCGAGCGCGGTGAGTTCCCCTCGCAACTCCGTAACGCGGACATCGCAGGCGTTGGAAGCCTCTCGCGCCAGGTCGAGCGAGCGCGCGGCACTGGTGATGCGTTCGGCACAAGCGGTCGCCTCGGCTTCGAGCCGACGTAGCGTTGCGTGCATTGCATCGAGCTGCCCGCGCAACGTCTGCGCCGCTACTCGTCGCGATAGCAGCGAACGTTCGCGCTGAAAACGCCCGCCGGTAATCGCGCCGCCGCCGGTAATCTGCTCGCCGCCGAGCGTCACGATCGTCTCGCGTAGTTTGCGCTCGCGCACGAGGTGGATGCCGGTCTGCAGCGTATCGACCACCAAAACGTTGCCGACCAGGAACCGCACGACGCCTTCGTAGCGCGCGTCGGTACGCACGAGGCGATGCGCGTAATCGATGACGCCGGGAATCGCGCTCAATTCCGCTGTCATCGCCCGAGCGTCGCGCGCCGAAAGTGTGTCGAGCGGCAGAAAGGTCGCGCGTCCCGCTTCGCGCGCGTTGAGAAATTCGATACCGCGCTCTGCATCTTCGGAACTCGTCGTAACGATGTTCGAGAGACGAGCGCCGAATGCGATGTCCATCGCCCGCGCGTATTTCTCGTCGGTAGTGATGAGGTTGCTAACGATCCCTTCGATGCCGCCGAGTTCGCCGCGCTGCTTGGCTTCCATCACCGCGCGCGTCCCCGGGACATGCCCTTCGAGCGAGTTTTCGAGCTCTTCGATTGTGTGCAGGCGCGATTCAGCGGCCTTCACTTCACCGGCGTATTCGCGCAGAGCCGCCGTAGCGGTTGCAGCCGCGCTCTGCGCCTGTGCGTGGGTTTCTTGTGCGCTTTCGACGGCACTGCGGGCATCGCGTTGCTGCTCTTCCGCCTGTGCGAGCACGCTTTCGTGCTGCGCGCAGCGATGCGTGCTCTCATCGACCGAGCGTTCGAGTTCTCCGAGCCGTTCCGCGTCCTCGGCGATCTCGCCCTCGAGCCGCGCGATCTCGCCGCGAAGGCTCTCGCCCTGCGCGCGACGCTCGGCACGCGCGGTCGCCTCGCGCGCGACATCGGCCTCCACTTCGCGCAAGCGTGTGAAGATGGCATCGAGCTGAGCGCGGGCCTGCGCGAGCGTCGCCTGGGCGGCGAGCTCGCGTTCGCGTGCGGCTTCGAGCTCGATAACCAGCGGGGCGATCTCACGCTCCAACCGTTCGATCGTCGCACCGAGCTCTTCGCGTTCGCGTGCGACGCGCTCGACATCGGCGGAGGTCTGCGTATTCTGCGCCTCAAGTGCTTCACGACGCGCGAGTGCGGCGGCATAATCGGCTTCAACGCGCGCGAGTTCGGCTCTGCGATCTTGTGCGTTGACGCGTAAGTCTTCCAGCGCGAGATCGGCCTGATAGAGGCGATTGCGCACCTCCGAGAAGAGGCCGCCGAGGCTCGCGGCGCTCGCAGCGGCATTGCCGCGGCGCTCTTCGATGAGTGCGCTTTCGTCGGCGAGGCGCGTGCGCTCTTCGCGGCGCGAGGCACTCGCGCGCAGATACGAAAGAATCTCGAGGTCGCGGACGCGCGCCTGCACTTTGCGATAGCGCTTCGCACGGCGCACTTGCGTCTCGAGTTCGGGTATGCGCTTCTCGATCTCGGCGATTAAATCGTTAATGCGGATCGCATTCTGCTCGGTCTTTTCGAGCTGACGTAACGACTCGTTTTTGCGAGCGAGGAACTTATTGATTCCTGCAGTCTCTTCAAAGAGCGCGCGTCGCTCTGCAGGCTTGCTGGTGAGAATCGCATCGATCTGCCCCTGCGAGACGATCGAATACGAGCCCGGCCCGAGCCCGGTTCCCATCAGGAGATCGTGGATATCCCGCAAACGCACCTGGGAGCGATTGATAAAGTATTCGCTATCGCCCGCGCGATAGGTACGGCGCGTTATCTCGACTTCGCGGAAGTCCGTTGCGAGCCGACCGTCGGTGTTATCGAAGGTCAGCGAGACCTCGGCGAGCCCGAGCGGCTTGCGTTTGTCGGTACCGGCGAAAATGACCCCCTCGAGCTTGTCGGAGCGTAGGCTCCGCGTGCTGGTCTCACCGAGCACCCACCGGAAGGCATCGACGATGTTCGATTTCCCCGAGCCGTTGGGGCCAACGATGCCGGTAATGCCGCCCGCAAATTCAAGCGTTATTGCATCGGCAAACGTCTTGAAACCAAACGCCTTGATCTTCCTGAGTTTCACGAGATTCCTTGCGCGCCCGAAGCGCTTTCAAGCGTGCGTAGCGCGGCTATCGCAGCCGCCTGCTGGGCTGCCCGTTTCGACGCGCCGCTCCCACTTCCCAGGGGGCGCCCGTCGATAACGACCGTTGAGGTGAAAGCGGGGCGCTGCGGCGTCCCCTCACCGCGGTCGTCGTACGAGGGCAACCCGAGCGCGTGCGCCTGCGTGTACTGTTGCAGGCGGGTCTTCGGATCGACGAGCGCGAGCGGATCGAGATCGACGCGCGCGACATGTTGCTCGAGCACGAATTTCCGCGCCGCCTCGATGCCGAACTGAAGGTAGAGCGCGGCGACGAACGCCTCGAAGGTATTGGCGAGAATCGACGCGTTCTCAGTGCCTCCGGCGTTGCGCATACCGACGCCCAATTCGATCGCATCGTCGAAACCGAGCCGCGCCGCCGTGACGGCGAGCGCTTCGTCTTTTACGATACGCGCCTTGCGCAGCGTTAATTCGCCTTCGGTCAATGCCGGAAACATTTCGTAGAGCCAGGTCGCAACGATAAAGCCGAGTACCGAATCGCCGAGAAACTCCAGCCGTTCGTTGCTTTCGCCGCCGCGTTCGCGCGCGAAGGAGCCGTGCCGCAAAGCGAGCTCGATATGAACGATTTCTCCGACCTTTCGAATCCCCGCCAAACGCAACCACGCGCGCACGCGGCGCCGCCGCGCCTCCCCGGCCATCGTTACCGTACTTTGCCGAAGACCAACACGCTATTATGGCCGCCGAAGCCGAACGAATTGGAGAATGCAACGTTCACCGTCATTTTGCGCGCGACGTTGGGAACGTAGTCGAGCCGGCATTCCGGGTCGGGGTGTTCGTAGTTGATCGTCGGCGGAACGAGATCGTTGGCGACGGCGAGCACGGTCGCGACCCCTTCGATACCGCCGGCAGCACCGAGCGCGTGGCCGTGCATCGATTTCGTCGAGCTGACGGCGATCTTGGCGGCGCGTTCGCCGAAGGTTTCCTCGATCGCTTTCGATTCCGCGGGGTCGCCGATCGGGGTCGACGTACCGTGTGCGTTGATGTAATCGACCTCGTCGCGAGCGACTCCGGAGCCGGCGAAGGCGCGCTCGAACGCCAGTTTGACGCCGCGGCCGTCGGGATCGACGGCGACGATGTTGTAGGCGTCGGCGGATTCGCCGTAGCCCAGCACCTCGCAGTAGATACGCGCATCGCGCGCCCGCGCATGTTCGTATTCCTCGAAGATCAGCACGCCGGAGCCTTCGCCGAGAACGAAGCCGTCGCGATCTTTATCGAAGGGGCGCGACGCCTTCGTCGGCTCCTCGTTGCGCGTGGACATCGCCTTCATAGAACAGAAGCCGCCGATCGCCAGCGGCGAGACGCAGGCCTCGCTGCCGCCGGTCACCATGGCGATCGCCTCGCCTCCGGCGATGCTGCGATAGGCGATCGCCATCGCGTCGTTGGCACTGGCACAGGCGCTGGCGACCGAGAAGATCTGCCCGCGAAATCCATGGTTCATCGAAATATTCGCCGATGCCGCATTCGACATCAGCATCGGGATAAAGAACGGCGAGCAACGCGCCCACGTGCCGGCGGCCGCCGCTTTCTCCGATTCCAGCCAGAAGGTGATGATGCCGCCGATACCGCTGCCCATCACCGCACCGATGCGTTCTTTCGTCGCCTCGTCGGTCGGCAAGGCAGCGTCGGCAATCGCTTCATTCGCCGCGACCATCGCAAACTGCGTGAACCGATCCATGCGCCGCGCCTCTTTGCGCCCTAAAAGAGCGTCGGTATCGAAATCGCGGACCTCGGCGGCGATGCGCGTCGTAAAGGCGCTCGCATCGAATGCCGTGATCGGGCCGACGCCCGAATCACCGGCGATCAGTCGGCGCCAGAATTCTTCTCGGGTATTCCCTAACGGCGTCACGGCCCCGAGCCCGGTGACCACCACTCGTTTTTTCTCCAAAGCGGTTGGTAGGTACGGTCGCCCCATCGTTGACCCCTCTCCGCTTCTCCACTTCTTCCCAGCCTGTTCCCTGAGGGCTCATCGCGTCTTCGTATGCGCCCGGTACCATTCGATTCACAGGAGGAACTCATGAAACGCACGCTTACCACCTTTATCGCAACCCTTGCTCTCGTCGCCCTCGGCGTCGGAGCCCGCCCCGCCGGCGCGGCAGGCGTCACCCAGGAAGTCGCCGCCGCCGGTGCCACGAACATCGTCGCCAGCTCGGACGGCAAGTTCACCCCCAGCACGATCGTGATGCACGTCGGCAAGACGACCACCCTGCACCTGACCTCGTCAGGAGGAGTGCACGGAATCGTTTCTAATCGGCTCCACATCCCGCTCACCCGCATTCAACCGGGCAAGACCGCGACGGTCGCCGTGACCCCGACGAAGGCCGGCACCTACGTTCTTCCCTGCGCGATTTTCTGCGGTCTCAATCACGCAAACATGAAGCTAACGGTGATAGTAAAACAATGAACGCCAAAATCGGTCGCAGCGGACTGATCGTCGCACTGGGGATGGCTCTCGCCATCCTCGGTTCGGCGCGTCCAGCCAGCGCTATACCGCTCTTCGCAAACGCACAGGGCGGCGTCAGCTGCCAGATGTGCCACACCTCCGTTCCCAACCTCAACGCTACCGGCCGCTACGTGTTAGCGACGAACTTCGCGCGCGTCCTCGACGCGCACGCGCAGATGGAGAACAACAAACATCTGCCGGTGGCGCTGGAGTTCACGCTCAATAAATCGAGCGTTCCCGACCCGACCTTCGGCAACAAAGTCATGGTCGGCGTCATCGATCTGCTCAGCGCCGGTTACCTCGGAAAAGATTTCACCTACTACGCCTCGGTGCCGATCGTTGAAGGCAGCATGCCAGCTGCTTCGATCGATCAAGGCTGGATCGCCTATAACGGGCTTAGCCACGGTAACGGCAGCCTCCAAGTCGGCATGTTCCCGACCCCGTTCTTCGCCCCGTGGGTCGCGATGAATCTCTCGCTCTCGGGCTACTCCTTCGCTGCGCTCGGCGTCGGAAATAACGGCGTCGGCGTCGGCGATAACCGCTGGGGCGCATCGTACACGCAGATCGGTTCGAAAGGGCTCATCGGCAACATCGCCTACATGACCAACGAAGGCCCGCTGGAGACCGCGTACGACAGCGATACCGATAGTTCGGTCGCCGGTGCGGTCGGCCAAGCCTATGTCGGTTCGCTGATGTACATGTGGCCGGAGACCCGTTGGTCGGGCGGCCTCGCCTTCGAAGGCGGAACGACGCCGCTTCCTTCCGGAGCGAACGATACCTACTCGCGCTACGGCGGACTCGTCGCCTACACCGGGCCGAAGTACATGCTGCTCGGTGTCGATCTCCAAGGCAACGATAACAATCCGCAAGATATCTCGCCGGCGGTCTCGTCGCAGAGCCACGCATATTCGCTCGAAGCGATCTATAACGTGCTTCCGAAAGCGAATCTCGACCTCCGCTACGACAACACGAACGACGGGATGGGCGGCGTCAACAACTACTACATCGGCGACCTCGCCGTTAACATCCAACCGAACGTCGTGTTCACGATCGAAGATGCAATAACGGTCGGCGGCACGCCGGTCTGGAGCTATCAGTTGCTCTGGGGCGGGCCGTGGTGGAAGAACCACTAAGATCTCCACGGTAAGCGTCGCGAGAAAAGAGCGGGCTCCCGAACTTCGGGGGCCCGCTCTTTTGCTTTTGAACCGTTGTACCGGCGAACCGGATTACTTGATAACTTTGACCGTCAACATCATGTTGGCGTGACCGACTCCGCAGAATACCGAGCAGTGCACCTTAAACGTTCCGAGTTTTTTCGGCGTGAAAGTTACCGTGCTGGTTTTGCCTTTGAAAATGACGGTATTGGGAATGCCGAGATCGGCATTGGCGATCCCATGGGTAACGTCTTTGCTGGTGAGCACCAACTTCACCGGCTCGCCTTCGTGGACGGTAATCGTCTCCGGTTCGAACGAATAGCGATAGGCCTTGACCTCGATCGTCTGCGGCGCCTTGGCTCCTGCGACGGCGAGGTGATCGGCGTAGGCGCCCTTTTGCCCGGCACCTGACGCCGGGGCCGCTCCCGCGTGGAGCGTCAATGCGAGCGTGCCGACAAGCAAAGCTGCGGCAGCCGCCATAAATTTTGGCTTGACTGACATGGATGTGGATAGACTCCTTTCGATGGATCCTTCGACGCCTCGTCGGCGCCTCCCCGATAGAACGTTACCGAGCCGCAGCTCGTTCGCTTCCCCGGCGAGCGGCGTGCGCCGCGCGCCCCCGCATACCCTCGGTGGAGCCATTTGACCCCGGGGCCGGGTTGCGCTATACTCTTGCGGCTATGTTCGTATTCGATCTGCAGCTTTTCGCGTCCAAGAAGGGCGCCGGCTCTACCCGCAACGGCCGGGACTCCAATTCGCAGCGCCTCGGCGTCAAGCGATTCGGTGGCCAGCACGTGCTCGCGGGCAATATCATCGTCCGCCAGCGCGGCACGAAGTTCTACCCCGGTGAGAACGTCGGCATCGGCCGCGATCACACGCTCTTCGCGCTGACCGAGGGCACGGTGCAGTTCGCGACGCGCCGGAACAAGCAGCACGTCGATATCAAACCGCTCTCCGCATAACGGCGGGGCGAAAACGCTCGCTTCTTCGACGGGGTGCCGCATGCGGCGCCCCGTCGCTCTTTCAAGGCTCCCTCATCCGGCTGCGGAATAGATCGACCTCAAGTGCAATTTATCGATGAAGCCACGATCGAAATCTCCGCCGGCCGCGGCGGGGACGGCATCGTTGCATGGCGCCGCGAAAAATACGTCCCGAAAGGCGGCCCCGCCGGCGGCGACGGCGGGCACGGCGGCAGCCTCTATCTCCTCGCCGACCCCGAACTCAACACGCTGGTCGAATTTCGCTTCAAGCGGAAGTTTGCCGCCGATTCGGGCAAAGCGGGCGGAACCTCAAACAAATCGGGGCGCGCCGGCGACGATCTCGTCATTCACGTGCCGGTCGGGACGCTCGTCTACAAAAGCACCGAGACGCAGAGCGAGGCATTGCTCGCCGATCTCGCGCAACCGGGACAACGCGTGCTCGTCGCGCGTGGGGGTAAAGGCGGCCTCGGAAACCAGCATTTCGCGACGGCGGCACGCCAAGCGCCCGATTATGCGATTCGCGGCGAGGCGGGCGAAGAATGCGTGCTGCGCCTCGAACTCAAACTGCTCGCCGATGTCGGGATCGTCGGCGTACCGAACGCCGGGAAATCGACGTTGCTCTCGGTGATTACCGCCGCGCGCCCGAAGATCGCCGATTATCCCTTCACCACCATCGAGCCGCAACTCGGCGTCGTACGCCTCGACGACGAGCGTTCGTTCGTCGCCGTCGACGTCCCGGGGCTCATCGAGGGGGCGCACGAGGGCGCCGGGCTCGGCGACCGATTCCTCCGTCACGTCGAGCGCACGCGCATTCTCGTCCACCTTCTCGACGGCGCGAAATCGCTCGACGAAATGGCGAGCGATCGGGCGACGATCGAAGCGGAGCTCCGCGCTTGGAACCCCGCGCTCCCCGAGAAACCGACGATCGTCGTGGTCAGCAAGCTCGATCTTCCCGATGCGCGCGAACACTTCGCCGAGTTACGCGAGCGCGATCCGCAGACGTTGGGGATCAGCGCGGCGACCCACCAGGGCGTTCCGGAATTACTCGCTGCGATGTGGCGCGCGCTCTCGCTCGCTCCGCCGCCGGCCGCGATCGATATCTCGCCCGCGCAAATCGCGTTGCCGACCCGCGAAACCTTCACGATCTCGCGCGACGACGATGGAACCTTCGTGGTAACGGGCGAACGCGTCGAACAACTCGCCGAACGCACGAATTTCGATTCCGATGAAGCACTCGCACGTTTCGAGCGCGCGTTAGTGAAGATGGGTGTGGAGAAAGAATTGCAGGCACGTGGGGTCCGCGAAGGCGACAGCGTGCGGATCGGGACGTACGAATTCACGTATTCATGAAACTCGGCATCTTCGGCGGAACTTTCGACCCCATCCATAACGCGCATCTCTTCGTCGCGGAATCGGCGCGATTGAGTGAGGGACTCGACCGCGTACTCTTTCTTCCCACGCGGCATCAACACTATCGCGCCGGTGCGATCGCCGACGCCCAACATCGCTGCGCGATGATTCTGGGATCGATAGCGACCAACCGCGGCTTCGCCCTCGACGATAGCGATCTACTTCCCGAGGCGACGGGCTACACCGCCGACCTGCTTCCACGGTTGCGCGCGCGCTATCCCGATGCTTCGTTCACCTTTCTCATCGGTGCCGATTCGCTGGTGAACTCCAACTGGGTTCGGCTCGACGAGGTGCTCGGCAGCCTCGAACGTTTCGTCATCGCGCCGCGCGCCGGCGTGCCCGACGATGCGCTCGCGCGCGTGATCGCCGCGCTCCCCACGAACTTGCGCCAACGCGTCGGCACGCTCAATCTGCCCGCGCTTCCCGAATCCGCGACGTTGATTCGAACGCTGCTCGCGCAGGGGCGGAGCGTTCGCTATCTCGTTCCCGAGGCCGTCTGGCAGTATATTCGCACGCACCGCCTGTACGGACAGCCCGAATGCGAACGATGAATCGTATCTACCTTGCCAGCGCCTCGCCGCGCCGCCTGGAGTTGTTGCGATCGCTGGGATTACGCGTCGAGGTGATTCCGAGCGAGTACGGCGAGCCCGACAACCCCGCGCTCACCCCGCGCGAACTCGCGCAACGCCACGCACGCGAGAAGCTCCGCGACGTCACGGCGCGGCTCGGCACGAACGTCGACCGCCCGACGCTCGCAGCCGACACCGTGGTCGATCGCGATGGGATCGCGCTCAACAAACCGCGCGATGCCGACGAAGCGCGCGCAATGCTCGGCTCGTTATCAGGGCGCGAGCATCTCGTCCATACTGCAGTGGCAATCGCATTTCCGGGCGAGGATCCGGCGGTCGAATTCTGTGAAACGACGCGCGTGCGCTTCCACGAGCTCGCGCCCGACGAGATCGCCGAGTATATTGCGAGCGGCGAACCTTTCGACAAAGCCGGGGGATACGGCATCCAAGGTCGTGCCGCTGCGCTGGTCGATGGAATCGAGGGTGATTTTTATACCGTTATGGGGTTGCCGCTCGGCCGCGTGGTGCGCACGCTCCGCGCGCACGGCTATCGCCCCGAGGCCGCGAGCGGCGTCGATGCGCACTGACGAACGCAAACTGCTCGTTCTCCTCGCAATCGTCATCGTTGCGGCGTTGCTCGCCATCGTGCAGATTCGCGCGCAGCGAAGCGGCGAGCCGAGCCCGATCGCCGTCGCCGCATCGTACCTCATCGCCGGTTCCGAGAACGTCGTTGCATCGGTCGGCAACGCCGTCGGCGGTAGCGCAGCCGCCGTGCTCTCGTTTCCGTCGTTGCGCGCGCGGAATGCCGCGCTCGTCGCCGCAAACGAAGCCCTGCTCGAGCGCAACGCGCGGCTCCACCAAGAACTCGCCGACGCGCTCGCGATCGCCGGTATCCGCCGCTTGCAAGAGAACGACCCGCAAG
>JBMFXH010000030.1:0-15643 GCA_049964475.1 Vulcanimicrobiaceae bacterium
GCCGCGAACGCAAAGTGGCTCGCCATGCCCGTCGATTACGAACAACTCGAGCGTCAACTCCGTGCCCTGCTTGAGGGCGAACCCGATCCGCTCGCCAACACCGCAAATTTCGCAGCGTTCCTTGCTGCAGAGATCCCGGAGCTCAACTTCGCCGGACTCTATCTCGCAAAAGGCGACGATCTCGTGCTCGGCCCCTTTATCGGCAAACCCTCGTGCACGCGCATCGCCATCGGTCGCGGCGTCTGCGGAAAATCCTATGCAGCCGATGCGTCGATCCTCGTTGAGGATGTCTCGGCGTTCGCCGACCATATTGTCTGCGATAGCGCCTCCGCCTCGGAGTGCGTCGTGCCGTTGCGCGACGCGAAAGGCATCATCGGCGTGATCGACTGCGACAGCCCGCGCCGAGCGCGATTCACTGAAGAGGATCGAGAGGGGCTCGAGCGCCTTGCCAGCGCCCTCGCCGCATCCGTCGATGTCCGTGCGCTGACGCGTACGGTCGCGGCGACTACTCGGTTGCCATAGCGACCTGGTCGTTCAGAAACGCCGAGGTCGCCTCGAGCGTCATCGGGCGCGATAGGTGGAAGCCTTGCACCTCGCTTACGCCGAGTGCCCGTAGCTGCATAAAGACGCTCTCATCCTCGACACCCTCGGCGACCGACGTCAAGCCGAGGTTTGTGGCTAAGGTGACGATCGCTTTGACGATCGCTTCGTCGTGCGAGCCTTCGTGAAGATCGTGGACGAAGGATTGATCGATTTTCAGCGAGTCGACCGGAAAGCGACGCAGGAACGAAAGGCTCGTGTACCCCGCACCGAAATCGTCGACGGCGATGCGCACGCCGAGCCTTTTGAGATCTTGTAACGTTGCAATCGCTCCGGTAACGTCACGCATGATCGCGCTCTCGGTGAGTTCGAGTTCCAATCGCTCGGGTGGAATTCCGGTGCGTTCGATAATGGCGGCGACACGCTCGCGAAGGTCGCGCCCCTCGAATTGCCGCGCCGAGAGATTGACCGCGATGCGTCCTATTTTGATTCCGTCTTTGCGCCAACGGACAAACTGCTCGCAGGCCGAGGAAAGAACCCATTCGCCGACATCTTCAATCGCTCCCGACTCCTCGGCGAGCGGCACGAAGTTATCGGGCATCAGCATCCCGTAACTCGGATGCTGCCAACGAACGAGTACTTCGAGCCCCGCGAGTGCACCATCGGATGCACGCAAGATCGGTTGATAGTGGAGCGCGAGTTGGTCGTTCACCGCAGCGACGCGAAGATCGCGTTTGAGGGTGATGCGTTCAACCGAGGAGAGCAACATGCTCGGCGTAAAGAACCGCCACGTATTCCGTCCGCTCTGCTTGGCCGAGAGCAGCGCCGCCTCCGCCGACTCGATCAAGCCGTGCGCATCGTTGCCGTCCTCGCCGGCCATCGCAATGCCGATACTCGCGGTCACGTAAATATCGGACTCGCGGATCTCGAACGGCGATTCGAAGGCATCGCGAATGCGTCGGGCCTGCGTTTCGACGACTTCGCGCGAATTGAGACCGATCGCAAGAATAACGAAGAGGTCCTCACCGAATCGCGAGACCGTTGCGGTATCGTCGAAGAGACGGCGCAAGCGACGCCCGACGCCGCGGAGGAGTTCGTCCCCGCTCGTCCGCCCGTAGCTTTCATTCACTTCTTTAAAGCGATCGAGATCGATGGTGAAAATCGCAATTTCATCGCCGTGTCGCACGGCTATCGCCAACGCTTGCGCCAGCCGATCCTCGAGAACCGTCCGATTCGGGAGATCGGTTAAAAGATCGAACTGCGAAAAATACGTCAGCCGCTGTTCGGCGACTTTCCGTTCGGTGATATCGAAGGCGACCGAAATCGTGCCGACGATTCTCCCGCTCTCGGTCCGAAGCGGCTCGACGTGCCCCTGCAACGTCTTTCCACCCCAAATCATCTCGTACTCGCCGGCGACGCCTTGCAAGGCTTTGAGGTGGGCGCGCCGCACGGGGAAGCGCGACTCATCGGCGATTAACGCCGAGGTCGCAATACGCGTATTGAGCAGCGCCTCGCTCTCCATCCCGAGTGCTCCCAGTCGTGCACCCTCGATCGAGGTGATCGTCAAATCCGTATCGGTGGTCACCACGAGCGCCGGCAATTGCTCGAAGAGGAGGCGCAGGCGCGTTTCGCTTGCGCGGAGTTGCTGTTCGATTATGCGGCGCGCGCGACGCAAGTCGGCATCGCGCAATGCGCGATCGACTGCCGGCCCGAGGCGTTTTAAATTATTCTTGAAAATGTAATCGTACGCCCCCAAGCGGATCGCTTCGGCGGCGGCTTCTTCGCCGATCGCTCCCGAGACGATCAGGCACGGGATATCGAGGTCGCGCTCGGCGAGCAGCGCAAGCATCGCCGGCGCACTGAAATTCGGCATCGAGTAGTCGCAGAGCACGACATCCCAACTTGCACGGTCGAGCGCCTCCCGCGCGGCGTCCTCGCGATCGGCCCGCTGAGTCTCAACGCGATAGCCCGCCCTCCCGAGCGCAAGCACGTTGAGATCGGCATCGTTGGGCGAATCATCGATGCAAAGGACGCGAAGCGGGCGACCGGCGTTCATAGGCTCGTACGCGGGATTTGATTGAGGACCAACCAGTAGAGCCCGACCTGGCGCACTGCTTCGACAAATTCGTTGAAGTCGACCGGCTTTCGCACGTAACTGTTCACGCCGAGGCGATAGCCCGCCAACAGATCTTCGTCTTGCTTGCTCGAAGTGAGAATAACCGTCGGAATAAGCCGCGTCGTCTCATGGCTTCGTATTCGCTCCAGGAGCTCTAGGCCCGAGACCTTCGGCAACTTCAAGTCGAGCAAGATAAACTGTGGGGTTCCCTTCCCTTCGAAGTCCTTATCGAAGAGAAATTGCACCGCCTTCTCTCCGTCGCGCAGGATGACGATTTCGTTGAGAATGTGATTCTTTGCGAAGGCCCGCTTCGTCAACTCGATATCGTCATCGCTGTCTTCGATCAGAAGGATGTAGGGCGTACTCACTCTATGGGAACCTCCGTTGGAAGCGTGAACCAAAATGTAGCTCCGTGGCCGACCGCTCCCTCCGCCCGCAGGGCGCCCCCGTGCCGATGAATGATGCGTGCGACGGTGGCGAGGCCGATTCCCGTTCCTTCGAACTCGTCGGCGGCGTGAAGGCGCTGAAATGCACCGAAAAGTTTGTTGGCATAGGACATATCGAAGCCGGCGCCGTTATCGCGAACGAAAAACTCACCCGACGGGGAGCGCCCGAAGCCGATTGCCGGCCGCTCCGTCTTTCTGGTGAATTTCCAGGCGTTACCGACGAGGTTGCCGAGCGCCGCCTGCACGAGTACCGGGTCGCCGTACCCGGCGAGGCCGGGTTCGATCTCGATCTCGACGTGACGCTCGGGTTCGGCGACGTGGATCTCCGTCACGATTGCCGAGACGATTTCGCTCAGGTCGATCTTTTCGAAATGAATCGGCGCGCGCGCGATTTTCGCCAGGCGAAGCAGCGCATCGATGAGTTCGGCCATCCGCTTGGCTGCGGAGCGAACGCGCCCGAGATAGCCGCGAGCCGTGTCGTCGAGGAGCGCGTGGTAATCTTCTTCGAGCACTTGACTGAAGCCGTCGATCGCACGCAGAGGAGCGCGAAGATCGTGCGAGACGGAGTACGCAAAGGCTTCGAGTTCTTTATTCGCCGCTTCGAGTTGCACGGTGCGCTCTGCAACCCGTTGCTCGAGCGTTGCATTCAATTCGCGGATCTCTCGCTCGCTCTTTATGCGGTTGGTAATATCGCGGATATATCCGGCCAGCCCGTCGGCGAAAGGGTAGATACGCATGTCGTACCATCGTCCGTTTACGCCCGATCGTAATTCCAACGTTACCGGCTTTCGGCTTGCGAGCGCTTCCTCAAATGCGGCGCGCACCATACTCTCCGAGGAAGGCTCGACGAAATCCATCATCGGTCGCCCGATAAGGGCGTCCTTCTTCGCCCGATAAAACTGCGCCAACCGCTCGTTGACGTAAATGATATGAAGCGTTTTATCGACGGCGACGAAGGCGTCGGTGATGCTGTCGAGGATCTCGCGTGTTTGCGCCGTCGCGCGCGAGCTATGAAAGACCTCGGCGATCGTCGTCGCAACGCTCTCGATGAACCGCTGCCGCGATTCATCGAAATACTTCGCATGCGGGCTCCCCACGACGATCATCCCGATCGGTTCGCTTTCGGTGCCGACGGGAATGCAGGCCACCGATTGAATCCCATTCGCCATCCGCGCGCGCGCATCGAGCAGCGGAGCATCGTCGGTAAGCCTGTCGACGACGATCGCCTCCGCGCGCCGCATCTGCGCCGACCCGGCGAAATCGAGCGTCTCTCCCTCGCTGACCGGAGGCGCGACCGCCTCGCCGAGTTCGCCGACGCGATCGTAGCGGTCGAGCGAGGGACGGTAACGATACATCTCGGCAGCGGGAGCGTCGAGATAGGTGCAGAGGAGTTCGAGGGCGTCTTCGCTCACCCGCGCGAGCGCAAGGCGCCCGAATTCGATCAGCGCGGCCTGCTGATTGTTGCGCTCGGCCATCATGCGTTCGGCCTCGACGCGCTCGGTGACATCGCGGAAGTAGACCGATATCCCATCGGGCGCGGGGAAGGCTTTGACATCGAACCAGAGATACGAGGTCAAGGAATACTCGACGAATGCGGTCGGGGCGCCGGTATCGAGGGCCTTTTGGTACTGCTCTTCGAAGACCGAGTTGGCGAAGGTCGGAAAGAGATCGCGAACCCTCATACCCACCACGTCGCGTCCGACCGCCCCGAGTAGGCGTTTCGCCTCGCCGTTCATGAAACGGATGCGCATATCGCGATCGAGCACGAAGAAACCGTCGGTGATGCGTTCGAGAACCTCACCGAGATCGACGGGCAGCGTGTGACTTTTGGCGGCTCCCATCCCATGGTCGCGCTTCCGTTTCAAGCGCAGCCCTCCCTCCGGGAGGGTTAATCTTTTTCCGGCTCTCGTCGGATATTTCTTAGGAAAAGCCCGGGTGAAGCGGGCGCGAAGGTCTATTCTGTTTTGATTTCGTAAAGGTCCGGCCGCTACTTCGGCTGGAACTGCAGCGAGAGCGAGTTGATGCAGTAGCGCGTCCCCTCCGGGCTCGGTCCGTCATCGAAGACATGCCCGAGATGGGAATCGCAGCGTTTGCAGCGGACCTCGGTGCGAATCATGCCATGACTGCGATCCTGGAGCAGGCGAACGCGCTCCAATTCCTCGGGGCGCGTGAAGCTCGGCCAGCCGCAGTGCGATTCGAATTTGGCATCGGCAGTGAAAAGCGAGGCACCGCATCCTCCGCAGAGATAGCTGCCCTCGGCATCGACGGCGAGCAAGGAGCCGCTAAAGGGGCGTTCCGTGCCGGCTTCGCGCAGAATATGATAGCGCTCGGGCCCGAGATGAGCCCGCCATTCGGCTTCGGTGCGCTGGATTTCGGGGGTGGAGTTCTCGTTCATACATTCGTAAAGAACGTCGAACTGCGCAGCTTGGATGCGTGCGCATCGTCGCATACGTAATGAGGATGGAGCCGTTGATGGGGATTGAACCCATGACCTCGTCCTTACCAAGGACGTGCTCTACCACTGAGCTACAACGGCATTCCTACTTGGAGCGGGCGGCGGGAATCGAACCCGCGCTGTCTGCTTGGAAGGCAGAAGCACTACCACTATGCAACGCCCGCGTGGTGGGCAGGGCTGGATTCGAACCAGCGTAGCGCTTTCGCGCGCCGAATTTACAGTCCGGTGCCTTTAACCACTCGACCACCTACCCACGCGACCGTCTGCCGACGGCTCCGGACGGTACGATACCAAACCCCAAGACTCCTCGCAACGACTCTCGACAAAATCCTCGGCCACGCTCCCGTCCGGAGCCACCTCGGAGGGTGCGTGCGAGAGGCGTGGAAGCTCGCGCTCTCCGCCGACGTGGCTCAGCGGCTACAGCAGCAGTTTTGTAAACTGCCAATCGTGGGTTCGAGTCCCACCGTCGGCTCCATTGCTTTCGCCCGGGAGACCCTTCATGCAAAGCGTACGCCCCAAGTGGCGCTCGGGCGGCCTCGCGCTCGTCTGCGATCGCTGTTCGACCGAGCGAATTCCCGAAGAGACGCCGGAGATCGCAGCACGGCACGGCGGGTTCCGCCTGCGCGACTGGCTCAAAGCCACGCTCAAAGAGCGCGGCCGGTGGGGGCCGATTCGGGCGATTTCGACATCCTGTATGGACGTCTGCGCGAAGGGACTGGTAACGGTCTGCATCGCTCCGAGCGATGGTCGCGAAAGCGAGATCCTCGTCGTCGATCCGCTCGAGGATCGCGAGCGCGTCTACGATCGGGTCGTCGCATTGTTGGGCGCAACGGGAGAGACCAAAACGACGAAAGGTGGAAGCGTGGGAGCGACGAGCGATTGACTCAGGGGGCAAGCGAGCCACCCCCACGCGACCTACCAACGAGCGTTACTTAAACTCGAACTCCGCGAGATTCTTCTCGATCTTACGTTTCACGCGCTGGAGCGCGTTATCGATCGATTTCACATGGCGGCCGAGATCGCGCGCCATCTCCTGGTAACTCTTTCCTTCGAGATAGGATTCGAGAACCTGCGACTCGAGATCGGAGAGATTCTGGCGAATACGCTGGCGAATGTCGTCGGAGACCTCCTGCGTTACGACCAACTCCTCGGGATCGCCGGATTTCTGCGCCGGCATAACGTCGAGCAACGTCCGTTCGCTGTCCTCATCGTAGATCGGTTTGTTCAGCGATATATACTGATTGAGCGGAATATGCTTCTGACGCGTCGCGGTCTTGATCGCGGTGATGATCTGGCGCGTAATACACAATTCGGCGAAGGCGCGAAAACTCGAAAGTTTATCGGCCTTGAAATCGCGGACCGCCTTATACAAGCCGATCATGCCTTCTTGAATGATATCTTCGCGATCCGCGCCGATGAGGAAGTAGCTCTTAGCCTTGATGCGCACGAAGTTCTTGTATTTGTTGAGTAAGAACTCCATCGCAAGGCTATCGCCGCTCTTTGCCGTCGCAACGAGATCTTCGTCGCCGCGTTCGTGATAGTCCAGCCCTGCAGGGGCCGGCTGGGTCATTGCCATGGGTGGTATCTGCCTCGTCTGGGACGCGTGGACGCATGACGCGGGCCGGAGCCCGTCGAGCGCGTCGCACGGGTCGGAGTATAGAAGGGCTCCCCTCCAGCGTCAAGCGTTTTTGCCGTATCCGGCCGATTTTCTATCCTTCGCGCACCGCCGGCACCAGGGGCAAGCGCTGGCGGAGGGCCTCGTAGAGGAGCACCCCGGCCGCGACCGAGGCGTTGAGCGATGCTACCCCCGCGGGCATCGGGATCTTCACGAGGAAGTCGCAGCTCCGCGCCACCAATGGTGCGAGCCCGCTCCCTTCGGCCCCGATGACCAGCGCCAGATCGCGATTGAGATCGACCTCATACATCGGCAGCGCTCCCTCACCGGCCTCCGCCCCGGCGATCCAGAGCCCGCGCTTCTTCAACGCGGCGATCGTCTGCGCGACGTTGGTGACTTGAGCGATCGGTATGTGTGCCGTCGCCCCGGCGGCAGCTTTACGGACCGTCGCATTGACCCCGGCGCTCCGACGATCGGGAAGAATGACGCCGTTCGCTCCGATGCACGCTGCGGTACGAACGATCGCGCCGACGTTGTGCGGATCGGTCAGATGGTCGAGGATAACGACGAGGAGCGGCGCGCCGTCGCGTGGCGTCAGCACGTCCTCGAGATCGGCATACGGAAACGGTGCGCTGCGCGCAATAACGCCTTGATGCGCCTTATAGGGGAGGCGCGCAAAAAAGTCGCGCCCCTCGAAACGCGCGCGGAGCCCGCGTTCTTCGGCAATCGCGAGCAGCGCGCGCAGCGCGGGATCGCGAGCCCGATCGCTTGCAACGTGCAATGCGAGAATCGATTCTCCGGCCTCGAGCGCCTCCGAGACGGCGTGGATACCGTAGATGACGTCATCGAAATCGAGCGGAGCTTTCACCCGCCCTCGAGCTAGCGGACGACGCTCCATGCCGAACCCTCCTTACCGTCTTTAATTTCGATACCGCAACGCGCGAGCGCGTCACGCAGGCGATCGCTGCGCGCCCAGTCTTTGCTCGCACGTGCGGCAAGCCGCTCGGTGATGACACGCTCGAGCGCCGTGCGCGCATCGTCGACACCATCGAGCCACGGCTCGGCGATCTCCAAACGCAGTGCGAGTGCGAGATCGGTCGGCAGCGGAAGTTCCTCCGGAGACGCGAGCCAACGCTCGTCGGGTTCGAGGCCTAAAAGATCTAAAGCGATACGCAGTTCGCTCAAACGCCCTCGAGCGGCGCCGTCGGCGGGCATACCGGCGGCGGCGAGCACCTCTCGTAATGCGGCGGCGGTGTTCATGTCATCGTCGAGCGCCGCAACGACGCGTGCTATGAGTGGGCCGCCGGTTACCGTCGCGCCGTCACTTCCCGATGCAGTCTCATGCAGAGCGCGGTAGTCACGGCGAAGGCGCTCCAGCGTTGCGACCGCTCCCGCCATCGCCTCCTCGGTAAAGTTCATGACTTTTCCGTAGCCGGTGCGCAAAAAAAGCAGGCGAATGGCTTGCGGATCGTATCGGTCGAGCACGTCGCTCAACGGTTCGAAGTTGCCGAGCGATTTACTCATCTTTCGATTGTCGAACAGTAACAGGCCGCCATGCAGCCAGAAATTCGCCATCGGCGGCCGCTCCATCAACGGCTCGCTCTGCGCGATCTCGTTTTCATGATGGGGAAAGATCAGGTCGGCTCCGCCGCCGTGGATGTCGAACCCCGTCCCCTGCGGATCGAGTAGTGCGTGCGACATCGCCGAACATTCGATATGCCAACCCGGACGCCCGTCACCGTACGGTTCGAACGGCCAATGCGGCTCGCCGGGTTTGGCGAATTTCCAGAGCGCAAAATCCAGCGGCTCTTCCTTCGCCTCGTCGATCTCGATGCGCGCACCTGCTTCGAGTTCTGCGATATTGCGATTGGAAAGCGCGCCGTAACGAGCGAATTTCCCAACCCGATAGTAAATTCCGTCGCTTGCTACGTAGGCATACTCACGCTCGATCAAAGCGGAGATCGTTTCGCGAATCTGCGGAATAAAATCGGTGGCATACGGCTCTTTATCGGGTTCGCGCACGCCGAGTCGCCGCATCGAACGTTTGAACTCTGCATAATATCCGGCGACGATCTCGCGCCACGAGGTGCCGAGCCGGTGCGCGGCCGCGATACTTCGGTCGTCGATATCGGTGACGTTCTGCACGTAGGTAACGCGGTATCCCGAGAACGCGAGATAGCGACGCAGGATATCGAAGAAAAGAAACGAGCGAGCATGCCCGAGGTGAGCTTGCGCAGAGGGCGTCAAGCCGCAGACATAGATCGAGACCTCATCTTCGCGGAGCGGCTGAAAAGGCTCGACGCGGCGGCTCCGCGTGTTATAGAGCTGCAGCGGCATCGTCGTTCCCTTGCGAGCGTTCGAGCGCCCGAAGGCGTCCTTCGAGTTGGGCTACGCGCGTCTGGAGTTGCGCGATTTGCACGGCGTCGGGATCGGGCATAACGACACGCGGAGGTTCGCTTGCATCGCGCACCGGCTCCCCGTCGATAAAGACGACGCGCCCGGGCACGCCGACGACCACGGCATTGGCGGGAACGTCGCGAACGACGATCGAGCCGCCGCCGATCTTCGTATTCTCACCGATGGTAATTGCCCCGAGCACCGCCGCGTTGACGCCGACAACGACGTTCCGTGCGAGCGTCGGGTGACGCTTGCCGTGCGAAAGACTCGTGCCGCCGAGCGTTACTCCCTGATAGATCGTGCAATCGTCGCCGACCTCGGCCGTCTCGCCGATAACAACGCCCATGCCGTGATCGATGAAGACACCGTTGCCGATCGTTGCTCCCGGATGGATCTCGATCCCGGTGAGAAAGCGCACGACATGTGCGAGCCAACGCGGGAGCAACGGAATCTTCCAGAGGTGCAAAATATGAATGAACCGATGCGCGAAGAGCGCGTGAAAACCGGGGTAGGAGAGCAGCACGTCGATCGGCCCGCGCACCGCCGGATCTCGCTCGAGCGGAGCGTGAAAATCCGCAGCAATCGTCTGAAAAAAACGCATCTACTGCGGTCGCTTTCCGTGAATAGGCTCGAACGGAGATCCGTCCGGGCCGAACGAAATCGGTTCTAACCCACGCCCATGCAGGAGCCGCGCATTAATCGCCCCGACGCGGATCATGATGCGATCGTGGCCGAGCAATGGGAAAAGCAGTTCGAGCGGTACGTCGTCGCGCACGCCGGTGAGCGCCATACGAACGCTGTCGACGGCATCCTCGGCGGCAAGGCCGAACTCCTCGCCGATGACCGGAAGGTCGTGAGCGAGCGGCAGTCCGCGCAACTCGGGTTGAGCGTCGACATATTGCGCGACGGCGTCGAGAAAAAAGAGCACCTCGCGCGAGCGCAGGCGCTCGAGTTCCAGCGCCGGTACGACGCAGGATTCCGCTCGTAAGGCAAGCACGAGCGGACGGGCGCGGTCGAGGTCGACGACGCGCTCGCCATAGGCTTCGAGAAAGGTCTCGATCCAACGATACGCGGCGTCGGGAACCGGGCTCTCTAAAAGCCCCCACTCCTGCATCCTGCGCGCAAGCGCGGCTACGTTCGCATTCACGACTCGATCTTCTCCACGCTTGCAACGGCATAGACGGCGATTCCCGTCCCGTCACCGGTATACCCCATACCTTCGCTACTCTTTGCTTTTACACTCACGGCACTTGCATCGACGCCGCATCGAGCGGCAAGGTTGCAGCGCATCTGCTCGGTATACGGCGAGAGCCGCGGGCGCTCTACGACGATGGTCGCATCGATATTGCCGACCCGGTAGCCCCTCTCGCGCACCAAGTCCACACACGCCGCCAATAAACCCAACGAGTCGGCATCCTTCCAACGCCGGTCGCTATCGGGGAAATGCGCTCCCAGATCTCCGAGGGCGAGCGATCCGAGCAGGGCATCGGCGACCGCGTGCGCCAGTGCGTCGGCATCGGAGTGTCCGAGCGCTCCTCGCTCGAAGGGGACATCGACCCCACCCAGGATCAATCGACGACCTTCGACGAGCCGATGAGCGTCGAAGCCGTGTCCGAACCGGATCATCGCAAAGACGCGGTGCGGCGCATGCGCGCGCAAAGAATCGCCGCTGCGAGATCGCGGTCGGATTGCTGCGTCACTTTCAGATTCTCCGCCGTCGATGGAACGATCGCGCAACGTACGCCGAGCGCTTCGAGGAGCGCGATGTCGTCGGTCGCCTCGGTGCCGGTGTGCACGGCGAGCTCGTGTGCCGCAACGAGATCGGCGTAGGTTGCAAACTGCGGTGTCTGCGCCGCCCACACGTTTTCGCGCGGCAGCGTCGCTTGGATCACGGTCGAGCCATCCTCCGTTTTTTTGAGCGTATCGACGACGCGCGCCGCGAGAAGCGCCGCCCGTCCCGGGGCAATCTCGCGCATCCCGTTACGAATATCCTCCGACGTTACGCACGGGCGCGCTCCGTCGTGGATCGCTACCGCGTCGCAGCGCCCCGCAAGGCGCTGCAGGCCGTTCCAAACGCTTATTTGGCGCGTCGCTCCGCCGGCGACCAGCGGCAAGAGTCGCTCGCCGAGAATCGGCCGCGCGACGCGTTCCACCTCCTCGAATGCCTCGGGCGCGGTCACGACGGCGAAAACCTCGAACGCGGTCACCGCGGCGAGCGCATCGAGGGACCACGCGAGCATCGGACGACCGGCGATCTCCACTAATTGTTTGAAGCCGCCGAAACGCCGACCTTCACCCGCCGCCACCACCAACCCGGCCCAGTGCATTATTCCTCGCCTTCTTCGCCCTTCGGACGCGCGAAGATCATCCGGCCGGTGACGGTTTGCAGAACGCTGGTAACGATGACATCGAGGCGATCGCCGAGATGGCGTCGGCCGCGCTCGACCACCACCATCGTGCCGTCATCGAGATAGGCAACGCCTTGATGCGGTTCCTTCCCTTCGCGCACGACATGCACGCGCATCTCTTCGCCCGGGAGTACGACCGGCTTGAGCGCCGCCGTCAGTTCATGCAGATTGAGCGTCAGGACGTTCTCAACGCGCGCGACGCGCTGCAAGTTATAATCGTTGGTGACGATCTTCGCGCCGAATTCGCGCGCGTAGCGAACGAGCTTTGCGTCGACGTTCCCCGGGGTGAGTTCGGGGTAATCGCGATCCACCACCTCGAGACCCGCGACTTCTTGCAATCGCCCGAGCACGTCGAGACCGCGACGACCGCGGGCGCGTTTGAGCGCATCCGCCGAATCAGCGATCTGCTGGAGCTCTCGTAAAACAAATCGCGGAAGCACGAAGGGACCTTCGAGGAATCCGCTCTTGATCGCTTCGACGATGCGTCCGTCGACGATCACCGAGGTATCGAGAACTTTCGGGGAGAGCCCCGAGACCAGCGAAGGCGGTAGCGGCACGATTCGCAATTTCGCTCCGATACGCGCACCGAGATAGGCGATAAACATAGCGACGATGAGGTAGAGGAGGATCGCGATCAGGCTTCCCGTTTTCCCCGCGACGCCGACGAACTCGAAGAAGATGCTCTTCGTCAGATAGGCGATCACCAATCCGACGATGAGCCCCGCGGCGCCGCCGACGAGTTCGGAGGGAGCGAGTCGTTCGACCGAGCGTTCAACCGCACGCGCCTCTTCTTCAAAGAGCGACTGCGCTATCGGCGCGAGAAATATTCCTAAGACCGCTCCGACGATCGATGCGCCGATATCCAAGAGAATCTGCACCCCCGGACCCGCCGTGTGGAAGGTCAGAATGCGTAGATAAGCCTCTTGGCCGACGAGAAAGCCGGCGACGGCGAAAAGAACCGCGAAGATCGCGCGCAGAAGCGTCGAGGAGAGAGTTGTCGTTTTCACTCGAGCGTCACAAAGGCCCCACAGACGGTATTGGCGAGTAATCGGCCACGCCGCGTTAAACGGAGATGCTCGCCGCTGCGTTCCAACACCCCGGCTTCAATAAATTCGGCGATGGTGGAAGCGTACGTTACGAGCGGATCGATGCCGTATCGTTGATTAAAGGCCGAAGCATCGACCCCTTGTGCGGTCCGCAGCGCCAGCATCATCGCCTCGCCCAAACGAGCGAGGCCCTCGAGGCGCTCCCGTTCGCGCGGCACCGGTTCGCCTCGTTCGAGCGCCTCCATATACGCGGTGAGGCTCCGGGTTGCGGCGCTGCGCTCGCCCTCGAGATAGGAAGCGGCCCCGACACCGAGCCCGAGATAGCTCCCGTTCTTCCAATAATTACCGTTATGACGGCTGCGGTGCCCCGGGCGCGCAAAATTACTGATTTCGTAGTGCTCGAACCCGGCTGCACCCAGGCGATCCATCGCGATCTCGTAGAGCCGCGCTTCGTGATCCTCGTCGGCAAATCGTGCCGGAGCGCGGGCGTAAAGTCGTTCGAACGGCGTACCCGGCTCGATGGTCAGACCATAGGTCGAGCAATGATCGACGCCCAGCGCGATCGCGGCATCGAGCGATTCCATCCAGTCGGCTTCGCTCTGCCCGGGAAGCGCGAAGATGAGATCGACCGAGAGCGAGGATATCCCGGCGTCACGCGCATCGCGCACGCAACGTTCGACATCGGCGTTAGAATGACGGCGGCCGAGCGCTCGCGATTCTTCTTCGCGAAAGGACTGCACCCCGATCGATAGACGGTTGATACCGGCGCGCGCGTACGCTTCCATATCGCCGGGGCGAACCGCATCGGGATTCACCTCGATGGTAATCTCTCGCTGCGAATCCGCCGCCGGAAAGCGCTCGTTCAAACGCGCGACAAGCTCCACGATCTTCGTCGCGTCGTACGCATTCGGCGTCCCGCCGCCGAGAAAAAGATTCTCCGCCGGGCGCGACTCGCTCTCGGCGATCTCGCGGTGCAGCGCTGCTAAATAACGATCGGCATCACTCCGGCGCAGCGGCCACTTCGCGAAGTCGCAGTACGGGCAAATATAGGGGCAGAACGGCAAATGTACGTAAACGCCGCCGAGCGCTTCATCAGTCAATCGGCATCGAAAACACGGCACAGGCTCGCGGACCCGAGTTGGTAGCGACGACGGGGCCGCAGGCATAAACGAAGAGCGACTCGCAGCCGCCGATCAATTTCTCGCGAATCTCTTTCTCGAACTCCAGGGCCAATTCCGGAGCGTCGACCGATCCGATCATAAAGCGAATTTTCGAGGTATCGGCGAGGCCGCGCAGTGCGATCCCGATAAGTTGTCGGCGCGATTTTTCAAAGTCGTTGGTTTGCGTGGAGGACTCGACCACGCCGTGATTGAGCTGGAGAATCGGGCTCAAGCGCATCATCTGCGCGAGCGAGACAACGGCCTTATTCAAACGACCGCTCCGGCCGAGAAAAGTAACGTCGGGGAGGACCATGTTGCCGCGTTGCGTTGCAAGTTTCGAACGGAGGCGCGCCGCAACCTCCTGCAATGGAACCCCAACCTTCGCAAGTTCCGCCGCGAGCATCGCGTGCAGTGCCAAGCCTCCGGAAAACGTCTCCGTATCGACGACCTCGACCCGGCCGGGAAAGCGCTGCGCGGCTTCACTCGCCGATACAAAGGTTTTCGAGAGTTTCGATCCTATCGTGGGACAGATCACGTCGCGCCCTGCATCGATCTCCTTCTGAAAGACGACGGCGAAGTCATCGCTCGATGGTTCTTCGGTGATTGGATTTTCCTTCGAACTCATCAACCGACGATGGAACTCTTCCATCGTAATATCGATGCCGTCGCGAAAACGTTCGTTCCCCCAAATGACGTAGAGGGGCACCTGCACGATGCCGTATTTCGCCGCCATCTCACGCGACATATCGCAGGTGCTATCGGTGACGACCGAAACTGGCATCGATATCTTCCTTTCTAAACCGACGAAGGGGCTGCTGTAGACCGACTGGGATAGGCGTCGGTAACGACGACGCCGATCGCTCCGGCGCCGGCATGAACGGCGATAACCGGGCCGGCTTCGACGATATCGATCGATATGTCGCGCCCGGCGCAGCGTTCGATAATACGATCGCGCATTCGCTCTGCAAGCTCTGGGGCTTGCGTGTGGATGACGCGAAAGCGCGCTTTTGGCCCGACCCGACCATCGGAGCAGGCGAGATCGACCATCGTTTCCTGGGCGCGATTGAAGGTTCGCACCTGCGCGCGCGAGACGACCGCCCCGGCGTCGAGCGTCAGGATCGGCACGATTTTCATCAATCCGCCGAGCACCGCCGCCGCCCGCCCGATTCGCCCGGTGCGCTGAACGTGCGAGAGATCCGGAAGCGTTGCAAAGAGCGGGGTACGTTCCCGCATTGAATGCAGGTGCGCGAGAATATCGTCCACCGATGCGCCCTCGGCGGCCATACGCACGGCATCCTCGACGAAAAACCGCACGCCACCGGCTGCGCTGAGCGAGTCGAAGAGTTCGATACGAACTCCCTTGATATTTTCTGCGGCGGCGCGAGCCGCGTTGATAGTTCTGGAGAGAACCGAAGATATCGTAATGCAGATGATATCTTCGCCGCGCTCGGCGGCCCGTT
>JBMFXH010000031.1:0-4789 GCA_049964475.1 Vulcanimicrobiaceae bacterium
GCGAAAATCTTCGTCCAAAAGGCCGAGGCGCGGCGAGCGACCTCGTCGTCGCCACGCGCGGAGCGCCAGGCAAACCACGCGATATATGGAGCGAGCCCGATCGTCGCGATCGGAAAGAGGTAGTGGAACATCACGGTGAACGCAAACTGCATGCGATCGGCGACGACGGCGGTTCCCAAGAGCGAGCCCTCCTAAACCGACTCTACCGCGATCGATGGGGGCCCGCAAGCAGGCGGGCGCCGAACTTTCCGCACTCGACTATCGTACAATGCGCGGGGACATCGGAGAAAATGAATATCTTTAGCACCCACACGCTGCCCGAGGCGGCGAGCACGGCCCGCATCGAAGCGCTCAGCGACAATATCTTCGCCGTCGCGATGACGCTGCTCGTCCTCGATCTGCGCATTCCCGCCCACGCCGAAGGCGCGAGCGTTTGGCCCTACGTCGCGATGCTCTGGCATCACATGCGCACCTTTGCGGTGAGCTTTTTCATCGTCGGCCTCTATTGGGTGCTCCACCATCACGTCTTCATTTTCGTGAAACGCTCCGATCGGACGCTGCTGTGGCTCAACCTGCTCTTTATGCTCTTCGTCGTCGTCACCCCGTTTTCGGCCGGATTGCTCGGCGCGTTCGACGATAGTCGCACCGCAATCGCCGTCTACGCTGCGAACATCTGCCTTCTCGGCGTCTCATTACTCGCCATCTGGTGGTACGCGACGCACGACCATCGGCTCGTCGAGGCCAAACTTCCCCGGCCCGTGATCCGCCTGGAGGCGGTGCGCATGATGATCTTGCCGGCGATTTGCTCGATCGCCGTCGCCGTTTCATTTCTCAATACGACGGTGAGTATCGCGATATTCGTGCTCGCTCCATTTCTCTATCTTTGGCCGGCGAAACGCATCATTCGCCCGAAGCTGGAACTATAGCCGCCGAACTGCGAGCGCGCGTGGCACCTGCGGCGCATCCGACGAGCGATTCAGCGAGCGGCGAGGACCCTGACATTATTTGTCCGAGCCGCGAGCGTCTAGCGAGGAGCGGTGCGCCGCAGGTGGCCGTGAAAGCGAGAGCGGCCGCCTCGATACGCCGCGGAGCCTGTCCCGAGCGAGCGGAGCGAGACGACGGGGCGCTACTCGGCGTGACAGAACATGCTACTCGGCGTGACAGAACACGCTACTCGGCGGGGCAACCCCACAGCATTGGCGGCTCGACGAACGAATCGTAGCCGTCGGGATAGGCGACGCCCGCAAAATAGAGCCCATAGGCCGGCGCGGTGACTCCGGCTGCGGCGCGATCGCGTGCGGCGAGGATCGCGGCGACATCGGCCGGCTTCCGTCGCCCCATCGCGCATTCGGCGAGGAGGCCGACGATCGTGCGCACCATGCGGTGCAAGAACGCGTTCGCCGCAACGCGCACGATTAGCAGCTCGCCCTGTGGCTCGATCGTCAGCGACTCGATGCGCCGAACGGTATTTCCGTTTTCTGGAAGCGTGCCGCAGAACGAGCGAAAGTCGTGTTCGCCGACGAGCGGCATCGCCGCATCGCGCATCGCGGCGATATCGAGTGGGCGATAAAGATGCCACGCGTAACGGGCGAGCAACGCCGAGGGGAGCGGACGGGCGAGTATCGCGTAGATATAGCGGCGACGCAGCGCCGAAAAACGTGCCGAAAATTCGGGAGCGACGGCAGCGACGTCGCGAACGCGGATGTCGCGCGGCAACCGCGTATGCAGCGCGAGCGCGAAGCGATCCCACGGAAACGCGATGCGGGCGGTCGTAAAACTTACGACCTGCCCGCATGCGTGGACTCCGGTATCGGTTCGCCCGGCACTCGTGAGCGCGATCGGCTCGTCGAGTAAGGCGGAGATTGCAGCTTCCAGCTCGCCGGCGACGGTTCGCTGATTCGGCTGGCGCTGAAAACCGCAATAATCGGTGCCGTCGTATTCGACGGCACAGCGAATGGTTAGACTTTCGCGGTCTCGCGTTTCGGAACCGTGCGCTTCTCGTCGAGGTCGAGCAGGTCGGCCCACGTCGTTACGTCCGTACGATCCGGCGCTATCTGATCGCGCAGGCCCACGAAGTACGTCAGCGACTCTCCCTCCGGCGAGTGGCTCAACCATTGATGGTTCCACTGCTCGATCTCCGCGGAGCTCTTCTTGGAGATGTACTCTTCGGAGACGTGCTGCTCGATCTCGGCAACGCTCTTCGCCTTTTTGATGCGTTCGAGCAAGCGCTCGTGATCGATTCCAAGGAACCCAAAGACGGCCTGGTCCATCGGGCAGTTGTAATGATAGTCGCCGATGTTTCCGAACGCCAGCGCGTAGCCCTTATCGATCGTGCGCCCGATCTGCACGAGCCCGTGCACTTTGTCGTGCACGCTACGAGGATAGGTTTTTGTAAGATCCATGTACGCGTGAACACCGCCAAGCCTGCTCGGGTTGCGCCGCGGCTAACCGTGCTGCCGCTGGAGCGGGAACAGGATGACGTCGCGGATACTGCTCGCGCCGGTGAGCAGCATAACGAGTCGATCGACCCCGATGCCGATCCCCGCCGTCGGCGGCATTCCGGTCTCGAGCGCCCGTACGAAATCCCAATCGGGCTCGGGAATCTCCTCATCGCCCTGCGCTCGCTGCGCGATCTGCGATTCGAAGCGCGTGCGCTGGTCGTCGGGATCGTTGAGTTCGGAGAAGGCGTTACTGATCTCCATCTGCGCGCAGAAGAGTTCGTACCGTTGCGTCATCTCCGGGTCGCCCGGAACGCGTTTGGCCAGCGGCGAGATGGCGAGCGGATACTCGGTAACGAAGGTCGGAGCGATTAAATGCGGCTCCAACACGCGTTCGAATATTTTATCGAGCGCGTGCCCGTGCGTCGGCGACGGCGGCATGCCGAGCTCTTCGAGGATCGCTGCGGCCCCGGCCGGGTCGAGCAAACGTTCGCGGGTAAAGCGCCCGTGCGAGTACCGAGCGATTCCCTCGAGATAGCCGATACGGTCGAATGGACGCGCGAAGGATATCTCGTGCTCGCCGACGCGCAGCGTGGTTCCGCCGGTCACGACGCGTGCGAGATGCTCCATCAGCGCTTCGTTGAACGCCAGCATATCGTTGACGTCCCAATATGCCGCGTAGAGTTCCAACATCGTGAACTCCGGATTATGGCTCGTGTCGATGCCTTCGTTCCGGAAGATCCTGCCGATCTCGTAGACGCGCTCCATGCCGCCGACAATGAGTCGTTTGAGGTTCAGTTCGGTGGCGATACGCAACTGCATCTGCGCGTCGAGCGCGTTAACGTGGGTAAGAAACGGACGCGCGGCGGCACCGCCGGCGACGTGTAGGAGCGTCGCAGTTTCGACTTCGTGAAAACCTTGGGCGTCGATAAAACGACGCATCTCCGACAGAATGCGACTGCGTGCTAAGAACGTCGCGCGCACCTCGGGATTGACGACGAGGTCGACGTAGCGCTGACGATATCGTTTCTCGACATCTTGCAGCCCGTGCCACTTGTCGGGTAACGGTGCGAGCGCTTTTCCCAACACCTCCAACGCCGTGGCGTGCAGCGTCAACTCGCCCATTTTCGAACGGAACAGATAGCCTTCGACGCCGACGATATCGCCGCGCTCGACGTGCCCGAGCGCCGCAAACGGCTCCTCGCCGAGGTCGTCGCGCCGTGCGTAGACCTGTAACTTTGCGCTCGTCGCATCGGCGAGATCGAAGAACGAGGTCTTTCCCATGCCCCGTCGCGTCAACACGCGCCCGGCCAAGCGCAAGCGCTGCGCCGAGAGCGGCTGTTCGGCAACGACGAACGTGAAGAGTTCGGCGATCTGTGCGAACGAGATCGGCAGTGCGAGCGCAGCATCGTCGCAATCGGCCGGCGCTGCGAGCGCAGGTTCGACCGACGCAAGGGCGTCGCGCACCGAGCTGCGCTCGAAACGCGTCTGCGCGAATGGGTCGCGACCGGAAGAACGCAACGCGGCCAGGTGTTCTCTCCTGGCCGCGACGAGCGATGCTTCGGTCTTACCGATATCGTCGTGCAATCAGGAGGCTTTCTTCGCAGCTTTTTTCTGTGCGGGCGCTCCGCCGTTATGGCTGATCTGCTCGATTTTATATTTCGTCAGCCCGCGCGGCGTCGAGACGTCGACGGTCGCGCCTTTCTTGTGCCCCATCAACGCGCGCCCCAGCGGCGATTCGTTGCTGAGGCGACGATTGACCGGGTCCGCTTCGGCGGAGCCGACGATCGAAAATTCGTACGCGTCGCCCGAGCCCATCTCCTTGACCTTGACGGTACAACCCAAATGCACTTCGTCGGCGGCGTAATCGCTTTCGTCGATGAGTTTCGCATTGCGAATCATCTGCTCGATTTTGATAATGCGCCCTTCGATAAACGCCTGTTCTTGTTTGGCGTCTTCGTACTCCGCATTTTCGCTTAAATCGCCGTACTCTTTTGCTTGACGAATACGATCGTTCACCTCTTTGCGGTGGACGGTCTTGAGGTCGTCAAGCTCTTGTTCGAGCTTTGCGAGTCCTTCGCGGGTAAGGACGATTTCTTTGTCGTTCAACGATAGGCCCTCGTTACAGGAGAAAGGCCCCGAGAAAGGGGGCTGGCGCGCCTGCTTCGGGAGGCGGGGGTCATCCCCTGCCCCCGAGTTCGATGACGCGCGGACGAAGTTTTAGAGAGGCCATCAGCCCCTCGTAATCGCTGGGTACGACCTCTTCCCAGCGCTTTCCCAGGAGCGCGAGCAACGCCGCTTCCAAGACGTTCGTACCGAAGGATCGCCCCCCGAAATCCGGAGTAGTGGTG
>JBMFXH010000031.1:4799-14910 GCA_049964475.1 Vulcanimicrobiaceae bacterium
GTGGTGACCAGTCGGCGCACGCCGCGTTCGCGGAGTTCCTCGATGTTTTGCGCCGTTACCGTGTTGGTGAGCACGGTCTTTCCTTCGAGTCGATCGGGCATGAAACGGCGCATAAAATGGAAATCGCCGGCGATAATTTCAGCGTCGTGATAGTACTGCGGATATTTCGGTTCGGGAGCCTGCTCTTGCTTCTTTCCGGTCGGGTAGAAGAACTGAAACGGCAGCTTGCACGCATCGGGAAGATATTTCTCGGCGAGCTCCTCGAATTCGCGCAGGCCACGAACCGGTTTATCGAGATCGAGTGCAAAGATAAAATCGCCGAAAAGAACGTCGGCCCCCGCTTCGACGAGCGCTTGCGCCATGCCGAAACGGTCGAGCGCACTCACCATCAAAACTTTTTTCCCGCGCAGCGAGATGCCGAGATCGTCCTGCAGAAAAGCCACGGCACTGCGTTCGAGCGTATTTTTCAGCCCGCTCCCGTCGACCGCCGGGGTTTTCTTCGCCGCTGCGAGCAAGCGCAGGCCGTCGCGGAGCGCGAAGCGCTTACTCCCTGCATAGAGATAGACATCGATGCCGCCGAGCCCGATGGCATCGACGGTACCGTCGATCTCCTCGATCTTCGCCAGAGCGAGATCGAGTTTTCCATCGGTGCCGACCCGTTCGATGGTAAATTGCTCGCCGAGCAATTCGACGTCGGCGCGGTGATCGCGCGAACTCGCGCCGAGGGAGACCGAAACTACGTGTTTCATAGGCTTGCTTTCCGCCGCGCTCGCGCAGCCCTCCGGTTCGGAGTATACTTAAAGAACACGATGGCACTCACATTGACTCGCCGTGCGATCCTCGGATCGATCGCCGCCCTTGCACTGATCGGCGCAGCATCCGCCGACCCGGTCGAGCTGCGGAGCATTCCGCTGCGCGGCGCGCATCGCGTTCGCATCGAGGTCTCCGGGCTGCCGCTCTTCGTGAGCTCGCGCGGAGCGCGCCCCGGAAGCGTGCGCGTGCACCTGATCTACACCTCGGCGCGCCCTCCGAGCATCGAGAGCTACCACCACGGCGACCGTCTCGAACTCACCGCCATCGCCGGCGGGAACTCCGTCATCCCCTTCGTCAGTGCGAACCCGACGCATCTCGATGTGGTGCTTCCGGCCACACTGCCGATGCAGATCCACGGCTTTACCGGTACGATCTCGATCGCCGATCCCGCCGCGAACGTCGCGGTCGATAACGGCACCGGAGAGATCGTCGTTACCGGCGCCCGCGCGGGCGTCGATCTCGCAACCGAGAGCGGTGACGTACGCGCAACGCTCGCTCCGGGATGGCGACCGAGCACCGTTCGCTTGGAGACCGGCTCCGGGAACGTCGTGCTGCACGTGCCGGCAAATTTTCGCGGCCACGTCGTGCTCGGAGCCGCGGTGGGAACGACGAGCGATCCGCTGCCCGCGAGCGCGCGCCATGCCGCCGCGCCGTTCGTATGGTTGTACAGCGGGAAGGGCAACGTCGCGATCGTCGTCGATCATTCGTAGCGTATCCTAGTGCGTTGCGAGCGCGCGCCGACGAGCGGCGGCCTCGCGCGTGGTGGCGATTTTCTCGGGAGTGATCGCGGTGTCGAACGCGCGCATATCGGCGAGCGTGAAGCCGCAGCGTTGCGCCATCGCCTCGATCTCGATCACGCGTTCGAGTTCGATACCGCGCCCGAGCGTGTAATTCTCGAGCCGATTCTCCAACGCCAACACCATCGTTTCGCTCATACAGGCGAGCGCGGTGCGCGGCGGTAAATTGAGATCGAACTCCGTCCCCGGTTCGCGGACGCGCTCGAAACGCGGCTCGCCGGGAACGACCATATTCCCACCCTCGGTCACCAAGACATCGGGCCGTTCGACGGCGACGCGACGGCTGACATCGTGCGGCAACGAGAGCTCGCAAACGACGGCCCCGGGCTGTAAATCCTCGGGCTCGATGATATCTTGCGTCGAGGAAGTCGCGGTGAGGACGAGTTGCGAACGGCGCACCGCTGCGGCGATATCGGTGGTGTAGGAAACGATGCACGGCAGTTCGGGGGCGACCCGCTCGAAATAGGCTTTCAAGCGCGTCTCGTTGCGCGCCACCAAAATAACTTCGCGAACTTTCGGTGCGATTAAACGCGCGCACGCCGAGCCGATGGAACCCGTTGCGCCGATGACGGCGACGGTCGCCGAGGCGAGATCGACCTCCATCTCGCGCGCGCCGCGGAAGAACGATTGCAACCCGGCGGCGATCGTCAACGAGTTGCCTGTCGTTACCGGAATCGGCGAACGCTCCGCGACGGTGATGCCGCCGTCGCCGACGACGCCGGTAAATGCGCCGAGCCCCGCGACCTGCGCGCCGAGTTCGGCGCCGATCTCGATGGAGCGAACGATGCGCTTATAGATATCTTCGCGCGGAAGATCGAGGATCTGTTGCGGAAGCAGCGGAGAGCCGACGAACCAGCCTTCGGTTTCGCGGCCGTCGGGAGTACGAACGCCGGTGACGTGGACGGCGGCGTACGCGGGCATCCATTCGAGAATCTTCTTGACGATCGCCTCGCCCTTGCCTTTCGCTCCGGGCTCGTATCGCGCGACATCTTCCAGCGAGAGCGGGTGGACGACAAAGCAAAACTTCGGCGCCTGCACGACGTTCATCGCGCGCGCTCCGCTTCATCTTTGAGTGCCGCGAGCATCATCTCGCTGTTCTCCTTCACTTTCTTATGCAACGTCGGCCCGATGAGTTCGGCGAGCGTCGGCACGCCGAAATCGTATTCTACGCCGAGCACGACGCGCGTTATTCCATCGCGTTCGTCGAAAGTCCACGCACCCTCGAAGCGGTCGAGATCGCCTTCGAGCAGCGCGTACTCGATGCGCAACGCATCATCGAGAAAGCGATCTTCTTCGAGCCACTCGATCGGAGCGCCCTCGACCAGCGTTTTCCAACGCGCGAGCACGCTGCTCGGGCGCCGTTCGACGATGACGACGCTCTCCACGTCGGGCATGTATTGCGGGAAGCGCTCCTGGTCTTTTGCCAGTTCGTAGACCGCGCGCGCGGGCGCCGCAATTTCGATAGAAGTCTCGACGTAGGGCATCGAAGGCTGTCGTGCTCTCTCTTCAGGTGGCGATGGGGGAGATGGAATTACTCCAACGAGCCCAGGTTGCCCAACGCCGCCGCGACCCCTGCGCGCAGCGCGGCGAGCGCTCGCTCGATTTCCTCCGGGCGCACCACGAGCGGGGGCTCGAGGCGGATCACCCGCTGCTGGTTGAGCGTCCAGGCGGCGGTCACACCGTGCTTGAGCATCTCGGGGATAATCCAGCCCCCGTACCCCTCCGAGCGAAGCTCGACGCCGACGAGCAGCCCGAGCCCCCGAACCTGCGCGATCACCTGCGGAAAATCGGCGGCGATCTGCGCGCACCCGGCGAGCAGTTGCGCCCCGCGCTCGCGCGCGTTCTCCGCGAGGCGCTCCTCTTCGAGCACCTCCATCGCCGCGAGTGCCGCGGCACAGGCGAGCTCGCTGCCGCCGAACGTGGAGGTGTGGATGAGCGGTGCCTTCCCGTACGCGCGCATCCAGACCGGCGTGCGCGCGATATAGGCCCCGACCGGAACGACCCCGCCCGAGAGCCCCTTCGCCAGCGTCATCACGTCGGGAACGACGCCGTCGCGCTCGCAGCCGAAGCGATAGCCGCAGCGGCCAAGCCCCGTCTGCACCTCGTCGGCGATAAAGAGCGCGCCGGCCCGGTCGCAGGCTGCCCGCACCGCACGCAGATAGCCCTCCGGAGGGACGTTGACGCCGCCTTCGCCTTGCACCGGTTCGACGATGAACGCCGCAGCATCGACGAGCGCGGCATCGAGCACCGTCGCATCCCCGAACGCCACGTGCGCGACATCGGCGAGCAGCGGGCGGAACGGCGTCTGAAAGGCTTCGCGACCGCTTGCGCTGAGCGCGCCGATCGTTTTGCCGTGATAGGCGTCGTGGGTCGCGACGATTTTTTTACGCCCGGTCGCGACGCGCGCGAGTTTGAGCGCACCTTCGACCGCTTCGGTGCCGCTATTGCACCAGAACGAGATCTCTAAATCGCCGGGGCTCAGTTCGGCGAGTCGTTTCGACGCGCGCCCCAGCAGCACGTTGAACATCGTCTTGCCCGAGAGCGCGAGGCGATCGAGTTGTTCGCGAACGGCGGCGAGCACGCGCGGATGCCGATGCCCCAGCGTAAAGACGCCGTAACCGCCGGCGAAATCCAGATAGGCTTTCCCATGTTGATCCCAGATCGTGGAGCCTTCCGCGCGCACCTCGATCGGCGATCCCGAGAGTTTCATCACGCGCGCGAGCGGCGGATTGACGTAACGACGATAGTTTTCGAAGACTTCGTCGGCAAGCGCGCCCGGCGTCGGCGCGCCGTAGAGATCGTCGCGATTCTCGATCATCGTTATGCCGCTACCGGTTCGGCTTCGAGGCTCTCGATCCGTGCTTCGATCGTCGCGATCGCCTCGTCGCTGCTCTCGATACGCATGATGCGTTCGCGCAACTGCGCGGCGCCGGGTATTCCCTTGAGATAGAGCGCAACGTGTTTGCGCATCTGGGGAACCGCGCGCCGTTCGCCGAGATCGGCGAGCATCGCGCGATAATGCACGATACAGAAACGCAGACGATCGGCGGCACCCGGCGTTGCGGCGGGCGTGCGTCCCTCCATCGCATCGCGTACCTGCGAGATAAGCCATGGGTTGCCGAGCGTCGCGCGCCCCAGCATCACCGCATCGACGCCGCTCTCGCGCATGCGCTGCATCGTCACGTGCGGGTCGGCGAGATCGCCGTTCCCGATGACGGGGATCGCCAGCGATTCCTTCAAGCGCGCGATATGCTCCCAGTCGGCGTTGCCGCGATAGAATTGCCGCGCGGTCCGCGCGTGCAGCGTGATCGCTCGTGCGCCGACCGCTTCGGCGCGGCGCGCGACATCGATGTAGACGAGATCGCTCTCGCTCCAACCCAAACGCATCTTCACGGTCACCGGCACCACGACGGCATCGACAACCGCGCGCACGATCTCCTCGCAGCGCTGCGGATCGCGTAAGCAGGCCGAACCGCCGTTAGTTTTCGTCACCTTCGGCGCGGGACAGCCAAAATTGATATCGACGATATCGGCACCGCATTCCACGACCACTCGTGCCGCCGCCGCCATCGTCGCCGGGTCGTCGCCCCAGAGTTGCGTGGAGACGGGTTTCTCGATGCCCGCTTGGTCGATCATCTCCATCGTTCGCTTGCTGCCGAATTTCAGCGCATTCGAGGAGACGAACTCGGTCACGGTGAGCCCCAGCCCGAAGGGTTTATAGAGCGCGCGCATCGTCCTATTCGTCACCCCGGACATGGGCGCGAGGACGATGGGCGGCCAGATAGCATGGGAGCCGATCTGTAGCGGCTCGACGGTTCGGGGCATAGCGCTCCCTACTATACCGGGTTTCCGCTCGCGAGGGAAATTCCGAGCTCGCGCCGGCCCGCAGGATTGACAACGGGGCGGATTCATTCTAACATTCTATTCCTTATTAGTTTGATGGAGCCTTATGGAACCCTCACGCCGCTTCAAAGACACGCTTTATGAATTTTTCGCGCGCATCGGCAAGGCGACCGGAAGCCCAAAGCGCTTGGAGATTCTCGATCTGCTCTGCCAGGGCGAGAAGCACGTCGACGATATCGCGAAACAAACGCAACTCGATGTGAAAAACACGAGCGCCCACCTGAAAGTGCTTCGCACGGCTCGTCTCGTCGATTCGCGCCGAGAAGGCAAGCAGGTGTATTATTATATCGCCGACGCAACCGTCGCCGATTACTGGGTAACGACCCGAACCCTCGCAGAACATCGGTTCGCCGAAATCGAGCGAACGGTCAAGAGTTTTTTTCACGAGCGGGAAACGATGGTGACGCTCGACCGTCAGGCACTCCTGGAGAAAGCACGGAAAGGCGATATCGTCGTCATCGACGTTCGACCGAGAAGCGAATACGAGCAATCGCATCTGCCTCACGCCCGCTCGGTGCCGCTCTCAGAACTCGAACAACTGCTGGCAACCCTGCCGCGGAATAAACACATTGTTGCGTATTGCCGCGGCCCATATTGTCTCTTGTCAAATGAAGCACTGACGATTTTACGCAACCGCGGCTTCACGGCATTTCGACTCGCCGATGGCGTCTTGGAATGGAAAGCTGCAGGATTACCCCTCACGCACGTTTCTTCAGGCAACAACAAAGCATGACAACCTTGCTCGTTCTCAATGACCCGCCGTACGGCACGGAGCGCAGTTACAACGCACTGCGCCTCGCCGGTTCGCTCTCAAAGGCAGGCACCGACGTGCGCGTTTTTCTCATCGGCGATGCAGCATCTTGTGCCAAGCGCGGTCAGAAAGTGCCCGCCGGATATTATAATCTTCAGGTAATGCTTCGAAACGTCGTGCGCAAACATGGAGCGATCGGTGTTTGCGGCTCGTGTATGGATGCGCGCGGGTTGAGCGACGACGATCTCATCGAAGGCACGCATCGCAGTTCGATGGATGAATTGACGCAGTGGACGATCGGCGCGGATAAGGTAATGGTGTTTTAAGTCATGTCTCGCACGACGATCGTTCTCGGAGCCTCCGATGCGTAACTCGCCGTATAGTTGGCGCACCATCATCGCCGTCGCTGCCGTTGCTCTGCTTGCAGCGGTGGTCGTTCAAGCGGCGTTTTCAACGATGTGGACACACGGCACGTCGGCTGGAATACCTTACAATGGCGGGTACGGGCCCGGCAGGATGATGCCGTGGATGTGGGGCGGCATGGGCGCGTTTTGGATTTTTCCCGTCGTCGGATTCCTGATCGTGCTCGTCGTCCTCGGGTTCATCCTTGCCAACTTCTCCGATAACGCGCGCTATCGAAGATTCCCGGGTTCGCACACTTCAACTCCGGTCGTACAGGCGTCGCAGAGTCTACAGCAGTGCAGCGGCTGCGGGCGAGGGCTCGCACCGGACTGGGTTGCCTGTCCCTATTGCGGGGTGTCTCGAACAACCGCCGGCCAGCTACAAGCACGCCCGCCCTCCGACGGGATGGAGTAACGGTGGTGAGCAAGAGTAAGGGAACGCAAGAGCTTTGGGACCGGGTATTTACCGATGCACCGACGCGCTTCGGCTCCGAGCCGAGTACCTCGGCAGAAATTGCGATGGAGCACTTCCCGCGAACGGTCGACAACGCAATACATATTCTCGATCTCGGCTCCGGCAGCGGGCGCGACACCTTGTTTTTTGCCGGCGGCGGCGCGAACGTCGTCGCGGCGGACTTTTCAAGCGCCGCGTTGCAGGCTTTAACCGCTCAGGTTGCCTCGCTCGGATTCTCGCGGCGCGTGCAAACCGTCCAGCACGATGTCCGCGAGCCGCTCCCATTTCCCGACTCCTCCTTCGACGCGTGTTACTCGCACATGCTCTACTGCATGGATTTCACGTTTGCCGAGCTTTCTCGAATAACCGCGGAGGTGCGGCGGGTGCTTAAACCCGGCGGGGTTCAGGTCTATACCGTGCGAACGACCGAGGATCCCGATTTCGGCCTCGGCACGCACCATGGCGAGCAGATCTATGAGGACGAAGGTTTCGTCGTTCACTTTTTCGACCGCGGCATGGTCGATCGGCTCGCCGACGGGTTTCAACTGCTCGACGTTCGCGCATTCGAAGAAGGGAAGCTACCCCGTCGCCTCTTTGTCGTCATCCAAAGAAAATCGGCATAGCTCCCTCAGAAGTCCGAACCCGCCGTCGGTGCACCGAAGCTACGAGGGCGAGCGCAGAATCTCCCAAACCTGGGCGAGCTTCGGCGGGCGCCCGTAGAGCATCATCCCGACGCGGTAGAGCTTGCCGGCGAACCACACGAAAGCCCAGAGCGCGAGCAGATTCAACGCGATTGAGGTGCCGATCTGCCAGAGCGGAACGTGCGAGACCGCCATCCGCGCGAACATCACGAAGGGCGAGAGCAGCGGAACGAAGCTCGTAATCGTGACGACCGGAAGTGAGGGCGCGTTGATCGCGAGGATGCCGATAAAATATCCCGCGATCGTCGGGATGACCATCGGCCCGGAGATACTCCCCAGATCCTCGGTGCGATTGATCAACGATGCAACACCGGCGAAGACCGTCGAGATCTGCAAGAAGCCGAGGATAAAGAAGACGACGAATGCGATGATGACCTCCGGCGAGAGGGTATTGCCGAGCAGCCCCGAGAGCGAGAACGGGTTGGCGTTCGCCGCTCCTGCGCCTGACGCTCCGCCGCCCGACCCAAGCGCGATGCCGATGCCGACCCAGACCAGCAGCTGCACGACGCTCAGCGTCGCGCCGACGAGCACCTTGGCCGCGAGCAACACCATAGGGTCGACGCTGGCGATCAGCAACTCGGCGATGCGGCTGGTCTTCTCTTCGGCGACCGCCGACATGACGAATTGGCTATTCATCAAGACCAAAATATAGAGAAACACGACCAGCGTCATCGCAATCCCTTGCGCCGCAACCGCCTGGTGCACCGAATGGAATTTCGTACTGAGCGATCGCACCTCGACATTGGCGTCGAGCGCAGCGGCGATCTGGGCGCTGGTGAGATGGGTGGAATGCTGCACTTGCAGCGGGAGGAGTGCGGCGCGAACGCGGCCGCTCGGCACGCTGGTAGGATTCTTCGCGAAGATCGTCACGCGAATACCGCTCTTGACCTCCGCAATCGAGATCGCACTATCGGCATCGAAGCGCTTCAAGAGCGCACGATCGACCGTCGTTCCTGCGGGAACGACCCCTTTGACGGTGAGCGTCTTTGCAAGCAGCGGGCGCGCCTGCGCGGCGAGCGGCGCGTCGGCGACGATGACGAGCCGCGTGCCTTGGTTGACGATCGTCGGAGCGAGCAGCGTCGGCAACTTGAACATCGCCACGATGGCAAACGTGCCCAACAAGAGCCCGATCAGGAATGGGCGCGATTTGATGCGGCGCATCAAATCGCCGGAATAGACGGTGATAAAATCGTTCATGCTGCAACTCCGATCGCGCGCAGGTAGATATCGTGCAACGAAGGTTCGACGACTTCGAATTTCACGATGGAATCCGCTGCGGCGAACCCACGCAACATCGCGGCAAAATCGCTCGTCGCCGATACGTTGAGATCGAGGTTGCCGTTCTCGCTTCCGGCGATCGTCGCACCGATTTTCTCGGCAGCGCCGCGCAACGCCGGGCTATCGGGGCCGACGCGAACGATACGCGTCGGCCATGCCGAGCGCAACTCCGCTAGCGTCCCCGAGGCCCGCGTCTCGCCTGAATTGATGACGCAGAACGCGGTGCAGAGTTGTTCGAGTTGCCACATTTGGTGGCTCGAGAGCACGAGCGTGGTGCCCTTGTTTTTGAGGTCGACCAACACCGCAAGCAAGATATCGGCATTGACGGGGTCGAGCCCGGAGAACGGTTCGTCGAGAATCAGCAGTTCGGGCTCGTGGAGCGCCGCGCAGGCAATCTGCACCTTCTGCTGGTTACCTTTCGAGAGCTCGGCGGCGGGGCGTAGCGCGTAGGCGCCGATCTCCATCCGCTCGATCCAAACGTCGGCGCGCTTGGCGGCGTCGGGTTCGTGCAGGCCGTGCAACCGTCCGAAATAGACGATCTGTTCGCGCACCGCCATCTTCCCGTAGAGGCCGCGCTCTTCGGGCAGGTAGCCGAAGCGGCGGCGCACCGCGCGGTCGATCGGTTTCCCGTTCCAAGTCACCTGCCCGCCGTCGGGATTGAGGATATTGAGAATCGTACGCATGGTGGTGGTTTTACCCGAACCATTCGGCCCGAGAAGACCGAAAACCGAACCGGCGCCGATAGAAAAAGAAACGTCGCGTAACGCTTGCACGTTACCGAAGCTTTTTTGAATGTGCTCGACGGATAACAAGAAAATCTCCCTTGCAGCGAGGGTCGTCTTGCGGCTCTTTACTCCGGAACCCTCTGAAAGTTTCGCTGCAGCAGGAACATCGCTGCCGCCGCAACGAGGAAGCCGACCTCGTACGAGAGATCCCCGACCGCGGGAAAGGCACGCGGAACCGGGCCGATATACCAGGCCTGGCTCCAGAACGGGAGCGAGGCGAGTACCCCG
>JBMFXH010000032.1:0-14679 GCA_049964475.1 Vulcanimicrobiaceae bacterium
GCGGGCAGCACTTCATCGCGACGCTGCGGCTGCAACTCGTCGATCGCATCTTGCGCTTGCCGCTTCCGGTCTTCGATCGTTGGCGCCCCGGCGAGTTGATCTCGCGTTTCAACGCCGACTTGCAGATCGTCAGCGATGCGGTGACGATCGCGCTCCCGCAACTCGTCGTCTCGGTCGTCACCTTCGTTTCATCCTTTGCGGTGATGCTCTGGCTTGACTGGCTACTGACAGTCGTCCTCGTTCTGGTTGCGCCGGTGATCTCGCTCGCCGTCTCGCGCTTCTCGCGACTGATCACGCGTAGCACGGCGACGACACAGATGCGCATCGCCGAAGTGATCGCCGCGTTAAGCGAGGTCTTGCAAGGGCAGCGCATCGTCAAAGCCTTCGGGCGGGAATCCTACGAAGTCGAACGCTTTCGCGAACGGACCGAAGATTACGTCACCGCATCGCTGAAGATGACGCAATTCGTGCAGACCCAGCCGATGGTCGTGAGCACGATTATGATCCTTGCCGTCACCGTCGTGATCTGGCTCTCGGCGCGCGAAGTGTTGGTCGGGCGCCTGAACGTTGGCGAGGTTTTTGAATACTATCTCTTGCTCGTGAATCTCGTGAACCCGCTCAACCGCCTCGCGGCGTTCGTCGGCGATCTCAACCGTGCGATCGTCGCGATCGGCCGCATCTACGAGATCGTCGATCTCCCTACCGAGCCGGTCGCTCCCATCGCCGCGCTTCCCCCGCCCTCGATTCGTGGCCGCATCACCTTCGAGAACGTCGTCTTTTCCTATGCTGACGGCGAGAGCCCCGCCCTCGACGGCGTGAGCGTCGATATCGCACCCGGCGAGATCGTCGCGCTGGTCGGCCCCTCGGGTGCCGGAAAGACGACCTTCATCAATCTCGTGCCGCGTTTCTACCAGCCGCAGTCCGGGCAGATCTCGATCGATGGGCACCCACTCGAGGAGTATTCACTCGCCGCGCTGCGCGCCGCCATCGCGATCGTTCCTCAGGATCCGCAGCTCTTCCGGCGCAGCATCCTCGAAAATATTCGCTATGGGCGCTTGGAGGCCGATGAAGCCGCAGTCATCGCGGCGGCACGCGATGCGAACGCCGACGAGTTCATCGCCGAGCTGCCCGACGGCTACGCCACGGAGGTCGGCGAACGCGGGGCTCGGCTCTCCGGTGGGCAGCGGCAGCGCATCGCGATCGCCCGGGCGATCCTGCGCGACCCACGGATTTTGATCCTCGACGAAGCGACCAGCGCGCTCGACACGCAGTCCGAGGCGCTCATCGAGTCGGCGCTCGATCGCTTGCTCCCCGGGCGCAGCACGCTGATCGTCGCGCACCGTCTCTCGACGATCCGCCGCGCCGACCGCATTCTCTATTTCGCGCATGGCCGCATCGCCGAATCGGGGAGCCACGACGAACTCCTGGCGCGCGGAGGGGCCTATGCCGCGCTCTACGAGGCCCAGTTTGCCGCTCGCCACGCCTGAGCCCGCGCACGCGAACGCTCAAGTTCCTCGCCCGAAACGCCGATAGGAGAAGACGATGGCAGAGATTCCAGGGCTCTCGTTCGGTTCGACGGTCAACGTTCTCAAAGAGGGCTTGGCGGGGGCCGGGCTCGAGCAGACGCAGATCGCGAATAACATCGCCAACGTCAACACGCCGAACTATCGGCGCACGACGACGGATTTCAAGGAACTGCTCGCCGAATCGCTCGGGACGCCACCCTCGAAGACGGAGTTGCCGATGGAGACGAATAGCTCGCGGCAGTTTGCTATCGGCGACGGTACGCCGCCCAAGCCGTTCGACCCGGTGCCGATCGTCGATACTGGGACGCAGATGCGCGTCGATCGCAGTAATGTCGACATCGACCAAGAGATGGCGCACCTTTCGATGAATTCGGGTTACGCGCAAGATATGGCGAAACTGCTGTTGCAACAATACAACCGCTTCTCGGAAGCGATCAAGGAACAACCGTAGCATGGGTTTTTATACCTCCATCGATATCAGCGCTTCGGGGATGTCCGCGGAGCGCTTGGCGATGGACGTCATCGCCAACAACATCGCCAATGCCAACACGACGCTGACGCCGCAAGGCGGCGCGTTCAAGCGGCAGTTGGTGGTCTTCGCGCAGAAGCCCGACGCGACGACGAATGCGAACGCCGACCCGTTCAACCCGTTTCACACCTCGAACCCCGGGCAAGCCGGCGTCGAAGTGCTCGGCATCACGCAGGACCAGTCGCCGGATCGGCTCGTCTTCGATCCCGGCAATCCCCAGGCCGATGCGCGCGGGTACGTGCATTATCCCAACGTCCAGGTCGTCAAAGAGATGGTCGACATGATGGCTGCCTCGCGGGCCTACCAGGCCAACGTCGCGGCGATCAAAGAGACGCGTTTGATGAACAGCGCCGAAATCGGCCTCCTCAGCTAGCGGTTCGTAAGGAGCTTCGTATGGATATCAAGAGCTACGCCGATGCCGTGCGTCAGGTTCTCCCCGGCACCTTCGTTCCCGATGTCGCGCCGGGTGGCGGCGGTGGCGCGCCGAGCGCGACCCCCGAGGTCGCTCCGGTCGCCGGCGGTTCGTTCAAAGACGCCGTGAAGTCGTTTCTCGGTGGTGTGAACGAGAAAATGGCGACCTCCGATAAGCTCACTACCGAACTCGCCGCCGGGCAGACCCACAACAGCGAGAAAGTCATCACCTCGGTAGAAGAGGCGAACCTCGCCTTTCAGTTCACGCTCGCGGTTCGCAACAAGCTCTTGAGTGCGTACCAAGAGATCCAACAGATGCAGGTCTAGCGGGCGCGACGAAGTTGGGCTTGCTAGCGAGCAGTGTTGGCCTGGCGATTGCGAAGGCAGATAAAAAAGAATGCGGTCGGGACATCCTAGGCCCGACCGCACTTCGTTTGTGAAGTTCAGCATTTCTGAACCTTAATGCACGCAAGAAAATTTCCAATCGGCGCCTAGGGTTTGTTCTTTCCTTCAGCGTTGCCCAAATAGGCGGAAACTTTGGCCCCGCGCGGGAGTGTTTTGGTGAGTAACCCTTCCGACGACAGTCGGCCTCCTGCGATAGGACGAAGACGGAAATACCGAATGTCCGCGCGACATCGGGTACTGCGGCCGGTGGGCCCGTTAACGAGCGCTGGCCGCGTTTTTTTATAGCTTCGGTAGATCTTTCGTGAAGCAGGAGAGACGGATAACGCCATGGGCTCCGAGGTCGGTTTCGATCTGAAAAGCGCGGTCGATCGAAACTTTTGCCGGGACGCTGAAGCGATGGCCATCTCCAGGGATATATGTCTTGGTCGATGCGTATTGCTGGAGCAGGTTCGTGGCGCGAGTTCGAAATTGGACGTAAAGGTCTCCATGTTTATTCTTGAACAGCCAACCGAGTGCCGTACTTCCGTTACGTGGCGTAAAGACCCACATGTTCATTATGCTTGTCGAGACCTCGTTGTTTATCGGCACGTTGTCCAATCCGAGTTCGAAATTTGATCCCATGCAGCGAGCACCGAGCTTCGGGGGAGCAGGGATCGCTCGCGAAGACCTACAACTGGAAATCCCGATCAGAATTACGAGTCCGACTACAGCAAGAACGCCTTTCATGAAGCACTCGGAGGCTGATACATTTTCAGGTAGCATTTGTGCGTGTTCCACCCTCCCGCATGTAGTGAGCTTGATATGTTGTTCCACTGCTGTCCGGTAAGTTCGTATGGCGTAGTCGTAGCGTCCAAGAGAAAACCTACGGTTGTCGAGAGGCCGGGGATGCTGTCGAAAAATGACGCTAGTGGTTGTACCCCCGTATTAGCGGGATTTCGCTGAAAATAGATGTGTTGATCCTCTGTCTCATATACCCAACCGTAAATTGAGCCCTCAGGGTCTACGAAGCCAAAGACGTTACCGATGGTGGTGGCCCAGGAATTGCTGGTGGCCGGAAGGTTTCCAGTACCGGTCGCGTACTCGCCCGGAGAGTCATCGCATTGGCCGTTTAACGGGGCGGCCACCGGCGCCGCGGCGACGGGGCAGCCCGCGCCGCCTTCTCCGGTGTAGCATGGTGGGGCGCAGCCGTTATACGCGCCCGTTCCGCACCCGGTGGGGCCCTGAGCCGGCGGGGCATTCGGATTGACGGGGTCGCAGATGAACCCGCCTCCATCCGGCATTTCTTGCGTTCCCGCTGGGCACGGGTTCGGGGCTTCAACAAACATCGGCTTTGCTTTCGAGGAAGGGTTCGGCTGGGCTGAAAGCCCCGGGTTGGGCAGGGCTGACGGAGCGCTGCCGCCGCTCGCGTGAACCGTCGCGTACATTCCGACTCCGCTTACAGGGGTGCCGGAGGCGCGGCTCGGGGACTGCGCGAGGCTTTCGGTGTTCGGAGTCGTCGGCAGCATTCCCGACGATCCGGAACTACATGCCGCAAGGGCACTGGTTGCGAGCAACGCCATAAGCGTTGCTCGGAGTTGTAGAAATTTCACGAATTCTCCCGTTGATTGAGGTTGCATAAAAAAGCGTCGCAGCAGCCTGCGACGCCCGCCTCTTCTCAAATCAAGGGGGGGGGCACCTTTACATTAAGAACATTTTTCTTAGCCTGACTTCGTGGGCGGGGTGGAGCGGGGCAACAAGAGATGGCTAAAATGCCGCCTCTTTTTCGCCGATAGAAGAAGTGAACGCGGCTGGACGACCTCTCGCACGGGGGCGGGGCCGCGGGCCGAACCTGACTGATTGATGGTTCGACCACCATACAGAACACCGAATCCGTGCGGAGGGTCTTTGTATTGGTACGCGGTCTTTATACCTCGGCGAGCGGGATGCTCGTCGCCCAGCAACTCGCAAACACGGTGGCGAATAATCTCGCCAACGTCAACACCAACGGTTTCAAGCAGACGTTGCTGGAGATTCAATCCGCCCCGACGCTCGATATCTATCGTCTGCAGACCGATCCCGGTCCGCGGACGGGCAGCAACGCGCTTCCCGGCGTTCCGGTCGCCGCACCGGTCGGGCAGCTCGGGACCGGAGCCTGGATCTACGATACGCCGGAGACCTTCGCACAAGGCCCGCTCCAGGCGACGGGCAATCCCTACGATCTCGCACTCGGCGGCACCAACGCGTTCTTCAACGTGCAGACGCCGCAGGGCGTGCGCTACACACGGGACGGGCAATTCACCGTTAATCCCAACGGCAACCTCGTGACGATGGACGGCAACTACGTCCTCGGCCAGAACGGCCCGATTCAAGTGCAGCAGCAGCAGGGCGCGGTGACCGTCGGCCCCGACGGAACGGTTTCGCAGAACGGGATTACGATCGATCGTCTCGCGCTGACGCGCTTCAACAATCTCGTCGACTTGCGCAAGCAAGGGAACAATCTTTTCGTCGACACCGGAAACGCGCAGCCGCAACCGACGGCCGGTGCGACGGTCATTCAGGGTTCGCTTGAGAAGAGCAACTCCAACGTCGTTCGCTCGATGGTCGATCTTATCGTCGCCGAACGCTGGTTCGATTCGAACTCCAAATCGGTAAAAATGCAAGATCAAGCTACTCAGCTGGCGATCCAAGACGTCGGCACCACGGCATAACGGAGAGAGGAACCTACCACCATGATGCGAGCGCTCTATACGGCCGCCAGCGGGATGATCGCCCAACAATACAACATGGACACGATCTCCAATAACTTAGCGAACGTCGATACGACGGGCTTCCGTCGCAACGTCGCGCACTTTCAAGATCTGGTCTACCAGCAAATTCAAGCACCGGGTGCGCCGATCGGCGCCTCGATCGTGCCCGTCGGCCAGCAGGTCGGGCTCGGCGTCAAAGTCGGCTCCTCGGAGAAAGTCTTCACGCAAGGCTCTTTGCAGCAGACCGGCAACCCGCTCGACGTGGCGATCGAAGGCGACGGCTTCTTCCAAGTCACGCTTCCCGACGGCACCACTGGCTACACGCGCGACGGCTCGTTCAAAGTCGACGCCAACGGCGCGGTCGTCACTGCGGATGGCTATTTTGTCCAGCCGCAGATCACGATCCCGGCGAATGCAACCTCGGTGCAGATCGGGCAGGACGGCACGGTGACCGCGCTCGTCCCGGGGAGCGCGATTCCGCAGCAGCTCGGGCAGCTCACGCTCGCGCGCTTCGTCAACAATGCCGGGCTCTCACCGATCGGCGGACAGAACATCTACACGCAGACGGCGGCGAGCGGCCCCCCGGTCGTGACCCAGCCCGAACTCAATGGCGCCGGCTCGCTCCAGAGCGGCTACCTCGAAAACTCGAACGTTCAGGTCGTCAACGAAATCGTGAATATGATCGTCTCGCAACGCGCGTTTGAGGCAAACTCCAAGGCGATCACCGCCTCGGACCAGATGCTCCAGACGGCGAATAATTTGGTGCAGTAACGAAAATGCGCACCATGCTCGTTGGGTGTATGCTGCTCCTGTCGGTCATCCATGCGCGACCGGCAGCGGCAGCATATTCCCACGCGCAACGGATTCCCGCCGCGGAGATTACCGCACTCGCTCGTTCCGCGATCGCTCGCCTGCCCCATGGCGCCTCGATCGCCTATCTCCCGGTCTCGGCGCTCTCCGATCAATTCGTCGATCGTGGGCGCGTCTCGCTGCACCTTCGCTCGCCGCTGGTCACCTCGGCGTACGTCAACGTGCCGGTCGCGATCGATCTCAACGGCCGTTTCCTGCGCACCGTCTTCGTCGGCTATCGTATCCAGCATTACGTGATGGCGGCGACTGCGGCGCACGATCTTGCACCGGGCACCGTGCTCTCGGCGAGCGATCTAAAGATGGCGCTCGTCCCGCAAACCGGTCTCCCGCTGAACGGTACGAAGGTGTTGGTCGGTCGGCAAATTATCGCCCCGGTACGCGCCGGGCAGCCGATCGCCATCGAGCAGACCTTGGTGAACCAGATCGTCCGCGCCGGAATGAGCTGCGTGCTCGTGATTCGCGACCGCGGCGTCTCGCTCGTCGCCGATGTCGTCGCTCGCAGCAGCGGCGGGCTCGGCGATCAGGTCTCGCTCTATAATCCCTCGACCAATAAATTGCTCTCCGGCACGGTAGTCGGGCCGGACCGCGTCGAACTCGATCTCTCCGGAGGAGATGGACGATGAACCGAATGATTCGTAACCTCGCGCTCGTTGGGCTCTGCCTTTCGCTCGCACCCGCGAGCGCGCTGGCAGGCTCGCTCTACGTGCCTGCGCCCGCGCCGGCGGGGCCCGGACACCCGTTGCAACTCGGCCCGGATCATCGCGCCTCGCAGATCGGCGATCTCGTCTACGTCGTGTACGATTTCAGCGTCGCGAGCAACAGCTCGAATATCGTCAACAATAGCAAAACGGCGAGCCTCGGCTATCCCGGAGCGACCGGCAACCTCGCGTTGGCCTTCCTGCGCATCCCCACCTCGATCGGTGGTTCCTCGCAGGTGCAGTCGCAGACGCAGCATACCGGACAGAACAGTTTCGTCTCGGCGATGATGGCGACGGTGGTCAACGTGCTTCCGAGCGGCGTCTTGCAGATCGAGGGCAACCAAGGGCTGACGGTCAACGGCAGCGCTCAAGTGTTGCACGTGATCGGTTACGTTCGCCCCGAAGATATCGATTCGACCGATCAGGTGTTGAGTTCGCGTATCGCCGACGTCCAGGCGACCTTCTCGGGGAACTTTCAAGAGGGCCATAAAGGCCTCATTCGCAAGCTCTTGGATTTCTTGTTCTAGCCATGAACGCTCGCTCGAACGTCCTCCGTCGAATCGCCGCCACGGTGGCTTCGTTCGCTTTTCTCGCGACGCTCGCCGCGCCGCAGGCAACGATGGCGGCGTTTTACGAGCGCGTGCTCGTCAAGAACATCGCTCGCGTTCAGGGCGTCACCTCGAATCAACTCGTCGGCTACGGTGTTGTCGTCGGTCTTCAGGGAACCGGCGATTCGACCTCGGTGCTCTTCACGAGCCAGACGATTCAGAATATTCTGCAGTCGTTCGGCCTCACGGTGAGCAGCCAAGCGGTGCGCACGCGCGATGTCGCCGCGGTGATCGTGACGGCTTCGCTGCCGCCATTCGCTCACGAAGGCGATAAAATCGATGTCACCGTCTCGGCGATGGGCGATGCTTCGACGCTCCAAGGCGGCACGTTGGTGCTCACCGAGTTGCACGCGGCAAATAATCTCGTCTATGCAACCGCCCAGGGACCGATCTCGGTCGGCGGTTTCGTCGCCGGCCCCTCCGCTGGCAACAGCGTCACGCAAAACTACACCGCGGTCGGCATGGTTCCGCGTGGCGGCATCGTCGCGCGCAGCATGAAGACGCCGATTACCACCGGCAATGGAAGCGGATTCAACTACGTCCTCACGACCCCCGATTTCAAAACCGCAGCCGACCTTGCCTATACGCTCAACGGGCGCTTCGGGTACGGGACGGCTCGCGCGCTCGACGCCGAGACCATTCACGTGACGCTGCCGCGCGCCTATGCCGGGAACGTCGTGCAATTCCTCGCCGATGCTTCGGATCTCGGCGTGCAGCAGGACGAACCGGCGATGGTGGTGATGAACGAACGGACCGGCACGATCGTCTTCGGTGGCGACATCAAGCTCGCGCCCTGTGCGATCGCCCACGGGAACCTCACGATCACGATTTCGACCCGCAACAAAGTCGTGCAGCAACCTTTCACGACGGCTTCACCGGGAACGCAGAGCAATACGACGGTCACCGCGACCAATAAGGGCAAGCGTCTGGAGTTCATCGCCGGCGCGGCGACCCTTGCATCGGTCGTGCGAGCGCTCAACACGCTCGGCGTTGCGCCGCGCGACCTCATCGCGATCGTCCAGGCGTTGCGTCGGGCGGGTTCGTTACAAGCGGAGGTCGTTTTACAATAATGAGCGAGATCGGTAAGGCTGCGGCCTCCCCGGCGTTAAGCGCCGTCCAGCAGCAGGCGATGAAGCGCCTCGATCAAGCAGCGACGCAGCTCGAGGGCGTCTTCTTGCAACTCGTCATGGGCGCGATGGATAAAACCGTCTCGCACGATTCGATTTTCGGCAAGCAGAGCAACGGCGAACGGATCTTCCAGTCGATGCTCGATCAGCAGCGTGCCGAAGAGATGGCCAAAACCGGAAGCATCGGCATCGCGAAGATGTTGGAAGAGCAACTCAAGTCGAGCGTTCTCGCCGATGCATCGCAGGAAGCGAAGGTCAACGTCAAGAGGAGTAGCGGACCGTGAACGATTCGTGGGAACTTTTTGCCAAGGCCCTCGGGGCGGAATCCGACGCGCTGCGCGTTCTCGGCGAACGGGCACAGGTGCTCTCGAAAGCCCTGGTTCAGCTCGACGCGGAGCAAGTATTGGCCGCTCAAAAGGCGCTCGAGGAGGCGCGTGAGAGCTTTTCAAAAGCGGCGTCGGAGCGGCGCGCCATGCAGGTCCGCGGTTTCGGAACGATGACGTTGCGGCAGGTCTGCAGTTATGCCCCGCGCGCGCTAGCGTGGGAGATGAACCAGCGTCTCGCCGAGCTGATGACGACCTCGATCGGCGTAACGATTACCAACAACAATAATAAAGCCCTGATCGCCGGTGGCATGGATCGCTTGGTCAAAACGACGTTGGCGATGCAGCGCGCTGCGAGCGAGCCGGGGACCTATCGTCGCCGCGGGTTCGTCGCACCCCCAAGTAACAGCGTTTTGGTGAGCAGTAAAGCATGAGTTTCATTCCCCAAGGCACCTTTTTCGATCTGAGCATGATGGGAGGCGCGCTCAATGCCTTCCAATATGCCGAGAGCGTCACCTCGAATAATATTGCAAACGTGAATACGCCGGGCGCATCGCGTCAAAGCGTTATTCTCAACGAGGCTCCGCCGATCGCAGGGTCGCCTTTTTCGCCCACGCATTCGCAAGGAACGGTCGGCGACGGCGTGTTGGTGCAGCAGATCCTTCGCATCCACGCCAATAACTACGATCAGCTCTTCCGCGGCGCATCGTCCTCGCAGAACTTTTACAGCACCGAACAAAATACGCTCAATGCATTGCAATCGACGCTCGGTGACCCTAATTCGGGGATCGGCGCGCAGTATACCGCTTTCCAAACCGCGATCAATCAGCTCGTTGCTCAGGGAAGCGGCGCGCAGAGCACCTCCGTGCGTGCCAGCGTGATCGCCCAGGCGCAGGCACTCTCGACGGCACTCAATAACGCTTCGAGCGCGATCGTCACCCAGCAGAATTCGGCGCTCTCGCAGGCGACGACCCTGGTGACGACGGCGAACGGCATTCTCGACCAGATCGGTGCGCTCAACGGTCAGATTCGCGCTGCAACCGCCGCAGGCGACAGCCCGAACACGTACCAAGACCAGCGGGATTATCTCATCGACCAGCTCTCGCAGTACCTTTCCACGCAGACCTCGATTCAGTCCGACGGATCGGTCTTGGTGAGCGTGAACGGTCAAGCGCTGGTCAACGATACGGTGGTCTACCATCTCGCGGCGCCGACGGTCGGCACGGCGAGTAACGGAACCTCGACCTTTAAGATCAATTTTCAGAGTACGCCACCCGCCTCGTCGAGCGCGCCGGGCGTTCCGTTGGGGAGCGGTCAGCTCGCGGCGCTCCAGGATCTCTACAATAATAAGCTCACCGTTTACGGGCAGCAGCTCGATCAATTTGCGAGCGCGCTTGCCAACGAAGTGAATCGCATCACGCAATCCGCGTACGACCAGAACGGGCAGGCCGGCGCCGCACTCTTCCAGCCGATCGTTGGAAATCTCCCCATATCGGCGGGGAATATCAAAGCCGGTATCACCGATCCGGCGCAATTGCCGATCGCGTTTGCGTCGACCGCCGCGGGCAGCCTGGTTATTCCGATGAACTCCGGCAATAACAGCATCGATACCTCGGCGTCGCTGACGAACTACGCTTCGCTGGCAAATCCGCCGACCGCTCCGCTGGTCGGGACGTTAACGGTGACGATCAACGGCATTCCGCAGACGTTTAATTACAACACCGGGACGACCGACGGAAGCGTGAACGCATTCGTCACCCACTTTAACAGCGCGCACCTCGGCGTTACCGCTTCGTTCGATCCGAACTCGCAGCGCATCATCTTCGCTCAAGATCCGACCAACGTCGACCCTGCGAGCCGGGCGGTACAGGGCGGGGCGCCGCAGCAACCGGGGTTCACGATCTCCGACTCGCTCGATACCGTTCCCGGAACGACGCCGCCTGCGCAGTATCTCCTCGGCGTCTTAGGGGCCGGTGCGATCGACGGGGTGGCGCAGAACGCGGGGAACGCGTTCGGCGCGCAGGACAACTCCGGAGCAAACGCCTTGCTCTCGGTCTTTTCGGCGAACGTCGGCGTGCCGGCGTTGCTGACGACCTCGGCGGTGGCCGCGACGGCGGGGACGCCGACGACGGTGGCGTTACATCCGGCGTCAACAATATCGCGGTCGGCCAGGTGCTGACGATCGACGCGACCTCCGGCGGCGGGGCGCCGCAAGAGAACGTCGTGGTCTCGGCGATCTCGGTCGATCCGACGACGGGAATCGAATCGGTGACCTTCACGCCGAGCCTCTCCCACCTCGCCGGTTATTCGGTGCAGAGTGCGCAAACGCAGACGCTCGGGCAGTTTTACGGAAACTTCGTCACGCGCGTCGGCCTCGATGGGCAAGCGGCGATATCGGGCAACCAGACGCAGACGACGCTGGCAAATAATATCAACCAAGTTCGCCAGAGCATCAGCGGCATCAACATCAACGAAGAGACGCAGAACCTCGTGCAGTATCAGAACGCCTATTCGGCAGCCGCACGAACGATCAACGTCATCAACCAAATGATGCAGACGCTCATTAACAATCTCGGAGTCGGATCCTAAGGATAGGGAGCTCGAACATGCGCATCGCCACATCGTCACTCTACGAACAGCAGACTAACGCGATCGACAACCTCGTCGTGCAACAGGCGACCGAAGGGCAGCAACTCTCGACGGGGAAGTCGCTCAACCAGCCCTCGGATAACCCGTCGTTGATCGCCGAGGATCTCGCCATTCGTACCGACGGCGCATTGGGGACGCAGACCTCCTCGAACCTGACGAATCTCTCGAATCAACTCACGACCGTCGATGGCGCCTTGAGCTCGTTGACGAGCGTTTTACAGCAGGTTCGTTCGCTGGCAATCCAAGGTGCAAGCGATACCGTGACCGCTTCGCAGCGCCAAGCGATCGCCACGCAGGTCAATCAACTCTTCCAAGAGAGCGTTGGGCTGGCGAATACCCAATTTGCCGGTCAGTACGTCTTTGCGGGGACGGCGAACCCGGCGGGAACGCCGGTGCAGGCGGTCGGAACGGCTCCCAACGGCATCACGTTTAGCGGCAATCTTCAGGCGCAGACCCAACGCCTTCCCAACGGTCAGATCGTCGACTCGTCGGTGACGTTCCAGCAGGCGTTTAACTATAACTCCCCCGATGGTTCGCCCGATGTCTTTCAGGTGATGAAGAACCTGCAACTTGCACTGACGAGTTCGACGGTCGTCGATGAGAGCAGCGTAGCGGTTAACCAGGGCGGTTATTACATCACGCTCGGCACGCAGCTTAATGCGGCGGGCTTCCTTACCTCGATCGCGCCCGACGGCAGCGGACAAATCTCCATCAATATCTCCAACGCCTCGGTGCCCTCGGGCGTCACGCTGACCTTCGCATCGACGGCGACGATCGGTGCGGTCGTTGCGGCGATCGATGCATCGGGAACCGGGGTGACCGCGCAGTTTATTCCGGGGACGATTCCGCAACAAGGCGCAGAGCGTTTAGTGCTTAGCGATGTTGCCGGCGCATTCCAGGTCAACAACGTCCCCAGCGCGGGAACGACGACCGCGGCGAATTTCACCTCGGTCTTTAACCTGCAGACGCAGGCGAATACCGTGCAACAGCTCAGCACGCAACTCGGTGATATCGACCGGGTGATTCAGGGAGTCTCGAACGCGCGCGCATTCCTCGGGGCGAACATCCAATCGATTCAGGCCGCCGGCACCTCGGTCAATGCACAAGTTCTTAACGATACTCAGGTACAATCGAATATCGAGGATACCGATATTGCTAAAGTGACGTCGCAGTTCTCTCTCACGCAGACCGCACTGCAGGCGGCATTTAGCACGACCGCTCAAATAGAGCAGAAGAGCCTCTTCGATTACATTTCATAAGGGGCTATAGAGAGGCTTTACGGTGTTGACGATGAATGATGCCTCGGTGCAGAGTATGCCGGAGAGCACGACGATCGATTTCCCGCGTTTCGGAACGCTCGCGTTTTCGCCGACCGACGTCTTCGAATTCACCTGGGGGCTGCCTGGTTTCCCGAAGCTCCATCGTTGGCTGGCGCTCACGCTTGATACGCAGCCGAATTTCGTCTGGCTTCAGAGCCTCGACGATACGAACGTCGCGATTCCCACCGCGGACCCCTATGCCGTCTTCGACGACTATGCGCCGCGCATTCCGGCCTATGCGATCGCGTCGCTCGGCATCGCCGATCCGACCGATTTTGCGACGCTCTGCGTGGTGATCGTTTCGCCGAACGCCGAGGAGATCTCGATGAATCTCTTCGCGCCGATCCTGCTCAATCTCAAGAATCGCCGCGGGCGCCAAGTGCCGCTCGACGGAAGCTCCTACCCCGTTCGCGTGCCGATGCCGCGGAAGGCGAACGCCGACGAGTCGGGCGCCCTTCAGGGCGGCTAGCGCAGGGGGGGGCTTCCCTCTTCGCGAAATTTAATCGGGAAAGCGAGCCCATCTGCGGCTTGCAGCAGCCACGGAGGGCAGCCCGATGCTCGTTCTTAGCCGGAAAGCGAATCAGTCGATCATGATCGGCGATGATATCCGTTTGGTGGTGGTCTCCCTGGACCACGACCAGGTGAAGATCGGCATCGACGCTCCACGGGATATTCCGGTCCACCGGTCGGAGGTCTACGAGGAGATCCAGCGGAGCAACCAGCGTGCGGCCGCCGAATCGGCGCCGGCCGGGGAGCAACCTACCGCCGGCAGGACCGGGGTAGCGGCGCTCCGGCCCCATATTCCGGCAAAAAAACGTTAAAAAGCTCCAGCTACCCCTAAAGTCGGGGCTCCCGCCTTCCGATACACCAGGGGAGGGAGCAGGACGCTTCCTCGCAGATGACTAGTCTCTACCTGTGCGCTCCGCGCGCAAAAATCAAGGAGGAACCCAAATGGCTCAAGGTCTGAGCATCGCCAACAACCTGTTGGCCAATAGCGTTCAGTTCAACCTCAATAATAATCAGAGCGCGCTGAAGAACATTGTTACTCAGCTCTCTTCTGGTTTGCGCATCAACTCCGCGGCGGACGATCCGTCCGGTCTCGCCATCGCAACCAACCTGCAAACGCAGGTCGATGGCTTCAACACCGCCGTTCAGAACGTCCAGAACGCGAACAACGCAGCGCAAGTCGCGCTCGGTGCGCTTTCGACGACGACCGACATCCTGCAGCGCATTCGCAGCTTGGCGGTGGAGGCATCATCGGATCTCAACAGCAGCCAGGATCGTGCGAACCTTCAGGCTGAAGTGAGTCAGTTGCTGCTCGAGGTCAACAGCATCTCGCAGAGCGTCAATTTCAACGGTCAGCCGTTGCTCGACGGGTCGCATGCTGGCTTCCAGCCTGAACAGAATGCTAGTATAACGGTCACTGCAAATGCAGCTCTCGCGGGCGGCCCCCTCGTTGCACCGGGCTTCGTTAATGGGAGCTTTGAC
>JBMFXH010000033.1:0-14523 GCA_049964475.1 Vulcanimicrobiaceae bacterium
CTCGTTCTGCATTCCACCAATGCCGTCGCGACGCAGCGCGGGCTCTGGCCGACGAGCGGTTGGGCGCGCACCGCCCGCGCGCTTCGCGAACGTTTCGGCAGTCCCGTGTTGCTCGGCGGTGCCGATGCCGATCGGGAGATCGTCGCGCGGATCGTCGCCGAGAGCGATGACCCGGAGGTGCACTCCATCGCCGGTCGTGCCTCGATCGGTGCCTTCGCGGCGCTCGCGCGCGACGCACGCGCGTTCGTCGGCATCACGACCGGGTCGATGCATGTCGCCGCCGCAGCGGGGGCGCGCACGGTCGGGATATTTCCCTTCCAGAGCGATTTTCCCGAACGGTGGGCGCCGCTCTGCGATCGGCGGGCGATCGTGCGCTCCGCCTTTCCGTGTCATCCGGGTGACCGAAAGGAGACCTGCTCCGATTACGCCTGCATCGCAGCCCTCGATACGCCGAGAATTCTCGCTGCGCTCGGAGGGCTGCTCGCCGCAATAGAGTCCGGCTAAGAGCGGAGGCGGCCATCGATGTCGAAGTGCGCGAGACGATGCGCGCGACCATTCAGCTCTGTACCTACAATCGTGCCGCGCTCCTCGAGCGCGTCCTCGATGCATGCTTCGAGCAGACCGTGCCCGAGGAATCCTACGAAGTCGTTCTCGTCAACGACGGCTCCACGGACGACACGGCCGCCGTCATCGAACGGGCGCGTTCCCGGGCGACCTGCGCCTTTACTGTTATCGATCAAAAAAATGCCGGGCTCGCTCGCGGAAGGAATGTCGGAATCGAGCGTGCGATGGGCGAGCGGATCATCTTTATCGACGATGACGTTTTACCGTTGCCGAATTTCGTCGAAGAACACCTTCGCTCGCACGAGCGCGCGCCCAAGGCGATCGTGCGCGGTGGCGCCATCAACGTCGAGTCCTTCGACGATCTTCCGCCGCCGATCTGGAGTTGGAAAAACTACAGCGGCAACTTCTTTTGGACGACCAACGTCTCGGTGCCGACCGCGACGATTCGCGCGATCGGCGGCTTTAACGAGTCGTTCGCCGAATACGGCTGGGAGGATATCGACGTCGGGTTGCGCTTGCGCTTTGCCGGCGTGCGGGCCGTCTTCAACCCACGCGCGCTCGCCTATCACTACAAGCCCCAGCCGCGTAGCGGCGAGATCGAAAAGATGGAGCGACAGACACGCGCGCAAGCGCGCACGGCGGTCACCCTTTCGGCTCTGCACCCGCACTGGCGCACCTATCTCGCGACCGGCGAGAACCCCGTTCAGCGTACCTTCCACGCCCTATTGCGCGCATTCGGCGTGCCGAAGCGTTTGCGCCGTCGCGTCGCTTCGATTGCGGGGGATCGTCCGCTCGATGCGGCGGAGTTGCGAACCGTACGGCGCATGCTCGCGAGCGCGTACTTCGAAGAACTCGAACGCACGATTCAAAAACGCAACGTCGCGTGAGGATCGTTCTTTCGCGCACCGATCGTATCGGCGATCTCTTGCTCTCGACGCCCGCGATTGCAACGGTCCGACGATCGTTTCCAAGCGCGCACATCACGATGGTTACCAGCGCCTACAATCGCGTCGTCGTCGAGCGCAATACCGATATCGACGAGCTGGTCTCGCTGCCGCGAGCGATTCGGCCGGAACGCTTCGGCGCGCAATTCCGCAACGTCGATCTCGCTATCGCGCTGGCGCCGCGCTCCGAGGATCTGCGCGTCGTCGGTGCGACGCACGCGAGCGTTCGCGTCGGCTACACTTACGCGCGCCGCTACCTCGCGCGCCTTACCGCTCGTCTGTTCGTCAATCGTATGGCGATCTCCGAAGCCGACCCCGATCTCTGCGAGCGCGATCCGGCGCGCGTGGTGCGCCACGAAGTCGACCAGCTGCTCGACCTCGTCGCGCTCGGGGGAGCGCACGAGCGCGTTGTCGACCTGCGTCTCGACCTTCGCGATGAGGACCGCGCTGCGGTCGCCGCGCTCCCCGCTCGTCCGATCGTTCTCCACCTTGCCCCGCGCTGGTTCCATAGCGGTAGCACGCTTGAATCGACGCTCGCGCTCGCGCGTCGATTAGCCGGGCTCGGGCGCCCGCTGGCGATAACGGCGAACGCCGAGATCGGCGATGCCGTCGAGGCCTTCGCCGAGGTCGGCGCGGCGGCGGTGCTCCGCGATTTGCCGTTCTTCCATTGGGCGGCGGTCTTCGACCGGGCGGCTTGCGTCGTCACTGTCGATACCGGTGCGACTCATGTCGCAAGCGCGATGCGCAGGCCCACGCTCGTCGCTTTCGAAAACCGCTATTTCCGATTGGCGTCACAAGAATGGGCCCCCTATCGGGTTCCTAGCCGTAGCTTGCGAAAACCCCCGAGCGACGACGAAGGCTCCCTCGCGCATTTTCGCGATGAGGTCGTTGACGGTGTCGTGGATTTATTAAATGCTTGATTGTTCCGTCGTTATTCCCACCTACAATCGCCTCGACACGTTGCGCCATGTCGTGCCGACGCTATTGGCGCAGACGGTCGATGCATCGCGCTACGAACTGCTGATCTGCGATTCGCAATCGACCGACGGCACCGCCGAATACCTCGCCGACGTCGCGCGCTCCGCACCGAACGTCCGTCATCTCCCCGGGGGATATAGCGGCCGCGCACAAGCACGCAATGCCGGAATCGCCGCGGCAACCGGAACGGTCGTGCTGTTTAACGACGCCGATATTCTCGCTTCTCCCGACCTCATCGCCGTCCACCTCGAGCGGCATGCGCGCGAACGACGGATCGCGGTGGTCGGTTGGGAAGTGCAGGTGCGCGATCTCGACGATTACGCGCTCAAGCGCGATCGAGCGGAGCTGCGCGGGCATCTCCATCCGCCCGGTCGCAAGCGCTTATCGTGGCTCTATTTTCTTACCGGGAACGCTTCGGTGCGCGCCGATGATGTGCGCGCAGTCGGAGGGTTCGACGAGTCGTTCACGGGCTACGGTCACGAGGATCTCGAACTCGGATATCGTCTCGAACGATCCGGGGTGCGGATCTGCTACGAGCCGCGCGCGGTCAGCTATCACTGTCAGGACGTTCCCCACGAAGATCAAAAGGGTAAGATGATGCTCGCCGGCCGCTCGACGGTTCGCTTTTATCGAAAACATCCCGATCTCGCCGTGCGCTTGCAATTAGGGATGACGCCGATCTCGCTCGGGTTACACTCACTGCTCGGTCGTATGCCGAAGCTGCTGCAAGCGCTCGACGAACGCGCGGATCGTTCGAAACTCGCGCGCGATATCGTGCAACAATTTCATTACATCTCGGGCATAAAAGATGCCCTTGCCCAACCAGAGGAGCGCCCATGACCGCGACGCCGGAACGATTTTCTTGCGGAGCCCTGCGAGCCGATGCAATCGGGCGCACCGCCGAACTCTTCGGCTGGATCAATCGCCGCCGCGACCACGGAGGGTTGATCTTCATCGATCTTCGCGATCGCGACGGCATTACGCAGGTTGTGTTCGATCCCGACCATCCGAGTTTTGCCGCCGCGGAGAAACTTCGCAGCGAGGACGTCGTGCGGGTCGTCGGCGCGGTGCGCGCGCGCCCGGACGGCACCGAGAACGCCAAGCTTGCCACCGGAGCGGTCGAAGTCGGTATCGAGCAGCTCGACGTACTCAATCGTTCGGAAGTGCCGCCATTTCAGGTGAATGCCGATGATGACGTCGACGAGAGCCTGCGGCTGGAGTATCGATATCTCGATCTGCGTCGCCCACGCATGCAACGCAACCTTCGCGTGCGCCACCGTATCGTCAAAGCCTTCCGCGATTACTTCGACGAGCGCGATTTTATCGAGATCGAAACGCCGATGTTTATTAAAAGTACGCCCGAAGGCGCGCGCGATTACCTCGTCCCAAGCCGCATGCACCCCGGCACCTTCTACGCGCTACCGCAATCGCCGCAACTCCTCAAACAGATCTGCATGATCTCCGGAATCGGGCGATACATGCAGATCGCACGCTGCATGCGCGATGAAGATCTTCGCGCGGACCGACAACCGGAGTTCACGCAACTCGACGTCGAACTCTCCTTCGTCACGCAAGAAGAAGTCATGCAGATGATGGAGGGCGCGGTCGCATCTGCGTGGCGCAGCGTCCTCGATATCGAGCTACCCGCATTCCCACGGCTCACGCACGCCGAGGCCCTACGGCGCTTCGGCAGCGACAAGCCCGATATGCGTTTCGGGCTCGAACTCGTCGATGTCGGGGCCCGCTTTGCGGCGAGCGAATTCGTCGTCTTTCGCGGCGCGCTCGACGCCGGCGGTGCGGTCCTCGCGCTACGCTATCCCGGCGGCGCCTCGCTCTCTCGTCGCGACTTCGATGCGCTCACGGAGAGCGCGAAGCTCTTCGGCGCGAAGGGCATGGTCTGGATCGCCTACGGCGCCGACGGCGTGAAATCGTCGGCGCAGCGATTCCTCGACGAAGCGACGCTCGAAGGACTTCGCGCCGATACCGGGAGCGAGAGCGGCGATGCCGTCCTCCTGTTCGCCGACGCGCGTGAGACGGTATTTTCGATTGCGGGAAAAATGCGGCTCGAGGTCGGGCAGCGCTGCGGCCTGCGCGATCCGGCGAAATTTGCGTTCTGTTGGGTGACGGAGTTCCCGTATCTCGAAATGGATGAAGAGAGCGGAAAACCGGTTCCGGCGCATCATCCGTTTAGCGCACCGATGCCGGGGCAATGGGATCTTATCGATAGCGACCCGCTCGCGATGCGCGCGCAACACTACGATATGGTGCTCAACGGCTTCGAACTCGGTTCCGGGTCGATCCGCATTCACGACGAGGCCTTGCAGAGACGCATCTTTACGATGCTCGGCATGAGCGAGGAAGAGATCGAGGAGCGCTTCGGCTTCTTCGTCCGCGCGTTACGGTTCGGCGCGCCGCCGCACGGCGGGATGGCGCTCGGTATCGATCGCATCGTCATGCTTGCCTGCGGCGAGGAGAATCTGCGCCAGGTGATCGCCTTCCCGAAGAACCAGGTCGGTCGCGACGTGATGATGGACGCGCCCTCGCCGGTTCCGGAGCGGCTTTTGCGCGATCTTTACCTTCGCAGCGTGGCGCCTGCCCCCGAGAGCGCCCGATAACTGGGAAGGTGAGCGCTTCAATCGTTCGCAGCGCGATTCTCGGGCTCGTCCTCGTAGCGGCGGTTGCCCTGCTTCACGGCGTCCTGACGCGGCCCGCGGTCGCTGCCTCCGGCCCCTCCTGCGGTACCCGCGTCGTACATCTGCCCGGCGATGTCGTCTTCCGCATTCTCTTCGCGAAGAACGGCGCGGTACAGCAGTACGTCCTCGTCAGCAGCGATAAGAATCCCGAACTCGTCAACGATCGCAAAAAATTTATCGAACGTCAGTTTGGCCCCGAGGCGGTCGACGCGCCGCCACTGCATATTATCGCCTTCAAGCCTGCGCCCGGGGGCGGAGGTTTGCTTATCCCCGACAAAGCGGTCGATTCATGCGGCCGTACACTCACCTTCCAATAGCACTGATCGCGCTCGTCGGAACGCTCGTCGGCTGCGCGAGGCAGCGAGAGCCCGCCGCAGCGCAGAGCGTCCTTTCGCCGGCGCCGCTCGCGACGATCGCGCCGTTGCAATCGTGTGAGACGCGCGAACTGCGCTACGACGGAAGTGAAGTGGTGTTGGTGGCGAACGTCGACCGTTCGCTCGCATCGCTGACCGTGGTCGCATCGCGCAGTGACGCGGCGCGCAAGCGTACCGTCGCCGAAATCGAAGCGCAACTCGGCATGCCGCACCCCGATACGCGCATCGAGCAACGTCCGTGGAAAGATGGACTCGTCGAACTCACCGATCCGTGCGGACGGCTCGTGACGCCTTCGCCGCAACCGAGCTAGCGCTCTCGCGCCGCTCGTAGGCGCGCTGCATCTCGGCGGCACAGGCACGATCGAGCGGTGTTTCGCTTCCCATTAAACCGGCGATCGCACCCGCGGCATCGCGGCTCGTTCTGTTCTGGCTCAACTTGGCTTTGCCGTCGACGCGTTCGACGTTCAGCTCGAAGGCGGTGATCCCGCGCATTTGCCGTTCCACAAACGCACGATCGAGTCGCGCAAACTCCCACGGGAAAGGGAATGCTGCTTCGAAGTGTGCGGTGAGTGCGGCGAGAATCGCCTGCGGATCCGCCGCTGCGCGAAGATGTCCGCGCAGGTGGACGGCGCTGTAGTTCCAGGTCGGCACCTGTGGATACGGGGGATCGTACCACGACGGCGAGATGTAGGCATGTGCGCCGGTAAAGACCGCGAGTGCGGGTGCTTCGGCGAGAATCGCCGCCGATTGCGGGTTGGCGCGAGCGATGTGACCGACGAGCGTGAGGCCGTGCTCGTTGCGTTGCGCGAGCATCGGCACGTGCGTCGCAAACGGGAAGCCGTCGGCCCCGCCGGTTACGAGCAGCCCGAAGGGATTGCAGCGCATCAGGCGATCGATCTCGAGCTTGTCGTCGATTGCAAAGGTCGGCGGAAGATACATCGCGTTACTCCTCGGTGCGGGCGAAGGCCGTTGCGCGGGCCAGCACCGCATCCATCATCGCGCGCGTCATCAACCCGGTGTTGACGTTGCGTTGGCTGGGATGATAGCTCCCGAGCAACAAGATCGTGCGGCCGTTCTTGCGCGCGAGATATTCGGCAGCATGGCCGAATTTCGGGGGGCGTTCGAAAAGAAAATCGTTTGCCCGTAGCGCGTCGACGGCGGCGCGAAAACCGATCGCGCCGAGAGCGAGGGCAACGCGCAGGCGACGCAGCAAGCGAAACTCTTCCACGAGATAGCCGGAGCAGTTGCGAAGTTCTTGCGGTGTCGGTTTATTATCCGGCGGTGCGCAGTGGGCGGCGGCGGTGATCCAACAATCGATCGCGCGCAAGCCGTCGTCGCGCCACGTCGACTCCGCCTGCGAGGAGAGGCCGGCGCGATAGAGTGCGGGATAGAGAAAATCACCGGACGGATCGCCGGTGAATGCACGGCCGGTACGATTGCCGCCGTGCGCCGCCGGCGCGAGCCCGACGAGCACGATGCGCGCGTTCGGATCGCCGAAGCCGGGCACCGGTTTCCCCCAGTACTCATCGGCGACATAGGCGCGACGTTTCTCCTTCGCGACCTGCGCGCAGTACGCGCGTAATTCCGGGCAGCGTTCGCAGGCGACGACCCGCCGCTGCAGTGCGACCAACGTCGCTGAAACCCGATACCCGGGCTCTCCGGTCTTATGGGCGTGAGCAGCGAAGCGCTTCCCTTTCCTATCGCCGAGACGGGTATCGACCGGCGGGGGATCTCCCTGCTTTCGATCGCCCATATCGTCAACGATGCGAATCAATCGGCGATCCCCGCGATGATTCCGTGGTTGATTAGCCATCGCGGCCTCAATCTCGCAACGGCCGCAACGCTCGTGCTCGCGATGAATCTCTCATCGTCAGTCGTTCAACCTTTCTTCGGCCACTGGTCCGATCGGCGTTCGATGCCGTGGATCATTCCCGCTGCGCTCGTGCTTGCCTGTACCGGAACCGCTGCGATCGGGCTCATGCATTCGCTGCCGATGATGTGGCTGGCGGCATTGATCGCGGGGATCGGTACCGCGGCATTTCATCCCGAGAGCTCGCGTTTTGCAAATTTCTTTGCCGGGGCGAAGCGCGCGACCGGTGTGAGTATCTTCACGCTCGGTGGTTATCTCGGTTTCGCCGTGGGCCCGATCCTCACCACCCCCTTGATCCTGCATTTCGGGCTGGAAGGCACGGCGTTTCTCGCCATTCCCGGCGTCGTACTAGCAACGATCCTCCTCTTCTCGCAACAACATTTTCACGCGACGCGCGCGCGAGCGAATCGCGCCGTCAAAGCAGGCCCGAGTATGCCCGACGATTGGCGCGCGTTCGGCACGCTCGTTGCAGTGGTCATCCTGCGTTCGACGACCTTTTTTGCCGGCGTGACGTTTCTGCCGGTCTTCGCGATCTCGGTCGCGCATGCAAGCAAAACCGGAGGAAGCATCGTTTTAGCAGCGATGCTCTTGGTCGGATCGTTGGGAACGATGTGGGGCGGTCGCCTCGCCGATCGCTTCGGACGTCGGCGGATTATCGCGATCTCGATGATCGGAACGCTCGTCGGCGCGGCCGCACTCGCGTGGGTCGGAAGCTTCGCGCCCTCCATGAGCTACGTCGTGCTCGCCGCTTCGTTCTTCGGCCTTTCGATCGGCCTCTCGGCGGGCGTGATCGTCGTGCTCGGGCAAGAGTATCTCCCCAATCGCATCGGCGTGGCATCGGGGGTGACGCTCGGGCTCGCCGTCACGATCGGCGGGCTCGCGCAGCCGCTCTTCGGTGCGATCGGCGACCGCTTCGGCAGCGTCCCGATCTTCGAGAGCGTGGCGATCTTCGCGTTCCTCGCGCTTGCCGGAACGATCTTCTTGCCGCGCAAGCGTTTACAGAGCGCGTAACGTCGTCAGCGTAAATTCGGGAAATCGAGTCGTTGTAGCGCGGCGAACGTGACGATGCCGACCGCGGTGGAGAGGTTGATGCTACGTACCGATTCTTCGCGCATGGGAATCCGCAGCGTTCGTTCCGGGAAGCGGTCGAGGAGCGCTTGCGGCAGCCCCTTGGTTTCGCGGCCGAAGACTAAAGCGTCGCCGTACGCGAACGGAGCGCTATCGTAACGCATGCGGGCGCGCGTTGAGAGCAGCCACATGCTCCGTGCGATCGGCGTTGCGAGAAACGCATCGAGATCGCGATGCACGACGACGTGCAAGCGTTCCCAGTAATCGAGTCCGGCGCGTTTGAGCGAGCGATCGTCGATGGCAAAGCCGAGCGGCTCGACGAGGTGCAGCGCGGCGCCCGTCGCGGCGCAGAGCCGTGCGACGTTTCCGGTATTCGGCGGGATCTCCGGCTCGACGAGGACGATATGCAGCGGCACGTCGGGAAGCTCCGCGATCTCGACGAGACGATCGGGGGGTTGCGCTGCTGCGCTCACGCGAGAATATCGGCAAACGCGATGCCGACCGGCGCGAGAACGTAGGCGACGCCGCCATGGCGTTGCCAGCAGCGCTCGAGCGCGCGGCGTGGGTAGATCGTGCGAATGCGCGTTGCTGCGGGATCGTTCATCACGCAGTCGCCATTCGAGGTAAAGCCGCAGAGTACCGCGAGGTGTCCGGTGGAGCGAGGGAGCGGCGCACCGGGCAACTCGCCCTCTTCCCACGCGTACGAGAGTGCGAGCGGAAGATTGCGCTCTAAGAAACGTTCGGCGATATCGAGGGAGCCGACGTAGGCGAGCGCGGCGCGAAGGCTCTGCGCGCCGGCATAGGCGATGTTGAACGCCCAGTTTCCGTAACCGCCATAGATTTCATCGAAGACTCCCGCTGCGACATCCTCGATGCGCGCGTCGATGCCGTGGAAACGTAAAAGCATCGCGAGCGAAGCGGGGCTGCACCAACCGTTCTCGCCGTTGACGACGTACTGCGACTGGAGCGGCACATCGTGAATGCGCGCGCCGCCCGCATACGGCAGCGAGGGCGAGGGTTCGCTCGGCGTCGCAAGCGCGAGGCTCTGCAGGCCCTCGGAATCGGCGCGCACGACGACGGCATCGAACGGAACCTCGCTGCGGATGATGTCGGTCAGCACGCTGACGCCGAGCAAGTTACAAGGAAACGACCGGCGCGATTGGGGCGACCATCGTGCGAACGGAAGCCACGGGCTGATGCTCGCCGTGCCGCTACGCAGCGAAAACGCGATCTCGCCGCTCTCGGCAAAGCTGTTCCATGAGAGCAACGCCTCGCGCGCCGGCTCGCAGCGCAGGGTCGTCACGGGCGCGGCCTGCGTTACGAGTGCGAAGCCGACGGCACGACCTCCCATTGCCACGCGTTCCAAGAATCGCCGATAAACGCGGCTGGAATATAGCCGCGCACGCGATCGTCGATTGCGGTGGTCGAACGCTCCCAATAGACGAAGACCATCGGCACGAGTTCGTGGATGCGCTCTTCCTCGCGTTGATAGAGTCGTTTGCGCAACGCTCGATCGAACGTCGATGCAGCCGCCGATGAAGTGGCATCGACGATGGGATCGCGCAACCAATTGGTATTCGCGCCGTTGGGTGGAATGAACGCGCTGTTCCACGAGCCGCTATTGTCGGGGTCGGGGCCGTTGGTATCGATGCTCCACTCCATATCGTAGCGGCCGCTATAGATCGGTCCGTCCTGCGCGAAGAGAAAACTCGGCGGATAATTGCGAATCCGCAGATCGATGCCGAGCCTCCGCAGCGTCGCCTGCATGACGACCTCGGCGCGTTCGTTCGACTGACGGTTGCTCCCGCTGATTATCGTGAGGGCCAGCCGCTTTCCGTCGCGCGTGCGGATGCCGTCGGAGGATCGCCGCCATCCAGCGGCTCGTAGCAACGCCGCGGCGTGCGCCGGATCGTACGGATAGGGAGCGATCTTCGGTGCGGCCCACGATTCGGGGAAGATATCGGAGACCGCAGGGAGATCGACGCCGTGATAGATCGTGTCGCGCAGGCGCTTCCAATCGATCCCTTCGGCGATCGCGAGCCGCACGCGCACGTCGCGCAGAATCGGTCGGCTGCAATTGAAACCGAGGTGGCGCCAATTCGCAAGCAGCGTGTGCACGACGCGAATCCCATGGATCGACGCGAGGTCGGGGATCTGTGTCTCGCCGACGGAGGGGTCGACATCGATCTCATGGGTTCGCAGTGCGTCGAGCATCGAGTTCGCGTTCGGGATGACCACCCAGCGTACGTGCGCGAGTTTCGGCTTGCCGCGAAAATAACGTGGATTCGCCGCAAAGGTGAGCGATGCGCCGTGATGCCAATCTTCGAGGATGTACGGCCCGCTCGAAAGCGGCGCGTTGTTGAACGAGGCGCGGTTGAGGCTCGGCAGTTTTGCGAGGAGGTGTGCCGGGAGCGGCGGGTAGCCCGAACCGCCGATCGCGAGCACGCCGAGAAATGCGGCCATCGGATGTTTGAGGTGGATCACGATGGTGTGGCGCGTCGGCGCGCTCGCCGACGCGATGTCGTCCCATCCGTAGCGCGTTTTCACGTTATTGCGCGGATTGAAGACGGCGTGATAGGTGAACATCCAATCGCGCGCGTCGAGCGGGGCACCGTCGGCCCAGCGTACGCCGCGGCGGAGATGGATCGTGATAACTTTCCCGTTGCTGCTGATGCCGCCGTTCCGCAGCGTCGGTACCTGCGTTGCGAGATCGGGAATGTAGTTGCCGCGCGCATCGTAGCGCAAGAGGTAGCTATAGAGCATGCCGTCGGCGAGATCGCTCGCCGCCGCTTGGCCGAAGAGCGGATTGAGATTGTCGGGTTCGTCGGGCTCGCCGAGCCGAAGCGTGTTGGGTGGCGGCACGTTTGCAGCGCATCCGGCGAAGCCGAAGGCGAGCGCGGCGATGAAGAGCGCTGCGACGATGCGTTTCATGCGGTGCGCACTTCACCCTTTCGGAGCGAGCCGGCGATCGCGGCGTAGAACGCATCGGCACCGAAACGCACCAGATCGTCGGCGGGCAGTTGCGTCTCGGCGCGCGCGCGTGCGATCTCCGCTCGCGCCGCGCCTTCGTCGAGCCCGCGCGTGTTGAGTGCGATACCGATGACGTTCGCCGGCTTTACCGCAGCGAGCAATGCTTCGTGCAGGCGGATCAGTTCGCGATACGGCAGCGTCGGCGTGGCGTACGCATTGATCTTGGTTCGGTGCGGCATACAGACGAGTACGAGCGCATCGGGTGCGCAACCGTAGAGCAGCGCGAGCGTTACCGGCGCGTATGCCGGATGGTTGATCGCGCCCTGCCCCTCGACGACGATGGCATCGGGTTGCTGCTCCGCCGCTTCGAGCACGAGGCGCTCGCATGCGCCCGCTGCAAAATCGGCGATCGTCCGATCGACGGCGATCCCCCAGCCCGCAATCGCGATCCCCGTCTGCCCGGTCGGCACGAAGTTCCATCGTCGTTGCGCGCGTCGCGCCGCGGCGCAGAGTTCGAGCGAGACGGTCATTTTACCGACGTTGCAATCGTTGCCGACGGTCAGCAGAATCGGCACGGTAACTGCATACGCCGCACCGGAGAAGACCGGCGTTGCGGGCACGGCGCGCAGATCGTAGAGACGGACACCGCGTTTTCTCGCTGCGCTCGCAATCTCTTGATCCTCGGCGAGCATGCTGTGCAGACCGCTGACGATATCGAGCCCGGCTTCGATCGCTTCCAAAACGCCGGCGCGGAGATCGCCGAGCGCACCGCCGATCGGGGCGGTGCCGACGAGCAACGCGCTCGGTGCGAATGCCAGCGCTTCGGGCAACGATGCGACGACCGGCGCATCGCAGCGCGCGAGATGCGGTACGAGATCGCCGACGCGTCGACCGGCGCAACTCGGATCGATAACCGCGACGACGGGGTCGCTGCCGTAGGCGATGACTCCGTGCGCGGTTTTCGCGCTCTGGACGAACGCATTCGGGGCGAGAACGACGTAGCGACGGATCACGGGGTAAGGGTTTCGCGGACGCCGAGCCCGGGCCCGCCGGGGAGCACGAGCTTTCCGCGATCGTAGGTGAGCCCGACGAACGGGTCGTCGCGCGTGAGGAACGGGCCGTCGATATCCGCCCAATCGACCAACGGACTGATCTGCGCGGCGGCGGTGGCGAGAATCGCGCTCTCCACCATGCAGCCGAGCATCACTTTGAAGCCCAGCGCTCGCGCGGTATGAATCATCGCGAGCGCGCCGCGCAGCCCACCGCATTTGACGAGTTTAATGTTAACTCCGGCGACGCAACCCGCGAGGCGTGGAAGGTCGGCGGCATCGCGCGAATCTTCATCGGTGACGATGGGAATCGCGCTGCGCGCGGAGATCGCGCGTAACCCGGCCGGGTTGCCTGCGGGAATCGGTTGCTCGCAGAACTCGATATCGAAACGCGCGAGTTCGGCGAGCATGAGGATCGCTTCGTCGACATCCCAGCCTTCGTTGGCGTCGATCCGTATCGTTCCGGTGTAACGCGAGCGGATCGCTTCGATCGTTGCGACCTGTTCGTGCAACGCCCCAAGCCCAAGTTTGATCTTCAGAATCGGGTGTTCGCGGACTTCTTCGACTTTCCGCAGCGTGCTCTCCGGATCGGCGATGCCGATCGTAAACGAGGTCGTCGGCGTCGCGCGGGGGTCGAGGCCGAAGAACTCGTAGAGCGGCAGGCCGGTCGCCTTGCCGATCCAATCATGCAGCGCGATATCGAGCGCACAGCGCGCCGCCGGCGGTATCGTCGGGGGCAAGAGCGCTTCCAACCGATAGGGCGACGCGGCTTCCGCCCGATACGCAGCGAAAAACGCGAGAATCGATTCCACCGATTCGCCGTACCGAGCGATCGGCGCGCTCTCGCCGAGCGCCTCGATCCCGTCGCACGACATCCGCAGCAATGCCGAGCGCGAGAAGGTCGATTCTCCGCGGGTGATTTTGAAGGGATGTTTCAGCGGGATTCGGAGCTCGTTCGCGGCAAAGGTGGCGTTCATGTCGCGAGCCTTCCGCCCCGCCGGGCGCACTCCTCGGCGCAGCATCCTCTGGTTGCGCCGCGATCTGCGTTTGCGCGACAACGTCGCGCTCGCCGAAGCGGCACGCGCGAGCGATGAGGTGGCGCTCGCGTTCGTACTCGATCCGGTGCTCCTGCGGAGCGAGCGCATGGGCGCGCCGCTCGTGCAGGCATTTTTCACCGCTCTCGCGGCTTTACGCGCCGAATTGCGCGAGCGCGGTAGCGACCTCGCGCTGCTCGAAGGCGACTTTGCGGAGCAGCTCGCGGCATTTGCACGGCGGATCGGTGCCGATGCAATCTATTACAACGAAGATTACGAGCCCGAGGCAATCGAACGCGACGCACGCGTGCGCGCGGCGCTCGCGGATGCGGGGTTTGCAGTGCACGCTTCGCTCGATCACGTCTATTTCGGCGCCGAGGAGGTGCGCACCGAGAGCGGCGCGCCCTACAAGGTCTTCACGCCGTACAAACGGCGTTGGCTCGACCAGCACGCATTGGCACCGCGCATGCCGGTGCAATCGAACCGCGCGAGCGCGCAGCGATTGCTCGCGCGCGCCGAGATCGGTACGACGCGTGCGCTTCCCGAACCCGAAGCGTATGGATTCGCGTCGTCGGCAGCCTATTCGACCTGTAGCGAGGCGAGTGCGCGCGCACGCCTCGACCGTTTTCTCGCCGAAGGCGGGGGAAGCGATGCTTATACGGTGCAGCGCGATCTACCCGCAATCGCGGGAACTTCGCGCCTCTCGCCGGATCTGCGTGCCGGAACGATCGGCATCCGCACCTGCGTCGCGCGGGCGTCTGCGGCGATGCAGGGTGCGAGTTCGCAACGGCGTGCGAGCTTGGAGGCGTGGATATCGGAGCTGATTTGGCGCGATTTCTACCAACAGATTCTTCGTAACTTCCCGCACGTTGCAAACGCGCCGTTCGTGGCGGCGACGGCGGCGATTCCATGGCACGACGACCGAGCGGCATTCGCGGCGTGGTGCGAAGGGCGTACCGGGTATCCGATCGTCGATGCC
>JBMFXH010000034.1:0-14424 GCA_049964475.1 Vulcanimicrobiaceae bacterium
GTGAGATTGCTGGTGTGCACCTTTAACCCGCGCAGCAGCGTCGATAGCCCGGTGCCACCGCCGATGGCGACGATCTTATAGCCCTGGGCGAGCTTAAAGCGACGGAGTCGCCCTAACGGATCGGTTCGCGGTTCGCGGGCCGAGCGTGCGACGGCGCGCACGCTGAAGTAGAGTCCGAGCGCCATCAACGTGATGCCGATAGTAATGAATGCCGTCGTCAAGAACGACGGCGGCATAAGATCGACGACGAAGGCGTCGAGCATCTCGTCGAGCCGGATATGCACCCCGGATGCCACGACGATCCGATTGGCCGCATCGAGAACGAAGAACAGGCCGAGGAGTGCGACGAACATCCAGCGCTTGATGCCGAAGCCCGGGAGAATCCATTGAGCGCCGGTGAGGATGCGCGAGCGCATTAGCGGCCGATATCCCGCGCTGCGACGTTGCATGCATATCCGTCGGTACTATCGGCGCAGGCCGCACTGAGACGACGCGCCACATAGAGCGACCGATGTCGTCCGCCGGTGCAGCCGATGCCGATCGTAACGCGCGATTTTCCTTCGCGTCGATAGAGCGGAAGAAGAAAGCCGATGAGATCGCCGGCACGTTGGAGAAAAGGCTCCAAGGTATCGTCGGCTTCGATGAAGTGCGCAACTGCAGGATCGCTGCCAAGGCGCTCGCGCAACGCGGGGTCGTAGTTCGGATTGGCGAGAAAGCGTACGTCGAAGAGCAGATCGAGTTCGGGTGGCAGACCGTACTTGAAGCCGAACGCGAGAAAGGTGACCTCGAGTTGACCGCCGAGGGCGCTGCCGACGGCACTCGTCACGCGGGCGCGGAGTTCCGCAAGCGTCATCGCATCGGTCTCGATCGTCGTCGTGGCGAGATCGTGAATCGGCGCGAGCGCCGTTCGCTCGCGTTCGATCGCTTCGCTGAGCGTGACCCCGGGGCTCAAGCGATGGCGGCGTCGCGTCTCGCTGAACCGACCGACGAGTGCGCGCTCGCCGGCCTCCAGGAAGAGGACGTCGAGCCGAGCGACCTGCGCGCGCAAGGCGTCGATCCGTGCGACGAACGCTGCAACCTCGCCGTCGGGAAGCGCGAATGAGAGCGCGACCCGGTCGGTGCCGCGGTGGTGAAAATGCTCGAGGGTTGCGTCGAGAAGATCGGCGGGAAGTTGGGCGACGCAGGCGAAGCCGATATCCTCGAGGATCTTGAGCGACTGCGTGACGCCCGCGCCGGAGAGGCCCGCCGCGATGACCAGGTGGAGCTCGGGATACCGTGATGCAGGAGTCGGCATGTCGTTGTTTTCTCCGCGCGAGGCAAACGCCCTCATCGCTAAAATCGAACCGCTGGTCGAGGAGCTCTTGCGCTTGCGGCGTGAGTTGGCGATCAACCTGCTTGCAACCAACCCCGATCTACGCGTCGGCCCCAGCCGCAACCGGCTTGCGGGGCCACATTCGACGCTCCCCACGCCGCGCTTCGGCGAGATGAAGATCGAGATCATCCGGCTCATCCACCGCATCGAGCACTTCGGCTGCGTGGTGAAGGATATCGATTTAGGCCTTATCGATTTCCCTAGCGAGCGGCAGGGCGAGCAGATTTGGCTCTGCTGGAAGTTCGGCGAGCCGGTCGTTGCGCACTGGCACGGCGAGAACGAAGGCTTCGAATCGCGTCGTCCGCTGAGCTAACCTCGCGCGAGCGAAAGGGCCGCTACGCGGTCGCCTTCTCGGCGCTTGCCTCGAAGGGGATAAAATCCTCGGCGAGCCCCTGAAGGCGAACCTCGCCAAACTCAGCGGTGTAGGCGCCGCTCTCGACCCCGACGATCGTTCCGGTCTCCGGGACGTTCGCGAGTTGCGGAATTTTCGCGCGCAGGTCGTCGGGAATGCGGACTTTGTCGCCGATCGCAAGCGACCCCTGATCCCAGAGCGCGTTGAGCGCATCGAGCAGCATCGGCAACGGAATGCCGTAATCTTCGCTGACCGCGCCGATGGTGTGCGATTCGCTAATGGCACAATTGCTGCAGCCGCCGAGGTGAAAGCGTGCAAAGACGCGACGCGCCCCGGCATGCATTTTGAAAGCCTGATCGACGGTAATTTCGGGGGTGAAGGTCTGCTCGCTCATGTCTGGATCCTAACGGTGGACGGCGTGGAGGGAATGATTCATTTCGTACCAACGCGGCATCGGCCCTGGAAGGTTGCGCGTGCGGAGGCGTGCCTATAAGCCGGATTCTGTACCTGCAGGTCGTGCAGGCGACGATCATCTCTCTGGGGCGCACGTCACCGCGCGCCTCGATGCAACGTAACTCGAGCCGGGTGGGCGACCCGCCTGCCGCAAGCGACAGGTATCGAGCGGTCTTGCTTCGGATGGGGTTTACCGCGAGGCTACGTCACCGTAGTCCTCCGTGAGCTCTTACCTCACGATTTCACCCTTACCCGCGGCTCGCGCCGCCGGCGGTATGTTTCTGTGGCACTTTCCTTCGAGTTACCCCGACAGGCCGTTAGCCTGCATCCTGCCCGCTGAAGCCCGGACTTTCCTCGACGCATCCGCGCCGCGATCGCCCGGCACCCTCCGCCTCAGGAGGGTACGCGCCCTGCGCGGCCGCAGCCTGCCGCGCTTACGAGCCGCGCGTTTGCCATTCTTGCTGTAGTTCGATAGACTGGTCGTATTCTATGACCAGAAACAAACCGACGAGCGATGCTCGGCCCGTCTCGCTCTTGCTGCTCGGGTCGCGCTCGATCGGCGCCGCTGCTTTTAAGACGCACTGCCTCGAAATCATGGATGATGTCGAGCGTTCCGGTGCGGAGGTGGTTATCACCAAACACCGGAGAGCGGTTGCGCGTTTGGTTCCGGCGCGCGCTCCCGGCGGAGCGTTCTGCGGTGCTCTGCGCGGGAGGATCATCGAAGTCGGCGAGATCGTCGAGCCTGTCGAAGGATCGTGGGAGAACGATGACGCCAATTTTGCTTGATACGCACGCTGCGGTGTGGGCGACCGCCGGAATGCTGCGACCTGCAGTTCAACAGCGCATCGATGCTGCAGCGCGCGATGGGCGCCTCTTGCTCTCGCCGATCTCGGCTTGGGAGATTGCAATGCTGATTGGGAAGGGCCGCCTGCGTCTTGCGGTATCGACCGACGCCTACGTGCGAGAACTCTTCGCACTCCCCGGCGTGGTGACGGCGGCGATATCGCCGACGATCGCCGCCGAGGCGGCGATGCTGCCCCATCCGATGCACGCCGATCCCGCCGACCGCATCCTGGCCGCGACCGCGATTGCCTATGGCGTGAGCTTGATGACGCGCGACCGACGATTGCACGGGTATGCACGCGCGACGAAGTCGTTTCGTTGTATCGCCTGCTGAAAAGAAAAACGCCCGTGAAATCAGGCGTTTCTTGGTGGAGGCAAGGAGACTCGAACTCCTGACCCTCACGCTGCCAGCGTGATGCTCTACCAACTGAGCTATGCCCCCAAGGTGCGGCGCCTTCTCTTCACGCCAGGTGCCCAGAGTCCTTCGGAGCTGGGCCTTTTCATCTCTGGAACCGAGAGGAACTTCCACGCTCCGGGGCTAATCCACGAGCGCCGCGACGGGGACGTAGCTCAGTTGGTAGAGCGCCTGCTTTGCAAGCAGGATGTCGCAGGTTCGATTCCTGTCGTCTCCACCAGAACTTGCAGCGCTATCTGAGCGCCGGGCCTCGCGAGAAGAGCAGGTAGATTACCCCGTGCGACATGGCAACCTCTGCCGGGCGTACGCCCGGTGGTATCGGTCGAGGTCGAGCGCAGGCGTTGGCATCGGCGAGCGGGTCGAGCGGATTATCGAGAATTGATGCGCCGAAGCCGTGCTCGGCAAAACGTGTGCGAACGGCGTCGAAGAGTTCGGGAAGAACCTCGACGACGATCTCGACATCGGGCCGAAGATGCCGCTCGGCTTGCAGAAGCCCGGCGACGACACGTTCTTCGGCTCCTTCGACGTCGATTTTGATGAGTCGGGCGTTCAATAGCTCGTTCGCCGAAAGAATGATTGCAAGAGGTTTCGCCGACACGATCGCCTCTTTTGGACCGATCGCGCGAAAGAGGCTTGCACCGCTGGTGAACTCTTCCTCGGGGAGATAATAAATCGGGACGGAAGCCTCGCAGTCGAAGGCGGCAACGTTGACGGTGCGCACGTTTGTTGCGTCGTTGGCTTCAATGTTTTTCCGAAGCGCCGCATAGGTCGTTGGCGAGGCTTCGATGGAAACGACCTGCCCCTCCGGGCCAACGAGTTTCGATGCGAGCAGCGTAAAATAGCCAACGTTCGCACCGACATCGATGAAGGTGTCGCCGGGGCGCAGACGTCCTACTATCAAGGCGGTGAGATTCGGTTCGAAGAGACCGAAATGAAAGAGACTGCGCTGAACGACCCCGCTGAGCCGACCTTCGAAGACGCCGCCGAACGAAGCGACAACACGAACCGGGGTGTCGACAAAATTGGTGTACGGATCTGCGAAACAGCGATACCACCAGCGCTTCAACGCGCGTGCACCCGGTGCGCGCATATACGACCGCGTGCGCGGTACGAGGGCGAAGAAGAGCGGCGAGAGCGCGCGATGGAAGAGTGGACGTGCGGACATCGGTTCCCGCCTTGTACGTTTCCGTCGCAGTGCCTGCCGAAAACGACCGATGTCCGCAGATCCCTGCGCGGCGGCGCTCTTTAGTCGACGATGGTGGTAATCGCGGTACTCTGCCCTGCGGTAACCGTCGCGCTGGTTGAGACCGTCAACGAGACGCCGACCGAGGCGTCGTAGCCCGTCGCCGTCACTTGCGCTCCGGCTTGCGTGGTGTAGCTGTTCTCGACGATAAGCGTATATGTCCCGGCGGGTAAGGCATCGATGCTAAAATTACCGTTCGCATCGGTGATGCCGGCGTTGACGACCGTTCCGTTCTGCGTCGCCTCAACCTCGGCCCCGACCACCGGCGAGCCGGCCTGGTTCAGCACCGTGCCCGAGAGCGAGCCCGATTGCGCGACTGCCGTTGCAACGATCACCGGCTTCATCATGAAGTTTCCGCCGCCGGTTTCGACGATCGATTGTCCCGCGTTGAAATCGAGGACGAAGCCGTACGTGCTTCCGGCTTGGGCGCTGAGTGAAACGTTTACCTTGACGCCCGCGGTGCCGGCTCCATCGCCCGAGTCGGTCGAGGTTGCGTTGCCGAATCCGCCTTGCGTTGCGCTCGGGACGGTCAAGGGAACATCGGTATAGGTCGTCCCGTTCTGCGTGTAGGAAATCGTCGTGGTCGCAGTATCGAGTACGAGACGAATCTGCTGGTAATTGCCGGCTGGAATCGTCCCCGAGAAGCTCAGTGCGTTCGACGCCGACGTATAGTTGAGAATGTTGACCACATTCGGTGACGAGTACGACTGCAGGACCGAAACGGCGCTTCCATTGCCGACTGCTTCGACTTTATCGATGCCGAGGTTGACTGCGGTCACCGTTATGCCGTTGAGTTGGATCGGTGCATCCATCATCGCGACGGAGAGTTGCGACGTGCCCGACGTCGGCACCGTGCCGCCGCCTCCGCTGCCTCCGCCGCCGCAAGCGGCGAGAGCGAATGTCAGTGCGAGTGCGAGTGCTCCAAATTTCATGCGTTCCTCCTTGGCGGCGCGAGCGGTCGCCCCGCAATCGGGAGCATTCCCAGCCCTCCGCCATTATAAACACAACCAACTTTGTCGCATGACGTACGTGACGAAAACATTACAAACAACGAGCGACTAGAAGGTCGCTCGCCAAAATGTCGCTGGTGGGCCATCCTGGTCTCGAACCAGGGACCTCATGCTTATCAAGCAGGGTGTCTCTGGTTTGGTTCCTGTCGTCGCCGCCACCTTCGCCGATGTAGCGAACGCGCGAAACGAAAAGAGCACCGCGCAAATTGTGCTGCGGTGCTCCTCTAACGAAATTGTCGAAGGTCGTGCTCGGCTATTCCGACGTGACCGCGCCGCTCAACGCCTTCGCGCAGCGTGCGGGAGCTGTCGCCTTCCAGGGCGCGATCGTCGACCGCCTCCTCACGCAACTCCGCTTGGCCGGAGCCTGCGCCGGCGCGGCAGGCTTTGCGACCGGAGACTTGGAGCACTTCGACGTCGTCGCCGAGCGCCTGGGCGGGCTCGGCATCCCAGCGACGTGCGGTTTTCCCTTCGGCCACCTCGACGAGCAATGGCTCTTGCCGCTCGGCCTCGAGGTCGAGCTCGACGCCACCGCCGAAGCCTTGCGGTTCGCGCAGTCCGGCGTCAGCTGACGAGGCCACGTCCGGTGGCACCCGGATGCGCGGTTTACCTCAATCGCACTCCATGCGCGGCTGCACCGACGGCGACACGCTGATCGAGATCCGCCCGTCTGGGTAGCCGTCTCCAGACTCGAAGTAGAGGACGCCTTTGCCGTACGGGATTCCTTGGCGGCTGCACAACTTCATATGGATCTGCCCATAGCTCACGACCCGCGATTTGGGATACTGGTGTGGGATCTCCGCCTGATCGCGATAGTATGACGCTTCCACTTCATAGTTGGAACCGCCCGCATAACAGCACTCATTCGCGATGTATTCCCCGTCGGGAGGGATTTCTTTATAGCCGGCGATTTTCGCGCCACGAAATCCGAACATATGCCAGATGCCGTACACGTAGAGCGTATACTTGGAGCTTCGGTTAACGATCCTGATATAACCGTTGTGGTAGTTGATCGCCGCCGACGCCGGCGTCGGCATGAGTCCGCCCCCGAGCAAGGCCAGACAACTTGCGAGAACGAGCGCGAAACGCTTCATGAATACAGGTGACTCCTTTTCGGTCTCGAGGGCCATCAGCGTCCCTCGGCAAGCAAACATCCGCTGCCCGACGGAAGTTCCCTGCGCGAGTACGACAAAAGCGGCTAGCTGGCGAGTCCTTGCACCCCCTTCGTGGGAGAAAGCAGACCGATTACTCTAGCAGAAATCGGCGGTAAAACTTTCGTGCAACCTAAGAGTGTAACCGCCGGGGCGCGTATTGTGCCCGTCTAGGTAATTTTGCCGATTTTTGCGAGTCCCGCCGGCCCCGTTTTTGGGGTCAAGGGCAGAAGTTACACACGTCTGTGGACGCAGCCCGCGTAACAATTAAAACGGGCTGCCGATAGGGCAGCCCGTTTCAATTGCTTAGTAGCGGGGAATGTATCTGTCGATATTTGGATCATCCCCCAGGATGATATCTGCGCCGCCCCACGAGGTAAAGAAATGCACATTTTTGCGGTCGGACGACGCTGCTTGCCAAGCTAATAGCGTGCGCTTGGAGAGATCGACACGAATGACATGATTGCCCCCCTTGATCTCCAGAATAAGTTCGGAAACAAGAAATGGATTGGAGCATCCTCCGTTTACGTCCGTATCGATCTTGAAGTCATGCTTGGAGTGTGGTTGGATCGTCCCCTCCGGTAATGGCGATCGCATGCAAAATTGACGCGACGTCGTTATTGAAACCGGATGCGGCATGTAGTTCTCCACCGTTAGCGTGTACTGAGCCGCAAGCGCCGGGGCGCAGAGCGCGCCGACCATGGCGAGTGCAACAATAGAAAAAACCGCGGAGCGGATAAGAGCGTTTATTTTCACCGGCTTTTCGAAACCTCCGTATGAGCGAGTAATTGTTCGCACGGTACGCTCTCATCGGCCGGTACGTCGAACGGACCCGGCGAGCGGATTGCGAGCACGATACCTTTCCGGCGCAGAGCGCCCGCTCCCCTCCTTGCCGAACGCAAAGAAAACGCCCGAGAGCACTCGTTGCTTTCGCCCTCTCGCCGATTTGGTACAGCACGGTACCGGAGAGCGATCGCGATTGCGCGACTGCAGTGGAACTCCATGCCGACGCCCATGGCGTCGGGCGCGGATTCGAGTAGGCCGCGGAACGTCTCCTCCGCGTGGTGAGCGAGCAGATCACAGCGCATGCGAAGAGCGCTCTTCGGCAGCGCCGCGATCGTCGCCAGAGAACGCATTTTTGCGTCTGCTCTTACCCAGGAAGCGGGGGGACTTCATCAGGCGAACGAACGTGAGGCTGTAGGAGGATTTGCCCTTGAAACGATTGTCTATATTTTTTATCGGCGTCGCGTTTGTTGTAGGCGCGATGATGGCCCCTGCGCTAGCGGACAACTTCGAGCCGAGCAACGGTCTCATTCTGCTTCGGAATTCGACAAACGAGTACGTGAAAGTCACGGAGATCCGGCACATGGTGGGTTCGTTACCAGGTATCGTGATCGACCGGGATCTCACCATCCCACCGGGGAGGTCTATCTACGCGAATCGATGCTGCTACGCGGCCGGATCCGTCTATCGCATCACCTATATGAATCCGCCCGGAGCGGAGCACAAAACCGGTTGGATTCTGATCACCATGGGACTCGGAAAAATCGGCTGCCTTATGGGCATCGCGCCTCTCGCCGCCTCCGATGAGGTCGATTTCAGAACGAAAAACAACGAAATTCAGGCCGTCGACGGAGGGCGGTTGTGTCAATGATGAGGATCATCGCGATGAAACGTCTCGCCCTCTTTTGTGCGAGCCTCGCGCTCGCGTTGGGGCTCGCATACGCACCGACGCTTGCGTACACCCGTGAAAACGGCGTCATTATTCTCCGGAATCGCACCAGCGCGCCCGTGAAGATCGTCGAAATCCGGCATATGGTGGGCTCGCTGCCGGGGATCGTGATCGATCGCGATCTGACCGTCCCGCCCCACCAGACCGTCTACGCAAATCGATGCTGCTACGCGGCTGGATCCGATTACCGCATCACCGCCGAAGGCTCCGGCCAGACGGTCTCGCATGTCGTTCAGGTTCGTATGAAGTCATGCCCGGTTGGCAACGGCAACTTCGGCATAGAGAATTATGCGAGTTTCGCCGTCGAGCTCATGACGACCAACAGAGGTGAGCTCGTGTTCATAAACCAAGGGCCTGCCTGCGAATAATCCCAAGGTCTCGCTTGAGGGGCTAGTCCTCCGCGGATGTGAGGGCTAGCCGCCCGCGGGCGGGCTCTGGTACGGTTCGGGAACGGTTCGGGGCGGTCGCGGCTCCGGCCGGCACTTTTGCGTGGCGTGGACGGTGATAGACGCGGCTCACGTTCGCGAGGAGATCTCCGCGCTTCGTAGCGGCCGTGAAGTTGCACGGATGCCCGTGAAAATGGTGTTGATCTTCGGCCCCGCGCTGGTCATCGAACTCGGCGTGCCCCTTGGAAGCCGTCTAACGGACCCTCGGGCACCAGGATCCGGGTATGACGGTCAGAGTCTACAACAAGGCTTTCCGGGATCTGGAACATCTCGCCTCAGATGCCCTTGACGTGGCCTGGGGACGTACTCAGTTGCTAGAGCGCCTGCTTTGCAAGCAGGATGTCGCAGGTTCGATTCCTGTCGTCTCCACCGCCTTCGCCGATGTGCCGAACGAGCGATACCAAAAAGAGCACCGCGCAAATTGTGCTGAGGTGCTCCTCTAACGTCAGTGTCGATTGAGGTCGGCAGGGTGCCGTCGAGGTGAGCGGTGCGCGAGGTCGTACCGGGTTTTACGAATATTCCCTCACGCGTAGCAATTGGAACGGGCTGTCGATAGGGCAGCCCGTTCCAATTGCTTAGTAGTTGGGAATGTATCTGTCGATATTTGGATCATTCCCCAGGATGATAGCTGCGCCGCCCCACGCGGTGAGGAGATGCACGTTTTTGCGGTCGGACGACGCTGCCTCCCAAGGTAATAGCGCGCGCTTGGAGAGATCGACACGAATGACATGATCGCCCCCCTTGAACTCCAGAATAAGTTCGGAAGCGAGAAACGGATTGGAGCATCCTCCGCTTACGTCCGTATCGATCGTGATGTTATGTTTGGAGTGTGGTTGGATTCTCCCCGCCGGTAATGGCGAACGCATGCAAAATTGACGCGAGGTCGTTATTGAAACCGGATACGGCATGTAGTTCTCCACCGTTAGCGTGTACTTAGCTGCAAGCGCCGGGGCGCAGAGCGCGCCGACCATGGCTAGTGCAACAATGGAGAAAACCGCGGAGCGGATAATGTTATTGAGCTTCATCTGTTGTAGAAAACCTCAGGGTTGGCGAGTGCAGTTTTTATTTCAACGCCTCCATCGGCTGGTACGGCCAACATACCGTGGCTATTCCGATGTGAGCGAAGCGGACTGCGTGCTCGCTTCCCTAAAATTATGGGCCGTCCTTGTGACGTCGTGGATTGTCGTCTCATCGTGAGGGCGTCCGTCGTTTTCGGGCGATGCTTGCGGAAAGTGACCACGGCACCGGGGCAGCTTCAGCTCCGAATATCCCGACTCCGAAGGCTCCGCCGAAAACGGCGAACGCGGGTGCAAACCCTTCGCCGAAGGTCCGGATAATTCGAAAACCCCGATAGAATCGGGGTTTTCGAATATGGTGGGCCATCCTGGTCTCGAACCAGGGACCTCATGCTTATCAAGCATGCGCTCTAACCAACTGAGCTAATGGCCCGACGGTTTGGGAGTATAGCACACCGCGCAACTCCCTCCCTCCCGACTTTCCGGCAGATTATCTAGATCATCGCGATCCACTTTTTCAGGGTATCGTCGGCGCTCTTGAGCTCGGCCATCAGCAGGCTTTGGAGGGCATCGCTCTCGCGCATCTGCTCGGAGCGCACGGCGGTGACTTGGTCGAACTGCTCGTGCATCGCCAGCAACGAGGCCTGGTCGACCGCCGCTTGATGCTCGGCGGCGATCGCGTCGGTCTCCAACGTCGGGGCGGTCGCGGGAGCCGGCGTACCGACTCCCCGCGTTTGGCTCGGTGCCGTCTTCACGCCGAGATCGACTGGATGAACTTTTTGGTGATATCGTTATCGGCTTTGATCTGCTGCATCTCGACGTTGCGGAGCGTGTTGATCTCACGCATGTTCTCCGAGCGTTCGGCGGTCGCTTCGTCGAAGAGCGCCGACTGCATCGAGAGCTGCTCCTGATGTTGCATCTGCGAGGCATAGAGGCCGAGCTGAAAGTTCTCGTCCCACGAGTTCATTGCGTTCATCGCCCCGTTTTGGGCGCCGCCGGCGAGCGCGGACGCCCCCATCGAGAGGAGCGCCGGCGCGGCGGCTTCGGCGAGAGCGGGAAGAAAAGCCACGATAGTTCTCCTTAGGAAGTGGGGGTGCTGGCGTTGGTTTCGGCTGCGAGCTCGTCGAGCCACGGCTGCTCGCCGTGCTGCGCCGCAGGCGGCGGGGCGAGCGGGATGCCCGGGGGCGCTCCCATCGGCGTTGCATAGTTGCCGATCCGGGCGGCGGCCTCGGGAAGCTCGGCGCGGGCATCTTCGATCTGCGCCTGATGCCGGAGTACCGAGTCGGCGTAGCCGAGCGTGCTGCCGTCGCTCCAGCGCGTCGTCGTCCCACGGGCGGTCGGCGAACCGGCGTTATAGGCAGAGAGCGCGGCGCGCTCGTCCCCGCCGTAGCGTTGGAGGAGGCCATGCAGCATCTCGGCGGCATGCTCGGCATTCCGGCCCGGGTCCATCGCGGCGGGGCTGCGGGCGAAGGCGTGGTAGCGGTCGTCGATCTGAAAGAGGCCGTGTCCGTGCCCCCCGTCGCCGAGGATATTGCGCCCGGCATTGGCCCCCGGGCCCCCGGTCTCTTGGGCGGCGACCGCCGCGAGGAGCGTGGGGTCGAGCCTGTTGCGCTCGGCGGCGCGAGCGATCGGGAGGGCATAGGCGACGCCGTGGGCGGCGAGCGAGGCGGCAGAAGCGCTGAGAGCGGTCATAGCAACCCCCCTTTGCGACGATCGATCGGTTTGACAAGTGCGCGGCCCGCCTCTACAATGGCTTGGTTGTACCAAAAGGGCCCCGCCTCGGCGGGGCCTTCCCAACGCAAGGCGCAGGTTTCTTTGGCTCGCTCGCACACCGTCGATCTCTCCGGCCTCCTCGCGGGAAGCCGCCAGCGGATCCTCATCGATGACGAGGTCGCCCTAGAACCCTTCGAAGATATCTCGTTCGTTGGGCCCGTTCGCGTTCACCTCGAGGTCCAGGCCACCGATGGCCTGCTCCACCTCACCGGTGAAGCGGCGGGCACGGTGAGCGCTGCGTGCGTGGGATGCCTCGACGAGGTCGAGCGGCCGATGCGCGTCGCAATCGACGAGCGCATCAACCCGCACGTCGGTCGCGAGGACGATCCCTTCGGCGAAGGAAACGTCCTTCTCGGCGGGAGATTGGATATCGCGGATCTAGCGCAGCAGGTGCTGCTCGGCGCGCTTCCGATGCGGATGCGTTGCTCCGAAGACTGCCGGGGGCTCTGTGGAGTCTGCGGGATGAATAAGAACTCGGGCGCATGCTCGTGCGAAACTGGAGAAAAACGTGGCGAACTTAAAATGGAAAACCCCTCGCAGCAAGACGCGTAGCCGTCGGGCCGCGAATTGGAAGCTCAACCCGGTGACGACGACGGCCTGCTCGCAGTGCCGCCAGCCGAAGCGACCGCATTTCATCTGCGAACATTGCGGAACGTACGACGGGCGCACGGTGGTTGAAGTCCGCGACGAACACGCCGGCCACACGCACGACTAAGTGTCGCTGACCGGAGTTCGGATTGCGGGCGTCGGGCATTATGCGCCCGAACGCGTGGTGACGAACGAAGATTTCGCGGGCTGGCTCGACACCTCCGACGAGTGGATCGTCTCGCGCACCGGAATGAAGCGGCGCCACTGGGTCGCCCCCGGCGAAGCGACGAGCGATCTCGCCGTGGCCGCCGGGCGCAAAGCGCTCGCTCACGCCGGACTCGAAGCGAGCGATATCGATTGCTTCATCGTCGCCACCGTGACGCCCGATTACAGTTTTCCGGCGACCGGTTGCATCGTCGCTTCGCGGCTCGGCGGGGTCGATAAACCGGGCTTCGATATCAATATCGCTTGCAGCGGTTTTATTTACGGCCTGACGACAGCCTCGGCGCTGATTCGCGGCGGTGTCTATAAGCGTATCCTCCTCATCGGTGCGGAGACGCTTACCTCGATTACGAATTACGAAGATCGCGGCTCGGCGATTCTCTTCGGCGATGGTGCCGGTGCCGTCGTGCTCGAAGCATCGGAGAAAGATTCGTTTCTCTCCTCGGAGCTCGGATCGGACGGAAGTCGCCCGGAGTTGCTTTTCGTCGAAGCCGGCGGTTCGCGTAATCCGATCGATGCAGAGAAACTCGCCGAACGAAAAAATTTCCTCTCGATGCAGGGGCGCGAAGTCTTTAAATTTGCGGTTACGAAAATGATCGCGGCGACCGACGTAGCGCTGGAAAAAGCGCATCTCACGCGCGACGATTTGAATCTCCTCATTCCGCATCAGGCGAACAAGCGTATCGTCGACGCCGCTGCGAAATATTTGAATATGGGCCCCGACCGCGTCGTCATCAACATTCACGAATACGGGAACACCTCGGCGGCATCGATTCCGATTGCGCTCTCGGAAGCCGTTGCGGCGGGGCGCGTTCGCGACAACGACGTGATCGTCTTCGTCGCTTTCGGCGGTGGGCTGTCGTGGGGAGCGGTAACGTGGCGGTGGTCGGCGTGAGTTCGTTGCGAATCGGCGCGATTTTCCCGGGACAGGGTTCGCAGACGCTCGGCATGGGCGTCGATGTCGCGCAACGCTTTTCAGCTGCCGCCGAGCTCTTCGAACGAGCGGAGAAGATCCTCGGTTACGATCTTTTAGCGCTGCAACGCGAGGGCCCCGAAGAGCGGCTACGCGAGACGCAGTATAGCCAGCCGGCGATCTTCGTCACCAATCTCGCGCTTGCGTCGGCGGTTCGCGGACTCGATCGACAGATCGTCGCGACGGCGGGGCATTCGTTCGCCGAGTTTTGCAGTCTCGTTCTCTCCGGTGCGATCTCGTTTGAAAACGCACTGCGCGTCGTCGACGAGCGCGGGAAAGCGATGAGCGAGGCGGCCGCTGCCGCGCCGGGCGGCATGTCGGCGATCCTCGGGCTCGACGCAGCTGCAGTACGCTCGGTCACCGAAGCGACGCAATCGCGCATGGGCCTGCGCGTCTCTCCTGCGAATTTCAACGCTCCCGCGCAGATCGTCATCTCCGGCGATCTCGAGGCGGTGCTCGCAGCGAGCGAAGCGGCGCTGGCAGCCGGGGCCAAACGCGTCGTTCCGCTTAACGTTTCGGGTGCGTGGCATTCGGCGTTGATGGAGCCGGCGATCGAGCGTTTTCAGCGCGCCGTCGATGCGGCGTCCTTTACGATGCCCGAGCGCATCGAGGTGATCTCCAATGTCGACGCGCATCCCTATGGCAGCACCGAAGAGATGCGAAAGAATCTCGTTGCGTCGATCGTCCACGAGGTTCGCTGGCACGAAACCGCGATACGCTTGCTCGAGTGCAAGCTCGATCTCGTCGTGGAGTTCGGGGCGAGCGCCGTGCTTGCGCCGATGATGAAACGCGTGCCGAATGCACCGGAGGTTATCGCGATCAACGATGCTGCAGGGAT
>JBMFXH010000035.1:0-3613 GCA_049964475.1 Vulcanimicrobiaceae bacterium
TCGGGCCCTTCAAGCATCGCGAGATGCCCGAGCCCCGGCAATACTTCGACGCGCGAGCCGACAATCCGGTCGCCGAGAAAAATCGAGCGGTCGGGCGGGGTCATGATATCGCGCTCGCCGACGAGCAGCAGGGTCGGAACCGCGATCTCCGCGACACGCTCGCGCGCGTCAAAGGCATCGCAGGCGAGGAAATCGGCGAGCCGCTGATCGGGGGAGATCGCGAGGAACTGTTCGAGCATCGTTGCACGGCTCCGATCGTTCGGTGCTGCGAACATGGCGTCGGCGAGCGTCGCCAAGACCGCCGGATCGTCGCGACGCAGACTCTCGATAATCGCCGGGGCGACGCGTAATTTTGCGCCGCTGCCGATCGTCACCAGCCCGGCGAGCGGTACGCGCGCGCGGATCGCCATCTCCATCGCGATCGCTCCGCCCATCGAACTGCCGCAGAGGACGACCTCACGCCATCCCTCGGCGGCGATCTGCGCTTCGACTGCATCGGCGAATCCCGCGATATCCGATGCCGTTCCGGGAACGCCGTGCCCGGGAAGCGCGATCGCGACCGAATCGGGAAAGGCGGCGCGTTGGCGGTCGAAGACCGCGGGCGTACATGCGGCACCGTGGATAAATACGAGCTTCACGAAGATCTCTCCATACGACGCTCTTCGACGGCGGCGTTGAGCGCACCGCCGAAAAGAAAGATCGAACCGATCAAATAAAACCAGAGCAGTAACACGATGGGCGCGGTCAGCGCACCGTAGATCGCCGTGTAATTGATATGCAACGTGTAGAGGGTGAAGAGATATTGCACCAGCGGCCAGAGCGCCGCGCAGAGGAGTGCGCCCGGCAGCGCCGTTCCCCAGGGGATATCGCGATTGGGAAGCAAGCGATAGAGAAAGAGCGATGCGGCAAAGACGAGCGCGAGCGAGATCGCGTACGCAGCCAGATGAAGAAGATCGCGTCGATCCGGTATCTGTGCCAGCGCAAATGCGATCGAGAAAATCACCGGAAGAACGAGCGCGACCAGTAACGCCAAGCCGAGAATCGGCAACGCGACGACGGCAACGGCGATATGTGCGACCAACGGGCGCCGTTCTTCGACCTTCATCGTGCGATCGAGGGCGAAGGCAAGCGACATGAAGAGATTTTTTGCCGACCAAATAAGCACGACCAAGGCGATGATGCTCGTTATTCCGCGACCGTAATAATAGGCGCTGAGATTCGCCGCAACGACATGGTGAAGCGTCGGCGCAAGCTCGTCGAAGAAAGCAAGCACCCGCTCGCGGCCGTGGTGGATGAAGAGCGAGACGCCGCCGATCGCGAGCACCACGAGCGGGAAGAGCGAGAAGAGCGCATTGAACGCGACCGCCTGGGCGGCGAAGGCGCAGCCCTCGGAAGAGAAACGCGCGCCGGCATTCCTAAAGATCGCAAAGATTCGCGCCATCGCGTGCGGTATATCGCCGTACCGTGCCGTTTCTCCCACCGCCCCGCCTCCTGCGCGATGGAGCGCCGATCGGCTCCTACCGCCCGTTGCTGCTGCAGCGCGGGCACCTCTACGCACCTGCGTGGCCGGTCGTCGCGGCGTTCGTCGACCGCATCGTGCGCGTCGGAGACCGCCTCTTTCTCTATCGAAGCGGCCGCTGCGTGGTCGTCCGGGTGCCGCATTCGACGGATCGCACGCTCGCCGAGCTCTATCTGCCGCTCGCCGCGACGCTGCGCCCCCTCGGCGACGAGGTGACCTACGCCGCGCCGACGCGGACGGTGGAGGTGCGCACGCCCGAACCGACGCTGCTGACGCATTTGCCGCAACAGCCCAACCCCATGCCGCGCGCGGTCTTCGCACCCCGGGTCGCGCCGACACCGCGTCCGCACTGGAACGGGGTGCCGTTGCCGCGCCGTACGCCGTTGCCGGCTATCGCACCGAGCGCACCGCCGAACGCCCGAGCGCCGCGAGATCGGCCTTCGCCGCCCCGGTAGCGGCGAGCTCGGCGAGCTGCGCGGCGACGGCGTCGATGACCGGGAGCGCCCGCTCGTAGGCGGCACCCTGCATGAGCCGTGCATCCTTCAGGGCCATCTCGACCGACCACGTTGCCTCCTCATCGCCGGCAGCCATCCGACGGCCGCGCCCCTCGATCTGTCCCTTCGGATCGTAGAAGTCGAAGATTTTGAAGCTCTCGGGGCCGGTGAGGCCCTGCGCGGCACCGATCTGCAGCACGTCGGCGATCCCGCCGATCACCGCGAGGATCATCGCGTTGCCAAGCAATTTATAGATCGCGGCGGCTTCGGTTCGCTCGCCGAGATCGCGTATCGTTCCCGTCATCGCGGCGAGATGTTCGCGTACCCTCGCGACCTCGGCGCGGTCGCCGCTCACGAGCATCGAGCCCGTGCCCTCGAGCGCGTTGGGTGGCCCCATGAATACCGGCGCATGGAGATAATGGAAACCCTTCGCCCGGAGTTCGGCGGTGCGCGCAGCAACGCGCTGCGGCAGGCAGGTCGTATGATCGCAGATCGGGGTTGCCGGATCGAGCGTCGAAAGAATCCGTTCGAGGACAGCCTCGACGGCACGATCGTCGCTGAGGCAGAGATGGATATGGTCGGCGCCGAGCGCGGCCTCTTCGGGCGTTGCAGCGATATGCACGCCGATCTCTGCAAGCGGCTGCGCGCGCGCCGCGGTTCGGTTCCAGAGGCGCACCGCGTAGTCGCGGCGGCGAAACGCGCGCACGAAATTCGAGCCGAGCAAGCCTGCTCCGTAGAAGGCGATAGTTTTCATAGCGGTTATGGCTTGGGTGCCTTTCCGTCGACAGCGACGAGCGAGCGCGCGAGGACGAACGTGATGCCCTCGCGCTCGAGTTCGGGATAGAGCGCGCGTACCGCTGCGAGCGTCGCCGGGCGCGGATGCCCGATCGCGATCGCGCTTCCGCGTTCCAACGCGATTTTCGCCGCGAGGCGCAGTTGCGCTTCGACCGCTGGAACGGTGTTGCGATCGTCGAGAAAGACGTCCCGTGCGGCGTTCGGCACACCGTACTCTTGCGCGGTGCGTTGCGCGACGGTCGTGGCGATCGTGCGCGAATCGATGAAGAAGAGTCCGCGTCGTTTGAGCACGCGCATCACCGCCGCCATGACGCGCGGATCGGAGGTGGCCCGGCTTCCCTCGTGGTTATTCGCGCCCTCGGCGTAGGGGATCGCGTCGATATCGCGTGCTGTCTGCGCCTCGATCGTTTCGTCGTTCATCGAGACCATGATTTTCCCGGGCCCCGGGTCGAGCGCGGCCATCGGTTGCATCGGGAGATGGAGCATGACGCCCTTACCGGCGGCGTGCGCCTCGTCGGCGATGCGCGTGCTATAGCGTACTTCGGGCAGGACCGCGAGCGTCAACGGGATCGGCAGCGCGATATACCCTTGCTCGATATGCAGCCATTGGCCGCAGTCGTCGACGATCAGCGCGAGCCGCGCCCGGCCGTTTGCGGCGGGGGAGCGCGTCGGCGCGACCGCTGGGCTGCGGTGCGGGCTTGCCGTGGGCTTCGGCGTCGCCGTTGGGGAGGCGATCGGCGACGGCGTTTGCGTGGCGCTGGGCCGCGGCCGCACGGCGATGCGCCCGGGTGGATGCTGCACGAGG
>JBMFXH010000035.1:3623-14030 GCA_049964475.1 Vulcanimicrobiaceae bacterium
CTCCAACGATGAGTGCGAGAGCTGCGACCAGTGCACGGACGAGGGTTATGCGGGGGCGGCGATGCGAACGACGTGGCATAAGGCCCCATTTCGCCCTCGAGCCTCAGCACCCGTTCGCGGCGGGCGAGATCTCTCGATGCAATTTTTATAGCACCATTGGAGGAACGATCGTGGCTGAAACCCTTGCGAAGCGTCCGCACGGCGTCGGGCGCATCATCGGCGCCGGTGTCGTCGGCGGCATCATCGTCGATCTCTTTCTCATCCTCGTGCATGCGGCGCCCTTTCCGGGAGTCTACATGTTCATCGCCTCGGGGCTGGTCGGGCCGGTGGCCTTTTCGTCATCGTGGTATATCGCGCTCGGCATCGTGCTGCACCTGATTATTTCGATTATTTGGGCGGCGATCTACGTCGTCGTTTTCCAGCGCTTCCTCCCGAAGCTCCCGTGGTGGGGAAACGCCGTGATCTTCGGCGTCGTCGTGATGCTGGGCATGCAAGCGCTGCTGTTGGGCAAGCAGCTCGAGTCTGCGTTTCCGACCGGGATGGCGCTGGTGACCAACGTCATCGCCCACATCGTCTTTTTCGCTCTGCCGGTCGCCTACGTATTGCGGAACGATCTGTAATTGCAGCGTGACGATCGAGGGGGGCGGTACGTTCCCAACAGCATGAAGGCGCGCATCGCTCTCCTCGTCGGCATCCTTGCCACCCTCCTCCTCGGGGCGCTCGCCGGGCAGGCCCCGCGTGCCGTCTCGGCCGCGCCTGCGGCGACGGCGAGCTATCCGCCGATCGGCAATTACGTCGTGCTCTTCGCGAAGATTCGCAGCGTATTTCGTTCGCATCGGCCGCCGCCGCCGTACGAGACCTACGAACTCTTCCGCAAACAGATGACCGACTATGGGTACCCGGATTACGATAATACCTATCAGGTCGATTACTGGTGCCGCACCTCGGATCGCGCATGCTTGAAACGCAAGCTCTACCACCTCGGGGCGATCGGACGGATGCGCTACGAGCGCGCCGCATTCAACGAGGATTACGATCCGGGCCCGCCGACCGCCGATATCTTCCAGCGCGCACCGGCGACCCCGCGTCCGCCGGCGTTCAAACCGACGCCGGAGCCGTCATACACGCCGCTGCCGACGATCATCGTCGTGAAAGCACTCTACGATCCCGATTATGAGATCGTCGATGTGACCCGCGAAGGCCCGCTCCTCGACGTTCGCGTGAAGCCGCGGCGCACGCCGATGCGCAATCGTCTTCGCGAGCTCTGGGTCGATGCGCGGACCTTAGAGATCGAGAAATTCACCGCGACCGACCGGCTCTTCGTCACCGGCGACGGTTCAACGAAGATCTACCCGGTGCTCTTTACCTGTACGATGGGGCGCGTCGACGGGTACCCCGTCATCACGCATATCGACGGTCGCGTCGGCGGTGGTTACGAAGATGACGGCAAGCACGTTACCTACGACTTTAAAAAGATCCGTTTCCCCAAGAGCCTCCCGTCGTGGTACTTCAACCCTGCCGATTACGGAAGCCATCTCGATGAGGCCCCGCTCACCGGCAATCAGCGGTGAGCGTGCGTGACGAGATTCGGAAAACGCTCGCGCAAGGCGCGTAATTTCGGGAGATCGACCTCCACGATGTAGGGATCGTTCGGATGCCGGAGCTCGAAGTTCTGATGGTAGGATTCGGCACGGTAGAACGCGCGGAGCGGGGCGACGGTGGTCACGATCGGTGCGTTGAAGCGGTGCGCTTTTGTAAGCGCGGCGATCGTCGCTTCGGCGAGCGCTCGCTGATGCGCCGTCGTATAGAAGATCTCCGAGCGATATTGCGGCCCGCGATCGGGGCCTTGATAGTCGAGCTCGGTCGGGTTCTGCGCGACCGTAAAATAGACGGCGAAGAGTTGTTGCAACGAGATGACTTTCGGATCGAACCAGATCTCGACCGATTCGGCCTGTCGCGTCAGCCCGGTGCTGACGATCTCGTAGTGTGCGGTTCGCGCCGAGCCGCCGGCATAGCCGACAACGGTGCGTTGCACCCCGATGAGGCGTTGGAAGACCGCCTGCATGCCCCAAAAGCAGCCGCCGGCGAGAACGATGCGTTCCGTTGCCGGAGGAGCGATGGCTCGGTGCGGCGTCGCACCGAGGGAGCCGGCGAAGAGCAGGAGCGAGCATGCGGCGCTGCGAGCGTATCGTGAGAGCTTCATATCCGGAGAAACGTGCGAGAGCGCACGCCGGATTCATCCCCGCTCGCTACGGCGGCGCCTCGTTCGGCGGCTCGATGCTGTCCACCGCTTCGAGCAGAAGGGCGCGTGCACGCACGCGAGCCGCGTCGTCGAGCGCATCGATATCGATATAGAGATCGATCCCTTCGCCATGCTCGCTGAAGATGCGGCGTAGAGCGCTTGATTCATCGCGTAATCCATCGAGCACGTACGGCACGATTTCGCGCGGAATCCCTTTCACGGAGATCGGCGCGAGCGGATGCGCCGCAACGATCTCGCGGACGAGCGCGTAGGTCTCGTAACTCATGACGATACTTCCCGGCTCGGCGACCGCTTCCAACCGCGCCGCGAGGTTTACCTCGGCGCCGATGATCGTATAATCCATCCGGACCGAGCTGCCGAAGTTCCCGACGTTCACGAAACCGGTGTTGATGCCCATGCGGGCGCGGAAGGGATGTTCGATGCCGCGATTGCGCCAACGCGCGCTTAATTCGGCGAGTCGCTCTTGCATCGCGATCGCCATTCGCACGCATGCTGCAGCGTCGTCGACGACTCCCATGCTCTCGGGATCGCCGAAGAAGACCAGCATCGCATCGCCGACGAATTTGTCGATCGTTCCGCCTAATTGGAGCGCGATCGCCGACATTTCGTCAAAATATTCGTTGAGGACGGTGGTCAGTTCTTCGGGAGCGAGCCGCTCGCTGGTGGCGGTAAAATCTTTAATATCCGAGAAGAAGATCGTGAGCTTTTTTCGCTGGGTATGCAGCTCGGTTCCGGTTCTGCCGCTGAAGATGCTTTCGTAGATCTGTGGTGAGATGTAGCGCGAGATATTCGAGGAAAGGCTTACTAACGCTTCGTTGGATCGCGAGAGCTCGGCATTCGCGCTGTCGATGATTGCGGATTGTTTGCGCTGCTGTCGAAAGACGATCGCTCCAAGGAGCAGGGCGATGAGAATATAGAGCAGCAAATATTTAAACGAGTAGAGATTCATCGCCAGGGGCTCGGTGAGAATGAGTTCTTGGAGCCCACCGACTTCGCCGATCTTCCAATCGCGTTTGGGGCTATTGGGATCGGCGTTGTGGCAGGCAACGCAGGATGCGGCCATCACGATCGGCGTTGCGTAGCGCACCTCGGTGGTGAGGCCATGCCAGCTGCTGCTGCTCATCGTCATGCCGGGGTGCGTTGCGAACGCGCGCAGGGCCGCGCGCTCGAAGGCGTCGAGGTGGTGGGGCGCGCGTCCCTTGAAGGGCAGATTCGAGATGAAGCGATAGCGGACATCGCGCTGATCGCGCGAGATCACACGCCCGAGCTCGAGCGAGAACGTCGCTGGGATGGGGATCGCGCCGGGGTGTCCCTCGAAGTGCGCCGTCACGACGACGTTGTGGGGGTTCTGCTGGACGCTTGCGACGATGGTATCGGCGTAATAGTCGCGGATCGAGGAGACGACCCGGTCGAGCGCCCGCGACTGCGCCTGAAGAAAGCCGGCCGAGATCGCGCGCAGATCGAAGAAGAGGGCGAGCGGCAAACCAAGGAGGAGGACGAGCAGGAAGGCCGCCAGGGGCCAGGTGCTCGCCAGGGCTCGAGAGCGCTTTTGCAGGTTTTCCTCCACGATGGCGAAGTTCTGCGGGGGCGAGTCGCGTTCATTCGCCTTGCGAACAATCAACCCCAGCTTAAGATCGGAGGCCCTGGCTGCCGGAGCATCCCATCGTTCAGGTCGGTGGCACCGAGGAAGATCGCGCTGCCCTCAGTGCCTTGCTTCGTGGTGCCGCGCTGCCTGCGCCGCTCTCGCTGAGCCCCGCCGAGGCGATCTCTGCCATCGAGGGGCGCGAGGTCGAGATCGTGCTGCTCGACGTCACGCAACGGAGTGCCGATGTCTTTGCCGTGCTCAAAGCGGCGATTCCGGGCACCCCCGGGCGCGGGCGCGCCGAGGTGATCGTGACCGGCCCGATGAGCGTCGGCGAGCGGCTCCAGGCCTGCCTAGCACGCGGTGCCGCCGATTATCTCTGCACGCCGTTCGATACCGCGAACCCGCTGCTTGTCGTGCGCCGCTTCGAGGCGATGATCGGGCGAATTCGCCAGCGCGAGGCGACGGTGCGGATCTCCACGAGGAAGACGAAGGACGAGTCGGTCTTACTGCAGCTTTATAACGACGCATCGCGGCGCTTCGTCCCGCGCGAGTTCCTCGATCTGCTCGGGCGCGAATCGCTCGCCGACGTGCAACTCGGCGACCACGTTTCCGGGACGATGACCGTGCTGTTTAGCGATATTCGCGATTTCACAAAACTCTCCGAGGCGTTGACGCCGACCGAGAATTTTCAGTTTCTCAACTCCTATCTCAAAAACGTGACGCCGATCATTCGCACCTATCATGGCTTCATCGATAAATATATCGGCGATGCGATCATGGCGCTCTTCCCCGATAAAGCCGTTGATGCGCTCGAAGCCGCCGTCGCACTGTTGAAGCAGGTCGGCATCTATAATGCCGGGCGCAAGAGCGCCGGTTACGTGCCGATTCGCATCGGCATCGGCCTGCATCGCGGGGAGCTTATACTCGGGACGATCGGCGAAGAGCACCGCATGGAAACGACGGTGATCTCCGATGCGGTCAACGTCGCATCGCGAATGGAGGGGCTAACGAAAATTTTCGGCGTCGATCTTTTGGTGAGCGGCGGCGTAGTCGACGCGCTGCCGAAGAGGCACGGAATCCCGTTACGCCACCTCGGTGCGGTCAAGGCAAAGGGGAAGACGCAGAGCGTCGAGATCTACGAATGCTACAGCAACGATGCTCCGCAATTACGCGAGCATAAAGAAGCGACGCAAGCGCTCTTTAGCCAGGCAATGAGCGAATTCCGGAAAGGGATGTTCCTCACCGCCGGCAAGATGTTCGCGCGCGTCGCCGAGCTCAGTAAGCTCGATGCGCCGGCGGCGTATTTTCGCGACGCCTGCTCGCTCTCGATCGTACGGCCGCGGAGCGCCGAGCCGTGGGACGGCGCCGAGATCGTCGAAGTTAAGTAAGGTTCCGTCACCGACCGTTCGGAAAATGCTCGACGCAGAGACGGGATCCCCGAGCCCACCCTCCCGAACCGAAATCGACACCATGGTAGTACGCCGTGACCGTCACGATGCTCGGTACTCAGTACGACGCATGCGCAGTACGAAGGGGGAGTCGAACCCCAAGAGCCGCGTTGGCTCACCGAGGCATGTTGTTAGGGCCAACATGCAAGCCCGGTGTCCGCTTCTCGATCCGGTACCAAACCGTCTCCTAGTCCTGCAGATCGATCGTCCAGTTCGCCTCCTGGATAGAAGCGTCAAGGAGTCGATGCTTTTGGGCGAGATCGTCGGCTCGCTTCAGCAACGCCGAAGTATCGACCGTTCGAATCACGCGCAGTTCCGAGCGTAGAAATCGCGTCTGGGGCTCTGATGCAGCCTTCGCAATCGCGCGGAGGCTGTTGCGTAGTGCCAGATGCCGATCACGCTCGGCGAGGGCGTCCGAAAGCAGCGCGCCTTCAGGTAGACGCGTTGCAACGTTCGTGCGATTGATACGCTGAATCAGCGACGTCGTCTCGAACGTAAGGCGCTCGATCTCCGCGATGAGTTCATTGGGGTCGGCCGCAGGCTCCGTGCCTTCCTGAACCTGCGCACTCTGAACTGCACGCTGACCAAGTTCTTCAATTCGGCGCAGGTTATCCGAGCGCAGCTTTAGCGCTTCACCAAGCTTCATGGTGTTGCACCTCCTTTCGAAATACAAAAATACGTGTGACGATGTAAAAAAGGGGCCGAGCATCTCTGCTCGACCCCTTTCGGGAATTCGATATACAGATAGCCCTACGTGATGCGGATCTCCGCACCAAAGTTTAGCGAGCATGTGCAGATTTGTCCCGGAGTGAGCCAGGAGTTATTAAGACGCAGCACTTCGAACGATGTGTGTCGCTTCATTGCGAAATTAGCGTAGCATGGTCTGTCAATAGGAGAAGTGGAGATACGAGTTAGAGATCGCCGGGGACCCGAGCGAAGCGTGGGTCGACGGCGTTGAATCGGAAGCCCTGGCGATGCGGGAGTGGATCGCGGATAGCGATCTGCTAAAGACATTCGAGTCGCCGAGCAATCGGAGCCATCGGCAGGAAGATGAGTGGCGCTAGATTTGGCGGATATCGATCCATTCGCCGCACGTCAAGCGAGCTCAAGGGTGCAGCATCGCGCCGCGGTCGCGTAAATGCGGGGCATCGTGCTAGTCGGTAAAAGTGGAATGTAAGCGAGGTCGTCCGATCGCTATCGATGCGCACATCAATCGCATACGCTAACGCATGGGCTCTTTGAGCCGTGACCAAGTACCAATCGGGTGGAAGCGACAAGCAAACAAAGAAGCCGCGTCCATCTGTGTACCTCTTGCACGTTCCCGTCGGAGCAATGGCGACAACATGCGCCTTTGCGACGGGACGCCCCGTCGCGTCACAAACGTAGCCGCTCAGGACGCCCGTTGTGCCGGCGAAGCATAAGCCGATATTAGCGAACGCTATAAACAGGATGAGGGCAGCAGCCTTCATCCTGTTTATAGGTTCCGACACGACGCTGGCGACGGTGCCGCGTCGCCCTAGCTACATCCGCTCGTCGCACCGCAGGAATCGCACTTCTCGCACGAGCCGTTGCGTACCATCGTGAGTTGTCCGCATTCGCTGCAGGCATTTCCGGTGTAGCCCTTGGCTTTGGCGGCATTGACCGCGGCATGTTGCGGGCGCTCGACGACCGCCGTGCCGACGCTCTGCGGGCTTGCTGCAGTGGCGGCGAGCGTCGCTGCACCGTAGCTGCCCTGCGGAGCTTCTGGATGAAGATGCGTGGAGACCGGGTGCAGACGCTCGGCAACGCCGGCCTGGCGCACGTTCGTCGGCCCGGGCTCTTCGGCGAGATACTCTTCCTTGGTTTCGGCGGCATCGACCCCCATCGCATCCATCTCCATAGACGGCGCGACGTGCGCGAGATCGTAGCGACCGAGATAACTCACGGCGAGTTCGCGGAAGACGTAATCGAGCAACGAGGTCGCCATCTTGATGTGGTCGTGTCCGGCGACGGGGCCGTTCGGCTCGAAGCGCGTGAAGGTAAAAGCCTCCACGAACTCTTCGAGCGGCACACCGTATTGCAACCCGAGGCTGATTGCAATCGCGAAATTATTCATCAGGGATCGGAAGGCCGCGCCCTCCTTGTGCATGTCGATGAAGATCTCGCCGAGTTGGCCGTTCTCGTATTCGCCGGTGCGAAGATAGACTTTATGTCCGCCGACGATCGCTTTCTGCGTGTAGCCGCTGCGCCGTTCGGGCATGCGGCGGCGTTTGGCAATATACCGATAGACGAGCTTTTCGGCGATCTGCACCGGCGTGTGATACGGCTGCGTCGGCGTCTCTTCGGCTTCCATTTCGCCGCTGAGATCGTAACTTGCCGCCAGCGGTTGGCTCAACTTCGAACCGTCGCGATAGAGTGCGACCGCCTTGATCATCTTTTCCCAGCTGTAGCGGTAGGCTTCCTTGACGTCGGCGATCGTCGCCGTCTGCGGCAGATTGATCGTCTTGGAGATCGCTCCGCTGACGAAGGGCTGCGCCGCTGCCATCATGTCCACGTGGGCGAGCGGGCGGATAAAGCGCGTGCCGTATTTGCCGCACGGCGTCGCGCAGTCGAAAACTGAGAGATGTTCGTCTTTTAGCTCCGGTGCGCCCTCGAGTGTCATGCGCCCGCAGATGTACGCCGAGGCTTCCTCGATCTGCCGGTTGCTAAAGCCGAGCCCGTCGCGCAGGATCGAGAAACTCCAATCATCGAGTTGTTCGGCCGTGAGACCGAGCGTCTTGATGCAGAATTCCTCGCCGAGCACGAATTTATTGAAGACGAACGGCAACTCGAATGCCCCTGCTAGCGAGCCTTCGATCTTCGCGATCGTCGCGTCGTCGAAACCTTTCGCGCGCAGCGTCGCGCGATTGATATGCGGAGCGCCTTCAAACGACGCCGTGCCCTTTGCGTAGGTCTCAATCTTCGCGATCTGCTCCTCGCTGTAGCCGAGTTTCCGCAGCGCGGGCGCAACCGATTGGTTGACGATCTTGAAGTATCCGCCGCCGGCGAGCTTCTTAAATTTTACCAACGCAAAATCCGGTTCGATTCCGGTGGTGTCGCAGTCCATCACCAGCCCGATGGTGTTGTGCGAGATAAAACCGTTTGCGACGTAGGTGACGTTTGCGGGAACCGAGAGATCGTAGGTCAGCTGCTCGCCGCCGTCCTCGTTGGAAGCGACGGAGTCGTAGAAGAACGACAGCGCCGATTTCAATTCCGGAAGGTCCGTGCGTTCGAGCAACGCGGTCACCGTCGCGCGGCTTAGTGCCCCTTCGTGACGGCTCCGATAGGTCGCGGCGCGGTGGTAGAGATCGCTCTCCTTTGGAACGATCTTCGCGACGAGCGAGGCGGGCAGGAAGACGCGATCGCCTTTGGTGCCCTGCCAGGTATCGGAATAATGAACGCTCGCCGCCTTGCGCTTTCCAATAAACCCGACCGCCTCCATGAATACCCGCGCGTAAGCTGCATTCCGCACGCGAAGCACGAAGAGGTCGCTCTGCCCCCAGCCGGAGGTGTCGACCTTCGTGCTGGTCGGGATTCCCAAGGCGAGCAAGAGCGTCCGCAGTTCGTCTGCAAACGAGGAGCGCGCAGTGCTAATCGAGGCCGTTCCGTTGTTGACCGTTCCGTCGGCTTCAAAGACGCCGCGCAGGAATGCACCGTACACGGCGCGGTCGTTGCTGGCAAGGATCGCATCGGGTATGCGCGGCGTGTAGCCCTTCCCGCGATGTTCGGGTGAGGGAGCGAGCTTCGCGAAGCCGCAGGCCTCCCACCAATTCACGAGTTCGACGGAATGAATCGCTACTTCGATGTAGTTGCCTTTGACCGTTTGCTTGGGCTCGATATTGAAGAGGGAGCGACTCAGCGCGACCAAACGATCGCAGACATCGGTGTCATCGACGGCAACGCAGAGGCGCAGCCCTTTCGCGTGCAACGAGCCGTCGCCCATGAAATACCCGACGAGTTCGGAGAGCTCGCTCGTGACCGTGCGCGGAACCGTCGTCGTATAATCGGTGGTCCAATACTCTTCGCCGAGCGGGGGCAGCGATACCACGTTGGGTTCGCCTGCGAGCGTTCCCATCGAGAGCGCGACGGTATCCTCCGGAGCGACCTCCGCCAAGCGCTTCCAGACCAGCTGGCTCGTCTCCGGGTCCACGACCTTCACGCGGTGCTCCGGCGTGCCTTGAATAACGTAGCCATTTGCCGTGGTGATGCGGCGCGTCGGTGAGATTCCGTTGATGAAGAACTTCGTAGCGCGCTGCTCGCCGTCATCGGTGAGGACGCGGAAATTGATATCCTGCCATTTCTCTCCGTCGACGTTGCCGAGGCGGTCGAGGCGTTGCAAACCGCGATCGGTCGAGACGAGCGTCGTCCCGACGAGGCAACCCGTCGGAGCGATGACGGTGACTTGTGCGTTGCGATAGCCATGCACTTCGCCGATCGAAAGCGCGTCGTCCCACATTTTGCGTGCGAGCGCCCAGGTGCGCTGCGTGAAGAGCGATGGTGCGTGCGTTACCGGCGAGACGCTGAGCCCTTCGTATTCGCCGGCCGGCGTTTGATACGCGGCGCGACGGTGGTTGCGAATGACGCGCAGCATCGAGTCGGCATTGGGTTGATACCGCGGGAACGCTCCGAGCTCTTCGGCCATCTCGGCCGAACAGCGATAGGCGGCACCGGTCATCAACGCCGAGATCGCCGCGCACCAGCCGAGCCCTTCGGGCGAATCGTAGGCCAAGCCCATGTGCATCAAGAGCGTTCCGAGGTTCGCATATCCGAGCCCCAAGGTGCGAAAATCGTAGGATTTTTGGGCGATCGTTCGGCTGGGGAACTGCGCCATGAGGACGCTGATCTCGAGCGTAAAGGTCCAAATGCGGCAGGCCTGCGCGAAGCGCGGTGCATCGAATTCGCCGTTGGCATCGAGGAAGGTCGCGAGGTTCAAGCTCGCGAGATTGCAGGCCGTATCGTCTAAGAAGAGATACTCAGAGCACGGATTGCTCGCGTTGATGCGGCCATCGCTCGGGCAGGTGTGCCATTCGTTGATCGTGTCGTCGAATTGCAGCCCGGGATCGGCGCACTGCCACGCTGCAAGCGCGATGCGC
>JBMFXH010000036.1:0-13625 GCA_049964475.1 Vulcanimicrobiaceae bacterium
CGTTGTGCGAGAGCGACGAGCCCCTGCTCGCGCTCGACCGCGCGTTTCCGTTGCACGAGGACGGGGTCGAGACGGAAACGGAAGGTAGGCACGGTTACACCACGCTCATCAACGACGCCAGCGTCGCGCCGTACTCAGAGTGCTCGTACATCCCTTGCCGCAGAAAGTGCCGGATCGACTCCACCTTCGCAAGCGCGAGATCGATGCGCGGGTTGCTCCCGGCCACGTACGCCCCGATATTGATGAGGTCTTCGGCCTCGCGATAGGTGGCCATTAACTCGCGAATCGCCGAGCATGCCGCCAGGTGATTTTCATCGGCGACATCGGGCATAACGCGGCTGATGCTCTCGAGCACGTCGATCGCCGGATAATGATTCGCCGAGGCGAGTTTCCGGGAGAGAACGATATGGCCGTCCAGAATCGAGCGCACCGCATCGCTGACGGGTTCGTTCATGTCGTCGCCGTCGACGAGTACCGAGAAGAGACCGGTAATGCTGCCGCGGCTCGCGGTGCCGGCGCGTTCGAGCAATCGCGGCAACGTCGCAAAGACCGAGGGCGTATAGCCGCGCGTCGTTGTCGGCTCGCCGATGGCAAGCCCGACCTCCCGCTGCGCCATAGCAAAGCGGGTGACCGAATCCATCATGAACATCACATCGAGTCCGAGGTCGCGAAAATATTCGGCGACGGTCATCGCGACGAACGCCGCTTTAATACGGACGAGCGCCGGCTGATCGCTCGTTGAAACGATGACGACACTACGCCGTAACCCCTCGTCGCCGAGATCGCGCTCGAGGAAATCTCGGACCTCTTTTCCGCGTTCGCCGACGAGTGCGATAACGTTCACGTCGGCGGCGGTATTACGGGCGATCATCCCGAGGATCGTCGATTTTCCGACCCCCGATCCGGCGAACACACCAACGCGTTGGCCCTTTCCGCAGGTCAACAAACCGTCGATTGCACGGATGCCCAGCGGAAGCGCCTCCGATATGCGCCGGCGCTGCATCGCCGCCGGCGGGCTCGCCGTTACCGACGCGAGTTTTAACGAGTCGATCGGCCCTTTGTCGTCGATCGGGTTTCCGAGCCCGTCGAGCACGCGGCCAAGGAGCTCATCACCGACGCGAATTTGCAGCGGCTTTCCACATGCCGCGACGTCACTGCCGGCGCCGATGCCCGCGAGATCCCCCAACGGCATAATCAGCACGCGATTGTCGCGAAAGCCGACGACCTCGGCGAGTACCGGCTCCGCGTTGCGACGGTAGCGAATCCAGCAGGTCTCTCCGACCGCCATCGCCGGGCCGTTGCTCTCGATCACTACGCCGATCACCTGCGAGACGCGCCCGTTCTGACGCATGCAATCGACGTCGTGGAGGGCGTCGAGGTAGCGATCGGCTCGAAACGCGAGCGCTTCCATCGTTAGCTCGCCGTCGCCGTTATCTCGGGGAGATCGTCGGCGGGAACGAGCGCACCGCGAACCTCGCGTATTTGCGTGGTGATTTTCGCGTCGATCGATCCGGAATCGCTCTCGAGCATCGCGCCGCCGCGATCGACGCGTTGGTCTTCGATCAGCCGAAGGTGCTCGAAATCGCCCGCCGCGAGCAGCCGCTCCCGGTACGCTCGCATCACCTCCATATCCTCGGGGTTGACGCGAATCGTAATATCGTTGCGCCCCACGGCACGCGTAAGCGCGGCTCGGACGGTCTCGACGACGAATTGATCGTCCTGCGCGATCTCGTGGTGAACGACCCGCTCCGCAGCGCCCAACGCGAGACGAACCAGCTCGGGCTCGGCGCTGCGCAAGAAGCGATCGCGATCTTCACGGACCGCTTCGATCAGGCCGTGCAGCAACGTTAATAATTCATTGATCTCGGCATCGACGCGAGCGATTCCCTCTTCTCGCCCCGCCTCGCGGCCCTCGCTTCGTGCCGCCTCCGCGATCGCATCGCGCTCGCCGCGCGCTTGTTCGAGGAGCGCGCTTGCGGTACGGAACGCTCCCTCTAAAATCTCCCGGGCGCTTCCCTTCGCTCGTTCCAACGCAGCACTCGCCTCGGCGCGCAATGCCTCCCAATCGATGACCTCGACGTGCGCTTCGGGCGCTTCGCTCCGAAAACGATCCTCTTCTCCCGCCTCAGCGCCGTCGAGGACGAGTTCGCGATGCTCCTCGATCGCCTCGGGGAACGGCCGCTCCTCCGGAATGCCGACGGCATAGGCCTTCTCGACCATACGGGCCCCGCGTACAATTTTCCCCATCGAAAGCCTACGCCGGTTCCACTAGACCAGTCGTTCGTCTTTCGCACCGCGAGCGATGACGATTTGGCCATTCTCCTCGAGCGTGCGAATGACGTCGACGATCTGTTGCTGCGCTTTTCCGACTTCGCGCATGCGCGTCGGGCCGAGCACCTCGATCTCTTCCTTGAGCATCTGTCCGGCGCGCGTCGACATATTCTTGTAGACGCGTGCGAGCAGATCGTCGTTGGCGACTTTGAGGGCGAGCGCGAGCTCTTTCCCATCGACTTCCTTGAGAATGCGCTGAATCGAGCGATCGTCGAGATTGATGATGTCTTCGAAGACGAAGAGCAGGTTCTTGACCTCTTGCGCCAATTCGGGGTCGCGCTTGGTGAGCCCGTCGAGAATATTCTTCTCGGTCTCGCGATCGACGAAGTTCATGACCGACGCCAAAGATTGAACGCCGCCGGCTTTGGAGAAATCGGCACCGCTGATAAGGAGACGGCGGCCGAGCAGTTCGTCGAGTTGCTCGAGTACTTCGGGAGCGGTCTTTTGCAAGATCGCGATCCGCATGGCAACGTCGGCCTGCAACTCCGGCGTCAGCGCCGAAATCACCGCGCCGGCCTGTTCGGGTTGCATGTACACGAGAATGAGCGCAATCGTTTGCGGATGCTCGTCTTGAATGAACTGCAGTAATTGTGCCGGCTCGGTATTTTTAATGAGTTCGAGCGGATTGCCGTGTTTGAGCGCCGCGAATAGGCGGCTGGTCATGTCGTCGGCTTGCCCCGCCCCAAACGAGCGCTCGAGAATCTCCTTCGCGTATTCGATGCCGCCCTCGTTGATATACTTGAGAGCGATCGCGCGCTGGTAGGCTTCCTGAATGACGGCGTCGCGTTTTTCCAGCGAGACCGTCGGAATCTTCGCGATCTCCAAAACGATGCGCTCGACTTCGTCCTGGCGCAAGAACTTAAAGACCGTCGCCGAGAGCTCGAGCCCCAGCGTGATCAAGAGGATTGCGGCCTTCTCCGGACCCGAAATCTCCAGCGACTCACTGTCGCCGAACGGCATCGGTGTTTCGGGGAGTCCCGTGTTCGAGAGGTTGACGATCGGTGAATCCATTGTGCGTCTCGCTCGCTACTCTGCCAGCCAGAGCTTGACGAGCTTGCCGATGCTGTCGGGGCTCTCTTGCGCCACGGTCGTTACGTACTCGATCATCTGTTCTCTCGTCATATCGGCAGTGGAGCGCATCGGTGCGCTGAGGCCGGGAGCGCCTTCGAGGAGCGGATGCTCTTCGAAGGGCGGCAACTCGTCGGTAAGACTGGAATCGAAGGACGGCAGATCGGTACTCGGAACGAATTTCGATTCGCGAGCCCGCGTCGCCATGAAGCCGATGAGACCGAGAAGCCCGAGCCCGCCGATCGCGAGCAAGACCCAGAGCGGGATACCCAAAACGGTGGTCACGCCGCTGGGAACGCTCCGCTGGGCAAGCGCAGGGTTGAACGGAATCGCTTCGACGCTTACCTGATCGCCGGCAGCGAGATCGAGCCCGGCCGCGGCGATAACGACGTTGCGGATCTGCGTGACGTTCGCCGGCGTCAGCACGTAGGGTGCCGCGGCGACGGCGGGGGCTCCGGGGGTCGTTGAGGTCTGCGGCGTCGAGTTGACGAGGACGGCGACGCTGGTCTGCAGCACTTTCCCCGGCGCATCGATGTGTTTGACATTCTGTACCGAGATGTCGTAATTCGTCGTCGTTTTCGATTTATTGTAGCGACCGTTCGTCGTCGCATTTTGCAGCGCTTGATAGGTGCCGATATTGCTCGTCGTTCCCGGAACGCCGACGGCGGCGCGCTGCACCGGCTGCGTGCCGTTATAGGATTCGCGCGAGCTCTGCTGCGAGAGCACGGTGCCTGCAGGAGCGTAGACTTTCCCGTCCGAGCTATTGACGTCGAAGGACATCTTCGTCGAGACGCGCGCGACGGCACGTCCCTTGCCTAACGTGCTGTCGAGCATCGACTGAATGCTCTGCTGCAGGCTCGACTCGTAGCGTTCTTTTGCCACAAGTTGCTCCTGCGTGAGTTGTAAAGCGTTATCTTGCGCCGAGGCTCCGCCGGCGGCGACCGGCGTCGGGAGGAGGATCTGGCCGTCTTGATTCACGATGGTGACGTTAACGGGTTTGAGCCCTTCAACGGAGCGGGCAACGAGCATCGTAATGCCCTGCACCTGCGATCCGTCGAGCCCTTGACCGGGGCGCAGTTTGATAGCAACCGAGGCGGTGGTCGGTTCCTGCGAATCGCTATAGAGCGTGTGATCGGGGGTGACGATGCTGACGCGCGATGCCTCGACCGGGGTAAGCCCGTCGATCGTCCGCTCGAGCTCGCCTTCGATCGCGCGCGTTTTATCGATCCGCTCTTGGAACTGCGTCATGCCGAAGTTCGTGCGGTCGAAAATTTCATAACCGACGCCCGCGCCCTTGATGAGCCCCGAACCCGCAATCGCGATTCGCTCCGCGCTGACGTCGGCAGAGGGAACCGATATCGTCTTTCCGTCGAGCGAAATATGATAGGGAACTTTATCGGCCTTCAGATGACCGAGCACCGCGTTCGCGTCGCTCGACGAAAGATTGGAGAAAAGCGTCGAGTAGGACGGACCGCGACCAAACACAAGCGCACCGAGCGCAACGAGTGCGAGAATACCCGCGATCGCTCCGCCGGTGACGAGCGCGCGGCCTTGTCTGCTCTGTCCCGCCCAGAAATTCAGGATTCGCGCTTGCAGGGTCGCGAGTATCGCTCGCAGTTGCTCCACGACGTGTCCTCTTTACTCTACGCTCAGGCAGCCGACCCTGGCTGTGCTCGCTCCACGTCCCTGTTGGAGCGTCCCTATGCGCATTCCGAGGTCCGCGTATAGGTCATTAGGTACGTCTATTATCCGCACTCTCCACAGGCCCTTCGTCGTTCTTCGTCAATTTTAAGAGAAACCGAGGAGCATCAAGGCCCGGTCAAGCGTTGATTAACGCCTCGCGCTCCGGGCCGACCGAGAAGATCTCGATCGGTAATCCGACGAGCGCTTCGAGCCGCGCGATATAGCGACGGGCGGCGATCGGGAGCTGCTCGGGTCGGCGTGCCTCGCCGATATCCTCGGCCCATCCCTCGAGATACTCGACTTCGACCCGAAAATCGGGATGCGCGGCCTCCGAAAGCGTCGCTTCACGCTCGCCGAGGCGGTAACCGGTGACGATACCGACGCGCTCGAACCCGGAGAGCACATCGAGTTTCGTCAACGCGACGGCGTGCGCGCCGTTGATGGCGGCGGCATAACGCGCGGCGACGGCATCGAACCAGCCACAGCGGCGCGGGCGCCCCGTGACGGTACCGAATTCCCGCCCCGCCTCCCGCAACCGATCGCCGGCGGCGTCGAGCAACTCGGAGGGGAACGGCCCCGAGCCGACACGCGTCGTATACGCCTTGAGAATACCGATGATGCGGCCGACGGCGCTCGGCCCGACGCCAAGCCCGGTGCAGATCCCGCCGGCGGTACACTGCGAGGACGTCACGTACGGATAGCTGCCGAACGAGATATCGAGGAGCGTTCCTTGCGCGCCTTCGGCGAGAATGCGTTTGTCGGCGGCGAGCCGTGCATGGATGTAGCCCACGCCGTCGACGATCGCCGCGCGCAGGCGCGCTGCCGCAGCGAGCATGCGCTCCTCCATGTCGGCGAAATCGGGGAGGAGCGAGGGATCCCGGAGCGCGCGTTCGTGCGCGCTACGGATCGCGCGGAGGCAATTGCGAAAGCCACGCTCGTCGAGCGTTTGCCCCAAGGTAACCCCGACGCGCGAGACACGATCGGCGTACGCCGGGCCGATGCCGCGGCCGGTGGTACCGATCCGCTGCTCGCCGCGCGCTTGCTCCGAGGCCTGGTCGAGGACGGCGTGGTCCGGCAAAACGATATGGGCGCGGTCGGAAAATTTCACCCGCGCGATATCAACGCCGACCTCGGCGAGACGCGCGAGTTCGTCGAGCGCTCCTTCCAGATTGACGACGCATCCCGAGCCGACGAAGAGCTCGACCGACGGGTGTAGCGCGGCGGAGGGAACCAGGCGCAGGGCGAGTTTTTTCTCGCCGACCTCGATACGATGACCGGCGTTATCGCCGCCGCCGAAGCGCGCGACGACATCGTAGTTGCGCGCATACCAGTCGACGATCCGGCCTTTGCCCTCATCACCCCACTGCATGCCGAGCACGGCATCGATCCGTCCGCTCATTGGCTGCGAAACTCCAAATCCGCACCGCTCCCCATCGGGATCTCCGGTTTCCCTTCGAATGAGGTCATGACGAACTCCGAAAAGAGTGCATTGGGCCAACCGAAGTTCGGTCGGGTAAAGTGCTTGGGATCGTTGGGATCGAACGATTCATGGAGTAGATGATCTCCCGGATCGCTGGCGAGCAATTCATTTAAAACATCTTGTTTTTCGGTCTGCGAGCGCGCCGTCAACCCCTGCATGATGAGCGCGAGCGGCCATATCCAGTGATCGGGAGTATGAAAGCTTCCGATACCCGACGCGTAGCGCCCCGAATAAAATGACGGGTTATCGTCCGAGAGCAGAAACCGACGGGTATTCTGATAGTACACATTCGATTTCGAGGTATACCCGATATAGGGAGCGGAGAGGAGGCTCGGAATGTTGGCGTCGTCGGTGAGAATCGCATGCCCGAGGCCGTCGACTTCGTAGGCGTAGATATACCCGTATTTCGGTACGAAGACGAGCCCGTAGGTTTGAATGCCGCGCTGCACTTCATCGCGCAACGCGTCGGCCGAGCGCGCGAGGATCACGTTGCGATAGACATTTCGCTCGATATCGGCGATATCGCCCAGCGCAACGACCGCGAACATCTCCGACGGGATGAGGTAGTTGTAGTAACAGGCATCGTCCGAGGGCCGGAAGCCCGTCCAAATCATTCCCGTATAGGCGACCGGCCGCCCCTTCCCGCCGTCGGCGAGTTCGGGTTCGGTATAATGCGAGTCCCGCGGATGGTCCTGTTCGCGCTCCATGGTATCGAGAATATCCTCGAGCGCCTTCTCCATATCGGGAGTGAAAATCTTGGTGTCGCCGGTCGTCTTCCAATAGCTCCACGCCAGCGTCACCGGATAGGCGAGCGAATCGAGTTCGAATTTCTGCTCCCAAACGCGATAGTCGAGCGTGAATGCATTTGCGTAGGGATCGATCTGAATGTACTTCGCCATACGCGCGAGTATCGCACGCAGCAATTTCCGGACGCTGGGATCCTCTTTGGCAAAGAAGAGATACGGGCGCAACTGTGCGCTCGCGTCGCGCAACCACTCGGCGGGAATATCGCCGGTCTTTACGTAGGCCGTACCGTCGGGAGCATATTCGGCGAGCGTCGTCGTGTCGAGCAGCGCGGCCCGAAACATCTCCTGTAAGTGTGCGTTGGGGCTGCGAAAGTCGGTTGCAGCCGCTTCGATCGACGGCAGTTGCAGCGCGCTACCACTCGTCGAGAGCAGTGCGGCAAGCGTCAGCATCGCAAAGAAAGCGGCGAGCGCTCGCCGCATCACGAGAGCTCCTCGCCGAGTATCGTCACATCGCCGAGCGCCGCAGCCTCCGCTCGCGATATCGGTTCGTGCGAGACGAGCGCGATCGAACGCGGCCCGCGCTCGCGCATCGCGCCGAGCAGAAAACGCATCCGGTCGAGATCGTCGATCCGATCGCAGACGACGAGAAGGTCGCGACCGTCGATCGGCCTGGAGAGATCGGTAAGAAACCGACGCGCGTTCGCATCGCCGCCGATGGCGAGGAAATCGATCTCGCACGGCGTCTCGACGCAGCGGACGAAATCGGCGAGAAAGAAGAGCGCAGGGCCGATCTCCGCAATGGCGATCGGAGCGCTCGCGTCGTAGCCGCGGTCGACGTCGCGCGCGAGCGCGAGCGTGCGCTCGCTGCGCCGAAGGTCGAGTGGTACGCTCATCATGAGCCGCCTGCTACGACTCCGCTCCACCTTTCTCCGCTTGCAGCGGCAGCAGGATTTCAAAGCGAGCGCCGCCCCGAGGAGCCTCGCCGACGCGCACCTCGCCTCCCACTCTGGAGAGAATGCTCTCGACGATCGCGAGCCCGAGCCCAAAGCCGCGGCCGTCGTTGCTTCCCAATCTCGTGCCGCGCTGAAAAATACGCTCGCGCTGCTCGAGCGGAATTCCGGGCCCATCGTCGTCCACGCGCAATCGCGCGAACGGCGGGCGGCGAGCGAGCCCGACGCGGATCGTCCCGCCCCGACGACCGTGAACGACCGCGTTCTGCAAAAGGTTGAGGACGACGTGCATCGCGGCGTCTTCATCGAGCGCGACGGCCATGCTCGGGAGCCCGCGATGTTCCAGCCGTGCAGCCGCGCGCGATATTGCGGGTTCCATCGATCGCATCGCGTGGCGGATGACGGCGGCGAGATCGCAGCAGGCATCGGCGAGATGAAGCGCGCTGCAATCCAGGAGCGAGAACTCCAGGACTCCATCGACCAGGCGCGCCATGCGGAGCGTCTCGGCCTGTGCGATTTCGAGAAATCGACGCGTCGTCGATGCGTCGTGCCGGGCGTCGAGCAACGTCTCGATGTACCCGCGGATCGAACTCAACGGCGTCCGTAGTTCATGTCCAACCGCGGAGAGAAAGGCAACCCGTTCGCGTTCCCGCTCGCCGCGCTCCATCGCTTCGCGCAATGCCGTAGTGGGATCGCGCGCAAGATCGGCCGGGGCAACGTAGCTCCATCCGACTTCGACCGAGAGATCGAGACGCGCATGTAAACGCGCGGCGATGCGTTCGAGCGCGCCGCGAAGATCGGCCGGTAACGCGACGCGGCGCGACTCCCCCGATCGCCCACGCACGTCGAGATAGGCGATAAATTCCTCACTATCTCCCGGGTGCGCCAGCCGATCGCTCGCGCGCAGCAACGTCCGCGCCGCCTCGAGAAAGAGCGCTTCGGCACGCCGTTCCAGCGCGCGCGAGCGGCGTCGACCTTCGCGCAACGCCATCGCACCGATCTCCGGAACGCGCCAAACCAACAACGGGCGTACGCGTGCGTTGCCGGGCGAGGGGCCGGCGAGAGCCGCCGGGTTCCGTTCGCAGCGCTCCACGCTACGGCGGAACGAACTTGTATCCGAAACCATGAACGCTGCGCAGCGTCGCCCGTAAGCGCGCGTGCCCCTCCAGGCGAGCGCGCAACCGGCTGACGTGAACGTCGACCGTACGTTCGTCGCCGACGAAGGCGCCTCCCCAAACGCGGTCGATCAGCGATTCGCGCGCGATCGCGACGCCGGGGTGCCGGGCGAGTTCGAGCAAGAGCGAAAATTCACGCGGCTTACAGGCGAGATCTTCGCCTTGCATACGCACCTCGCGTGCGGCGACATCGATCTCCAAATCGCCGAAGCGCAGTATACGATCGACGGCAAGTTCGGCATCCAAGCCGTGTCGACGGAGAATTGCACGAACGCGCGCAACCAGCTCGCGCGGCGAGAACGGCTTCGCAACGAAGTCATCGATCCCTAATTCAAAGCCCAACAGGCGGTCGATCTCGCCGCTCCGAGCACTGAGCACGAGGATCGGCAAGGAGGCGCGCAACGCGCGCGCACGACGCGCAACTTCAAAGCCGTCGAGCCCGGGAAGCCCAAGATCGAGGACGACGAGATCGCAGCCCTCGCGCACTTTGCGGATCGCGGTGAGGCCGTCGGGGGCCCCGACGCCCGCAAAGCCCTCGCACGCGAGATGGTGGAGAATCAACTCGCGAATCGCCTCATCATCTTCGGCAACGAGCACCGTTCGCTTCATCACATCGCCTCCGATTCCCAGAGTCGAGGAAGGCGTGACACGAGCGCGGCATTTTACTCGCAGTCGTGATCGACACGGGCGATGCGGGGTGGGCGATGTGGGGCAGACGATGTGGGGCAGGCTCGCTAAATCCTTGAGTTAATCGCTCGCCCGCCCCACATCGCCTGCCCCGCTCACGACGCTCCGTATCGCCCGCGCCGCATTGCCCGCGCCGCGAATAGGTAAACCGCGACGACTCGCGAGCGCTCGACGGAACGCCACGCCTGCCTCTGTCGCGAGCGGCTACCCCCCGGAGGGAATCGCCGCCTCGATGCCTTCAAGCGCACCGTCGCGGAGCGCCGCTTCGCGAAGAATGGTATAGATCAGCGAGGCCGGGAAGCCACGACGTTCGAGCGATCGCGCCAAACTCGGGTAACTCACCTGCGGTTGCGCTCGACGAAGCTTTGCGAGCGCTTCCAGGCAACGCTCGTGCTCGGAGTGCGGCGCGTCGGCGACGGCACGGCGAGCGCACTCTGCATCGAGGCCGCGGCGCACCAACTCTCCGACGAGTCGCCGATCCCCTTTTGCATCCCGCGCGCGTTCGACATAGAGCGCCGCGAAAAGCGCATCGTCGAGGTACCGCTCCGTTTTGCAGCGCACAACTGCGTCGGCGATCGCATCGTCGTCGTAGCCGCGGCGCTCGAGTTTGGAACGCAGCTGTGACTCCGTGAGGCGACGCATAGGCGTGCACCGATTACTCGATCGGCGCTTCTACTGCATCGCCTGCAACGCCGTTGCGCGAGGTGAGCGCCGCGAGCTCCTCGCGAATTTTGCTCTCGATCTCGCCGGCGATCTCCGGATGCTCTTCGAGAAAGCTCTTCGCATTCTCGCGTCCCTGCCCGACGCGCTGCTCGCCGTAGGTATACCACGAGCCGCTCTTGCCGACGATATTGCGTTCGAGTGCGATATCGAGAATCGAGCCCATCTTCGATATCCCATGACCGTAGGTAATATCGAACTCCGCCTGGCGGAAGGGGGGCGCCACTTTGTTCTTCACGACCTTGACGCGGGTACGTGAACCGACGACCTCTTGGCCGATCTTGATCTGTTCGAGTTTTCGAACGTCGAGACGGATGGAGGCATAGAACTTCAGCGCTCGGCCGCCGGAGGTCGTCTCGGGGTTGCCGAACATGACGCCGACCTTTTCGCGCAATTGATTGATGAAAATCATGATGCATTTGCTTCGCGAAATCGCCGACGTGAGTTTTCGCAACGCCTGCGACATTAGGCGTGCCTGAAGCCCAACGTGAGCGTCGCCCATATCGCCTTCAAGTTCGGCTTTGGTCACCAACGCGGCGACCGAGTCGACCACGACGACATCGACGGCGTTGCTGCGCACGAGCATCTCGGCGATCTCCAATGCCTGCTCGCCCGTATCGGGTTGCGAGACCAGCAAATTATCGAGATCGACGCCGAGCGCCGCTGCATAGTTGGGATCGAGCGCATGCTCGACATCGACGAACGCCGCCGTTCCGCCGATCTTCTGTGCTTCGGCGATGGCATGGAGCGCGAGCGTCGTTTTACCGCTCGACTCGGGCCCGTAGATCTCCACGACGCGACCGCGCGGAAAACCGCCGACGCCGAGAGCGAGGTCGAGGGCGATACTTCCGCTAGGTACGACGTCGTACGCCATCCGTTCGTGAATCTCGCCCATTTTCATGATCGAGCCCTTGCCGAATTGCCGTTCTATTTGGGCAAGCGCATTGGCGAGAGCTATCTGTCGATCGTCTTGGGAAGCCATCTCGGTTCTCTCTTTCTTTCTCACGGTGCTGGTAATCACGGTCCGTTCTCTCATTCACTCTAGATAGGCACTCTGCCAAGGGGGTGGCACTCTTTATTGCGGATCGAAGAGGGTCGCGACGAATTCGCGCGCCTCGAAGGGTTCGAGTTGGTCGATCGCCTCGCCGAGCCCGACGTACGAGATCGGGCGTTCGATGCGCTCGACGATACCGAGAACGACGCCGCCCTTCGCCGTCGAATCGAGCTTCGTGACGATGAGTCCGTCCAACGGCGTCACGTCGTTAAAGAGGATCGCTTGCGAGATGGCATTCTGGCCGGTCGTCGCATCGACGACGAGCAAGGTGCGGTCGGGAGGACGGCCCAGCGCGCGCTCGGTAACGCGACGAATTTTCTTGAGCTCCTCCATGAGGTTGTTCTTCGTCTGCAAACGTCCGGCGGTATCGACGAAGATGAGATCGACATCGCGAGCGATCCCCGCGTTGATCCCGTCGAAGACGACCGCCGCAGGATCGCCGTTCTCCGGACCCCGCACGATCTGCGATCCGCTCCGCTCTGCCCAGATCGCCAATTGATCGGCAGCAGCGGCACGAAAGGTGTCGCCGGCGACGAGGAGCACGCGTTTCCCTTGTGCGGTAAATCGCGCCGCAAGTTTGCCGATGCTCGTCGTTTTTCCGGTACCGTTGACCCCGACGACGAGGACGACCGTCGGTCGCTGCTCCAGCAATATCGGCGCGCCGGGAAGATCGAGAAAACGCTCCACATCGCGCCGAAATCGCTCGACCGCCTGACCGGCGTTGCGCCATCCCTCCTGCCGGGCGACCGTCTTCAATCCCTCGAGAATGCGCTCGGTCGTCCCGACGCCGAGGTCGGCGGCGAGCAGCGCTTCTTCGAACTCTTCCCAAAACGCGGGATCGAGCGGGCGCTCCGAACCGCCGAGAGCGAGGACTCCGGAGAAGCTTCGCCCGACTTTTTTCAGCCGATCGCCGAGGCGACCAATCCAACTCATGAGCGCCGCTTTCGAGGCGATTCATCGAACTCCTGTTCGATCTTTAGCTTGCCCTCCGGTCGAGCCGGTAGACGAAGACCAAGACTTCGGCGACCACTGCATAGAGTTCGGGGGGAATGCTTTCGTTGAGCTCCAGCCGCGAGAGCGCATCGGCGAGCGCGGCGTCTTCGACCAACGGGATCCCCCGCTCGTGCGCGATGCGGAGGATCTCCTCGGCGACGCGTCCTCTCCCTGAAGCGAGCACGACCGGTGGCTCGGGTTTGAGGGGATCGTACTGTAATGCAGCCGCGGCCGGGCGCGTGAAACGGCGCTTGCGGAAATCAAAAAATCGATTCACGCTTGCGCGTCGAGCTGCGTTTTCGGCGCAGTTCCCTCCGCTGCTTTCTTCACCGCATTACCGGGCATCGCGCGTGCGGCGACGGCAGCATTCATTCCCGCAACGCGATATCGCAGCGACTCGAAACGATCGCGCAGTAACCCGAAGGATTCGCGAAAACGTTTCGCCGCACCGTCGCGTTCGGTCTTTACTTTGACGCTGACGGCGCGCCCGCTCGTCTCGACTTCGATCGCAACGGTCCCCAACGTTTTCGTATCGAGTAAAAATCCGAGCGTGAAATTATCGGCATCCATCGCCTTCTTCGTCCCGGGAGCATCGCGACCGACGCGCAGTTGCGTCGCCGCGCCGCCCTCGCGAAAGAAGACCGGTAGCGGCACCACCAACGTTCGCGGATCGGCCGCTGCATTCGCCGCCAACAGATGGATCTGCGCGGCGGCGATCGCCGTCGCCGCATCGCCGAG
>JBMFXH010000037.1:0-13348 GCA_049964475.1 Vulcanimicrobiaceae bacterium
GCGCGTGCCGTTAAATCGGCGCGCATCTCGGCTGCAAGGGCACGGCCGTCGAGAATGTGAGCGGGCATGAGCGAGCCCACGATTCGTTTAGAAGGAGTCGAGTACCTGGAACGCGTTCGTTGCGAAGTACGGCTCGAGCCCCGATTCGACGAGGTTGCATTCGCTGCCGCGTTCGACCGCTTTCGGCAGCTCTTTAACGTAGCTCCGCTGCAGGCGGCCTGCAGCGCCGACGTGCTCTTTCGGCTCGACGAGCTTGCCGCAGATCGCGGCGAGCGTTCCGAAATACTCGTGCGGCATATCGGCGTGCCGCTCTATGCTGCAATTTTGCCGCCGGGATGCCTGGTATTGGAAGGTGAGGTCGATGAAGATCGCATGGGAGATTGGTGAGGAGGTCGTATGCTCGCTCCGATGACTCGGCTTTGGCGCTGGCTCCTGGTGGTCGCTGCGATCGCGCTCGCGGCCTTTTTGTTGGTGCCGTATTTTCGCCCCTCGACCGCGGCAGGCCCCGGGACGCTGATCGGTGCTCCGATACCCGATCTTCCACTCCTCAACGAGCGCGGCGCCCCCTACACGCTCGCCGACGAACGCGGACGGGTGCTCGTCGTCAACCTCTGGGCATCGTGGTGTCCGCCGTGCCGCGCTGAGATGCCCGATCTCGAACGCGTCGCTCGGAAGGAAGCCGCGCACGGCGTGCGCGTGATCGGCATCGATCAGGGCGAATCGGGGGCGGTCGCGCAATCGTTTGCGCGCTCGCTCGGTATCACCTATCGCATCGTCGTCGATCCGACGCAACGCTACGGCCGCGCGTTCGGGGCGTTCGGCCTTCCGACGACGGCGATCGTCGATCGGCGCGGCATCGTGGTGCGTGCGTTCGACGGGCCGCTCACCTATCCGCAGATCGTGCGCGCTCTCGCACCACTTTTGGAGTCACCATGAGAATCGGCGCCGTTTTCTGCATCGCGCTCTTTGCGGCAGCGCTCGCCGAACTCGCATATCCCGATGCGGCATTCGTCCACGCTACGTGGTGGATTCTGGCGATCGCCGCAGTCGCGCTGCTCGGCAGCATCCGCGTGTTGCGGAGTCTGCGAGCGGTGCCGACGCGCCGTCGCACCGTCGCCGCGTTGTTGATGCTCGCGGCGATGCTCGTCGTCGGCGCGGCGGGATTTTCGAACGCGCTCTTCGCTCCCGATCCGCGTACGATCGTTGCGGTTCCCGGAGCACAGGTCGCGCTTCCGGAGCTTGGAGCGACGCTCGTCTTCCCCGATCTCGATCGTCCGGGCGCGCACGTCGTGCTCGAGCGCGGGGGAACGCGCACGCCGATCTCTTGCCGCCACGGTCTCTATCGCGGTGCGACGTTGCTGCGCTGCTTCGAACGCACGGTCGTCGCCGTGAGCGCCGATACGCTCGCCGGCGTACACCTCACGATCACCCAGCCCACCGGAAGTACCTTTCTCTCTCCGGTGCTCTTGATGCAGCATACGCAGGAGATCGCCGGCTTCAATCTTCCCTTCGATTCCTTTGCATTGCCGGCGGTTCATCGCAACGTGAAGGTCGTGCTCTTCACCGCAGCGCAGGCGCAATTACTCCGCGGCGGGAGCGCGCACCGCACCGTGCTCTTCGCCGTTGACGATTCGCTCGGTCGCACGCTTGCGCATAGCCTCGGGCTCGCAGCGAACGGAAAACGCACGCAGGTCGCCGACCTCCTCTTGCAACCGCGCATCCGTCGCTATCCCGCGATCGTCGTCCTCGCCGTTCCCTCGCAGCCGATCCTCGGATTAGCGGTGTTGCTCGCGCTAGCGGCGCTGGGCTTCTGGCTCTTCGGTGGACGACCCGGCGACCCACGCACGCAGGTTCGATAGCTCGATACTCCCCGACGAACGGTTCGCGTTCATTGGGCCCAGCGCGCGAACGATGTAGATGCCCGTCAATCGTAACGGCGGCAACGCCGTCGGCGGAATCGCAACGCGGACCGAGCGGAGGCCGGGGCGATCGAGCGGCTCCGCGGTCAGCAAGATATCGTCATTTCGTGCATCGCGCATCGCGACGCGGAGAAATCCGCCCTTTCCCTCGGAGCGGACGTCGAATGTTAATGCAGTCGTTTCCGGCGGCAACGGTTCTTCGAGCAGTGCGAATGCCGCCCGTTCCGCACCGCTGAAATCGTAGGTGAGTTCGAGGGCGCGGCCGTTCTGCGTCGCGCGAACGTCGCCCGCTTCGGAGGCAGGAACGCTCAAGAAGCGTGCGATGCCCGCAAGCTGTAAGCGAACGGCATGCGTGCCGACGTGGATGTTTTTCGAGGCGACGACGCCGCCGATCTCCAACTGCACGTCGGCATCGGAGCTTCCAGCCGCCAGCACTCCCGACGGCGTGACGCTCGCTCCGACGGCGCGCCATGGAAGTTCGTGCGGTAGCGCGATGCGTGCGCCGTCGGAATCGCGGGCCACCGCGCGGAGTTGGAGCGTGCCGTTCGCCGCGAGGTCGGCGAGCCGTGGGTGAATCGTCAGCGAGGCCGGCCGAGCGAAGACCTGAAGCGCCACGCTCCCGTGCAACGTACCGTCGGCGAGTACGAGCCTCCCCGCACCGGGCGCACGCGCGACGAACGTGCCGGCTTCAAAGCTTCCGAGCGACGAGGGTTCGATGCGAGCGCGAAGCTCCGACGCAACGGGGCCGAGTGGATGCAGCGCGCTATCGACGCGCAGGACATGGAGTGCGACGCGAGCCCCAACCAGCGCGCGAATGGTTTGCGGGCGAACGGCGAGCGCCGACGGCGTCCCGATGGGCGCGAGTTCTTCGAGCGCGATTCCTTCGGCGATGCGACGCTCCGTACCATCGGAGGGATCTCCGAGGATGCGCGCGCGCATGCGCCCGGGCGTGCGTGCCAGCATCACCGAGGATCCTCCGCCGTCGAGCGCCATTGCATCGCGCGCGCCGAGCGAGAGCATGAATGCCGCGAGTTGGCGACGGGTGACGCCGATACTGTAATGGGGATTCTTCCCGTCGATCTCGACGATGAGCACCCGGCCATCAGCCGTTATGCCGATCGCCGTCGTCGGGATCGCTCCGGAAAATCCGGCGCCGTTGGGACCATCCGGATCGTGTTGGTAGCTCCCTGCGCGGAGAAAAATCGGGCCGCCGCCGAATGCGGTGAGAATCGGTGCGCTCTCGCCCGATCTTTCCATCGATCCCGTGACCGAGAGCGTCGCCCCGACGGAGGGCACGCCGATCGTCGATTCACTGGTTAGCCCGTACGTAAGATAATAGCCGGCGGGGTTCGCTTGCAAATTATTGGCGGCGCCGAGCACGCGATAGGTCGCAAACGGCGACGAGCCGACGAGCGGCGCGAGTTCGAGAACGGTTGCATCGGGGAGCGCCGGCAGCGCTCCGTACGATGGAAGAAAGAGTGCGATGCCGTGCCGCACGCGCCGGTCGACCGCTGCGAGCGGCAACCGCACGCTGCCGATCGAAACCGAACCCGCGAATGCGGCGGTACCGATCCATGCGTTGCCGTCGGTATCGATCGCGAACATCGCGCGTGGATAGGGCGAGCGCAACACCATACCGTTGCGAACGAGGGCGCCGATCGGCGCGCCGTCGCCGGCGATGGCAAAATAATCGCCGTTCACCGCGGCGACCGCACGCGCGTGTGCGGCGAGCATCGCCGAGAGGCGCTCGCGCGCACCGACGAGCGTGCCGTGCGCGAGGAACGGCGTGAGTCGCAGCCGCGTATCGTGCGGATCGAAGGCGAGTACCGCGGCGTGAATCGGCCCTTGCGCCGTCAGCAATCGGTAACGAGCGAGCCGGAGCCCGGGCGCAATTTCGGCGTGCGATACCGTTTGCGCGAGAATGTGGGGAAAGGGCGGAGGCGCTACGATCGCTCCGATCGCAAGGAGCAGAAAGGCCGCAGAGAGCGCGCGCAGCGAGAAACGCAGCGTCATCGCCAGATCGCAACCGACAACGGATACCCGGCGGTCTGAATCGGTGCGCCGGGAATGCGCGCGAGGGTCGATGCATTGAAGATATCTAACCGATTATCGCGGGCGCAGGGAACGTAAAGGCGGTTGGAGTGCGCATCGAAAGTCGGCTCCCAGGGCGTGTGGCAGGTGGGAAGCGGCGCGTGGAGCGCGCGCAAGCTCTGCGGATCGAGCACGTAGATGATGTCGGAGGCCTCGTCGGTTACGAACAGGCGATGCGCGCGTTGGTCGAGCGCGACGCCGAGCGGAAGGTTCAAGAGAGCGCTCCGTGCGACGACGTGCATCCGCGGTTGCGTCGCGATTTCGACGACATCGCCGTCGTCGTCGGTCAGACCACCGTTTCGCACGACATAGAGGCGGGTGCCGTCGGCATCGAGTGCGAGTGAAAAAACGCGCGCGCCGATCTCGATGCGGGCAAGCGGTTTCATCGTTCGCGCGTCGAGTTCGAGAATGCTCCCGTCGTTGACGTTGGCGACGTAGAGGAGGTCGTGGCGGGCGTCGAGCGCGATCCCCTCCGCAGTCACGCCGGTTTTCGTTACCGTCGGTCGCGGTGACACGCGTGCGACGGCGCCGAGTCCGGCGAAATCACGCAAGGTGGCGAAAAAGGATCCGTCGGGAGCCGCAGCGATTTCGTCGCTTCCCGAAAGCGGGCGATAGCCGATGCGCCACGGTGCGCGCGTGACGATGGTAAAGGCGCTGCCGTCGTTATCGGTGACGGCGAGGCGACCATTGGCGGCGGCAAGATCGCTCGGCGAACCACCCGTTGCGAGCACTCCCAGCATCGAGAGCGTGTGCGCGTTGTAAAAAGCGACGCCGTCGTCGTAACAAGCGACAGCGATTAAGGTTGCGTTTGGCGGTGGGGCGGGAAGAACCGTCACGGTTCGCGCGGCGATCGCGCGGCCGTCGCCGGCGACGACCTGTGCGCTTCCCGGGGCGAGCAGCGAAAGGTAACGCAAACCTGCCTTCGTCTTCGAGATGCGCGCCGGGCCGAGGACCGACCACGCTGCATCCGGCGCGAGGCCGACCGCCGTGAGTGCGATGCGGCTCCCGACAAAATACGGAAGGGGAGCGAACGAAATTTTTGCCGGAACGAAGATTCCCGAACGCGGCAACCAGATCGAACCGAGGAGAGCCGCCGTAGCAGCACATGCAAGGAGTGCCGCGCGCAAGGGTTTCATCGGAGGCCTTCGCGACGGAGTCGCTCGACGCGCGCGAGGCCGGCGAGCGCGTCGCTGCTCGGTGCGAGTTCGCCGCTCTCCGTGCGGGCGAGATCGATCGCAAAGGAAACGATCGGTTGTTGCGGGCTGCTCGCGGTGAGGATCGCTCCGTCGGGGTCGACGGCGAAGATCTCCGCCGAGGGGCGATGGGCGATGACGGCGTAGCAGCGCAGTTCGGCGCAGCGCGCGCGAGCGAAGCGCGTGCACCAGGTTCGTTCGATCTCGCTCTCGCAGCGAAAGATCCGCATGCCGTGCAAGCGTGCCTCTACGAGCGCTAGCGGCGATGCGAGTGCCGCATCATCGATCGCCCATGCATCGTCGAGTGAATCGGGAGCATCGAGAAAGCGTCGCACGCGCTCGGTCACGAGTGCCTCGTCGTAGGCGACGGCGACGCGTCGGTGCCTCGGCATCGACGAGCCGGCCGCACGTCCGGGAACGGCGAGCGCACGCGGACGCACGTAGGCGTTCGGTGCGCCGATTTCTACGGTTGCGGAGATCGTTTCTTCGTCGCGCTCCGAAGCCTGGGCGAGGATCGAGCCGTCTGCGGCGAGGATCGCGCTCTTTCCGCAGTAACGCGCGATACCGGCTTCGCCCCCCGCCTTGTTCGCTGCAACGAAGGGTACGTGGTTCTCACGCGCGCGAACGAAGGCCAGCAAATCGGCCTGCAGGTTCTCCAACGACGCGGGGTCGCGCCCGCTCGTCACCCACGCGGTCGGCATGGCGAGGATCTGCGCGCCGCGGTCGACGAGGGTCGCAGCGATGCTCGGGATACGGCCGTCGGCGCAGACCATCGCGCCGATCTTCCCCAGCGACGAATCGAGCGGTTCGATACGTTCTCCCGGGGTGAACCAGCGGCGGTCGAAGTGCCAGAGAAAGATCTTGTCGGCGTGACCGGCGAGGCTTCCGTCACGGTCGATCAAGAGTGCCGCATTCATGCGACGCTCGGCCTCGACGCGAACGATTCCCACGAGAATCGCGCTGCCGAAACGCCGTGCGAGCGCCGCGAGCTCCTCGACCGCGCGGTCGATCTCCGGCGGTTCGATCGGCTCCTCGCCGAGAACGTAGCCGGGGATCGTCGCTTCGGGCAAAACGAGCAGATCGGGCTTCCCCGCCAGCGAGCGCTCGACGGCATGGCGGATAACCGGCCAGCGTTTGGGAAAATCGGAGCGGTCGTGTGCTTGCAATTGGAGTGCGGCGACCCGCAATTGGGAACTCATCGTGCAAGGGTTCGACGCCCTCTCATCGCTAACCTCAAGGATGCAACGCGCCGTATCGATTGCGGCGCACCATCTCCCTCGACGACATGGAGACAAGGAGTAACGTGAAGATCTCTTTTCTAACCGGCGGAATCGTGCTTGCAAGTGCGGTCGCCCTTCTCGGTGGCGCAACCGCGCAGGCTGCCGAGCACCCCTGTGCGGACAAGCCCAGTAAATGGCAGCGAACGGAGTGCCGCGAGATGGTTCGCTCGGCGCCGGGCGATCAGTACTTCGGACGGCTGAAGATGAGTTATCTCGGAATCAATAACACCTTTCGCGACGACGCCATTCGTGCCGGCGCCTATACGACGAATTCGGGCTTGATTTCTTCGGTGAATTTTGCCGATGAAGCGTTACGCGACTGGGCGCATCGCTATCCCGGAGATCCGCAACTCGCGCGGAGTTACTTTCTTGCGATTCAAGCGATGAGCAAGATCTATGTAAAGCCGGAGCAAGAGCGCGCCTATCACTACATGCTGGTCCTGGTGAAGAAGTTTCCTCACACCTATTTCGGTAAAGTGATGAAGGCGAGCTTAGCGCGCGGCTTCACCGAGCATTGGTATGCGGCGCCTCAGCCCTGCGGGAGCACTGGGGTCGCATCGCCGCTCGCAACGCCCTCCGACCCGAATCTCCACATCGATCTCCTCGCGTCGCCATGCATTCCGGCGCCCGCACCTTCGAGTTCGCCGACGCCGTAACCGGTTCACCGGCGGGAACAAAAAATCGAGCCCCCGTCTTTCGACGGGAGCTCGATTTTTTGTTCGTCTGCGACGAGTCGCTTAGAACTTGATGCCGAGACCGATGTACGGACCGTTCTGGGTGAAGCCCGACGGCGCGTTTTGTTTCACCGTGCCGCGGTCGCCCTGGAATCCGAGATCGATGAACAGCGGGCTCTTGAGGAACGAGTAGGTTGCGCCCAACTCGTACCGCAGGATGCTGTAGGAGACCGTTCCGTTGAAGGACGCACTGCTGTAGTTGGTCTTCACGGTCGGGTAATCCCAGAGGCTGCCATAGATCGAGAACTGCTTGTTCAGGCTGGGGAGCTTCTCGATGCCGAAACCGACGCCGTTGAAGCGGCCATAGCCGTAGTTGTTCGTACGAACCATGTAGCCCACACCGATGTAGATGTGCGGGTTCGCTACGCGGAGGCCGAAACGCGCATCGGCAGCGTAGTCGCTGGCGGTGAACGCAGGCACGAAGTAGGAACCGGTGCCGCCGATGCCCGTGACGCAACCGACATCGCCGGAGACGCCGAGGTTACCGCAGCTGTTGTTCGCCGGGGTGTAGCCGGCGGGCGTGGTGACGCCCTGGTTATGCGGGTAGTTGAACTGCCGGTAATCGCCTTCAATCATCCAGGGGAGGTTGAAGAGATTAAACTCGGCGGCGCCACGGACCGCATACGAGAACGGGCTCGTCTTGCCGGTGTTACCCGGGCTGAACTCGTTGTAGATCTTCGGTGAGATCAGGTAATCGCCGACGATGAAACGATCCTGGTACGGTGCAACGACCGGAGCCGGGGTCGGGGTCGGCGGAGGCGTGGCCGGAGCGGCCGTCGGCGGAGCCGGCGGTGCGGTCGGCGGTGCCGGCGGCGGTGTCGGCGGGATGTACCGCACGACGACGACGCGCTTCTCAGGAACCCACTGAACGTACGCGTTCATCGTCTCCGAGATCACGCGGATCGGCACGAGGACCGAACCCTTGTAGATCATCGGGGGGACGTCGAGCGTGCGCTCTTCACCGTTGATCATCGCCGTCTTCTTGCCGACGGTGAGTTTGATCTCGGCGCCGGGTTTGCTGACGGTGACTTGCTTGGTGCGGGCGTTATAGCTCACCGTCGCACCCATTTGCTCGAACATCGAGCGCAGGGGGATCAGGACGGTGCCGCCACGCACGAGTGCCGAAAGAACGCGGCCCTTCTTCAAAAGATCCGGTTTCGAGTACACGTGGTGGTCGTTATAAAGAATCGGGACTTGCCCCGACGGCGGAGAACCGAAGTTCGCCGGCGGAGCCGCATTGGTCGAGCTCATATCCGCTACGATCGCTTTGTTGCCGATGTTTCCATGCGACGCGCCGGAGGGAGCTGCGACCGCATTGAGCCCACAGAACGCTGCAATCAGCGTTGCTAGGACTCCGGTGCTCAGTCGCTTCAAAGTATCCTCCTCGATAGGTAAGAGAGTCGTAAAGATGCCTCGGTTTCTTCGTTAAGCGCCGTCTTTCAAACAACGCCAGGAGCCCGTAGCCGGCCTTCGCCGACGACGGGGCCCCCGAAGAACCGTCACCCCCTCTTTTCTGCCCGAGGCTTCAGCCCCCTCTTCACAAGGAGGAATTCAGTCGAGTTTTTCGGCGAGCTTCGCCTCGAAACGTTCCCGATCGATGATAAAGCGTTCGTGGGTGCCCTCGGCGACCGCATCGGACTCATCGAAGGCGCGTACGGCGAAGCTGACGCGGGGGCCGTCGACGAGCGCGACCTCCACCTCGGTCCGGACGAGGAAGCCGACCGGGACGGGGCGCCGGTGCTCGAGTTCGATATGGGTGCCGACCGAGATCTGGTTCTCAAGGAGGGCACCATCCAAGCAAGCGATCGCCGCTCGCTCGACGAGATCGACGAGCATCGCGGTCGAAAGGACCTCGACCCCGGCATTACCGGCCTTGTGCGCCGTCATCCATTCCTCGACGCGGCATTGGAAGCTGTGGGATCGACCGAGGAGGATGTTTTTGGACATAGCGCGGGTTCTGGTAGTTTGTGCCTCGCGTAAAATCCCCCGCTTGCCGATAAGCCATGAATCAATTCTCAGGTTTGTGGTGTATATGGTGAAGACGACCTCATTGTCTTCTATAGGAGAGCTATGCCCGGCCCAATCCGTATGACGATCTCGGCGGCTACGATCGCCGTCCTCCTCGCTGGTTGCGGGGCAAAGGGTGCGCGCGCGCCGATTCCGCTCGATGTCGAGGCCAGCCCTGTGACCGTGGGGCGCATCGCCACCTATCTCTCCCTCGACGGGCAGATCGCTCCCTATGAAAACTCGACGCTGTCCTTTCAGCAGTCGGGCCCCGTCTCGGCGGTCTACGTCAACGTCGGCGACCGCGTTGTGAAAGGCCAGATCCTCGCCCGCATCGATCCCTCGACGCTCAACGCGCAGTTGCTAGCCGCCGAGGCGACGGCGATGCAGTCGCAGGCGAGCGCGCGCGGGCAGCAGATCGATCTTCCGGCGCGCAATCAGGCCAACGACGCCGCGCTCTCGAGTGCGAAGGCGGCGTTAGCGAACGCCCAACTCGTCTTCAATCAAGACATGCAGCTCTTCAACCAAAAATATCTCTCGCAGCAGGCCCTGGAATCGGCACGCGCCGCGTTGGCAGCCGCGCAGGGAAATTACAATACCGCGCTTGCAAACGCACAGGCCAATCCCTCGAATGCCGAATCGGTGAAGGCCGCGCAGGCAGCCGCGCAGGCCGCAGCGGCACAGGCCAATCTCATTCGCACGCAGATCGGGCAGACCGCGCTCTACGCGCCGTTCGACGGCGTGGTGACCGCGCGCATGATGGATCCCGGCACGATGGCTTCGCCGGCTGCGCCTGCATTGCAGGTATCGCGCATCGATATCGTCTGGGTCAACGTGAACATTCCCGACGGCGATCTCGCCTACGTTCGCACCGGAACGCCGCTGAGCTTTACGACGAGCTCGCTCCCGGGGAAGGTCTTCCAAGCTCGGCTCGACGCCGTGAACGCGGTGCCGACGAACGGTACGCTCTCCTATCTCGCGCGCGTAAAAATGCAAAATCCCGGTGACGTTCTGCGCGGCGGTATGTTGGTAACGGCAAAGATGGCGAAACAATCGGCGAAGAACGCTCTGATCGTGCCGCGTGTTGCAGTGGCGAGCGTCCAGAACGGCGATGCCGTCTTTGTCGTCGATGGCACCAAGGCGAAAGAGGTTCCGGTCAAAGTGGGACTCCAGACCGATACCGAGTCGCAGATTCTCTCCGGGCTCTCGGCGGGCGAGCGAGTCATTACGACGCGCCCCGATTCGCTGCGCAGCGGTAGCCCGGTGCACGTCGTCTCGGGTGCTGCACAGTGAAGCGGCAAGCGGTGCGCTTCGTCGCGGCCGTCCTCGTCGGCGCTTTGGTGCGCGCGCTCGTTCCGCATGCAGCCGATGCGGCGACGCAGGGCCTGATTTCGCCGCGCGTTGCCGTCGCGGGCGTTCCCACGAAAGTAACCCTCGTCCAGGCGGTCGCGATCGCCGTTGCAAAATCGCCGACGCTCGCGCAGGCGCGGGCGACCTACGCGCAGGCGCTCGCAAAATATGACGTCGCGAAGAGTGCCGTCTTCCCGTCGGTCTCCGGGAGCGCGGGTGCGACGCGAACGTTTTCCTCCGGAACGATCGGTAGCGTCGGTGGCGGCCTCGGCACGCCGAACGGCATCTACAACAGCGTCAATTACGGGCTGAAGCTCAGCGAACTTATTTACGACGGCGGTCGCGTGATCGCAGGCATTCACGTTGCAAAATCGGGTCAGGTTGCCGGGCGCGATACGCTGATCCGCACCTTACAAGAGCTCGGCTATACCGTCGCACAGGCGTACTACGGCGTGCTGCTCGCAGATCGCTCGGTGAGCGTCGACCAGCAGATCATCAAACAGTACCTCACCCAAGAGCAGCTCGTCGAAGCACAAATTCGCGTCGGAGCAGCCGCGCCGTCCGATCTCTACTCCGCACAAGCGCTCACCGCGCAGGCACGCCTGCAACTCGTGACCGACGAAGGCACGCGCGTCGCCGCGCAGGCGACCTTTGCAACGACGTTGGGGCTCGAGGCCAACGCGTTGATCGAACCGATCGATAACACGGCCGGATCGTTGACCGCGCCGGCACCGAAATTTCCAGTGCTCTCCTACGACAAGGCGATCCGGCGCGCACTATTGATGCGCCCGGATTATCTCGCAGCGCTCAATAATTATCAGTCGGCGAAGGAGAACGTTCGCTTCAATCGGCTGACGAAGTTTCCGTCGATCAACGCCAATGCCAGCGACGGCTATCAGAGCGGCCTCAATGGGATACCGGTGCAATCGAAATCGCTCGGCGCGACGCTAACGGTGCCGATCTTCGACCAAGGACTCACGAATTATAACGTCGCGGTCGCTGCGGCGCAGGCCGATGCGGCGAAGGCCGGCATCACGCTCTCGCGATTGCAGGTGGAGAGCGACGTACGAAGTGCGATTGCAAAGCTGGCCGCGGCGCAGTCGGCACTCGACCAAGCGCAGGCGAGCTTGAAGGCCGCACAGGTCGGCTACGATGCCGCAAGCGCACAATATAAGGCCGGAGTCGCGAACCTCGTTACGCTGGTGACCGCGGAAGCGACGCTGGCAACGGCGCAGAAAAATGCGGTCTCGTCGGTCTATTCGCTCCAAACGGCGGAGCAAAATTACGAGCTCGCGCTAGGCGAAAGTGAATACACGAAGTGATCGCGATTGCAGACCCGGTTAACGCTGAAATTCTCGCAGTCTCGGAAGACCGCCTCGCGGGCTTCCAGCGCGATCCCTTCGGGGAGATCGCACGGCGCAGCGGCGTTCCGTTGCCGGTCGTTCTCGAGCGCATCGTCGCGATGCTGCAAGCGGGGACGATTCGCCGCGTCCGGCAGACGCTGCTCGCGACGAGCCTCGCGCCGGGGGCGCTCACTGCATGGCGCGTCCCTGCCGAGAGACTCGACGCGGCGTTCGATTTCATGAGCAAAGAGGACCCATTCTCGGGGCACATCGTCATCCGCAGCACCGACGGAGACTCTCCGGGCAGCGCGTACCGACTATGGACGACGTTGAAAGTGCCGCAGGGCTACTCGTTGCGCAAGCATGCCGAGTTTCTCGCCGCACGGGTCGGGGCGGAAGCCTTCAAACTCATGCCGGCGAAAATGCTCTTCGCGCTCGGCGTCGGACACGTTCGCCGACGTGGCCTCGAACCGGGAGCGCGCGCCGATGCACCGGGGGAGATTCAGAGCACGAACATCGTGTTGCTCGATGAAGAGGAGTGGCGCGTTCTCACGGCCCTGAAACGCGAGTTCGCCATCGACGAGATCGTCGAAGCCTGTTGGGTCGAGCGCGCCGCCGAAGCCGGGGTCTCGCTGGAGCGATTTTTTGCCGTCGCCGAAGAACTCGAACGGCGCAAAGTGATCGGACGTTTCTCGACGTTCTTAGAGCACGTGAAACCGAACGCCGCAAACGAACGCGTCACGCGTTATAATGCGCTCTTTCACTGGCGCGTCGCCCCGGGCAGCGAGGTCGCGGCCGGGCGTGAAGTCGCTCGCCATTTCGTTATCACACACGGTTACTGGCGCGAGGGCGGCCCGGAGTTCATGAACGTCAATATCATGGCCGTCGCGCACGGAACCGAGAAAGCGCTCGTTCTGGAACATAAAGCCGCGATCGACGCCCATCTGCATGAGGCGGGTATTCCGTTCGACTATACGAACGTTTTTTGGGGCGGGCGTAGCGAGATCAAACCCTCGGAGATTGCGCCGGCGGCATTCGAAGCATTTCATCGCGCTCTCGGCAACGATCCGGAAGCGATGCGGGCGGAGGACGGCGAAGCACGCTCCTCGGTTTAGCGTTCGTCGAGGTACGAAGTCGTCAGAAAAATTCGACGGTTCGGAAACGGGGAATGTTCCCGAGCCCGACAAACTCTAGCATGACTTGCTGCCTGGGAGGAGATCTTCTTGTGAAACGTTTCGCCGTTCTTGCCCTTGCCCTCGCGTTTTCGTTCACTGCCTGTAGCCGCGTGCAAAAGAGCGGCACGGTCGGGCCGAACGGGACCGGGCTGGCCGGGACGATCGAGGGGCCGGCTTGTACCGATTTCAGCCTGACACCGAGCATCACGCTGCCGGTGCCGCCGGCGCCTTCAGCGTGCCGGATGGATCAGGACGGTCC
>JBMFXH010000038.1:0-13184 GCA_049964475.1 Vulcanimicrobiaceae bacterium
AACTCGATCTCGACCCCGCGCACGCCGGCACACCCGACCCGCTGCTGATCGAAGCGATGCAGCTGGAAGATGTCTCTGCAGTCACGCGGATCGAACTGCTCTCGTTTTCGACGCAATGGCCGCACGACGCATTCGCCAACGAACTGCGCTCGAATAAACTCGCGCATTACTTCGTCGGCCGCGTCGGCTCGCGCATCGTCGCCTACGGCGGCATCTGGGTGATTCTCGAGGATTCGCACGTCACGACGATCGCGGTCGATCCCGAATTACGCGGGCGCCGGTACGGCGAGCGGATGTTGTTGCATCTGCTCGACACGGCGATCGAACTCGGGGCGGCCTGGATGACGCTGGAGGTGCGCGAAAGCAACGTCTCCGCGCAGCAGCTCTACCAGAAATACGGCTTTACCACCGTAACGACGCGGAAATCGTACTATAGCGATAACAACGAGAGCGCGTTGGTGATGTGGGCGGGGAACCTTCAGGGCGAGCTCTATCGCGCGCGCTTGGATGCGCTCCGTGCGAAACTCGCGTGAATCGCTACACCGAGGTCGCGCGTGCGATGCGCGCGCAGATCGGGCAAACCCATCGCGCCGAGCACAGCATTCGCGTCGCGCGTTGCGCGGAGCTTTTGGCGATGCGGCACGGGCTCGATGCCTCTCGGGCGCGCACTGCGGGAATGCTGCACGATCTGGCGCGGCTCTGGCCCGCTTCGCGGTTGCTCGAAGAGGCTGCCCGCCGCAACTATCCGGCCGATGATTTCGAACGGCGCAATCCCACCGTGCTGCACGCACCGCTCGGCGCGATGCTCGCCGAGGAACGCTTTGCGGTGCACGACCCGGAGATCGCTGCGGCGATCGCCGCCCATACCCTCGGCGCCGCGGAGATGACGCCGCTCGCCCGGGTGCTCTATCTCGCCGATGCGCTCGAACCGCAGCGCAATTATGCCGAGCGCGCGGCGCTCTGGGAGCTCGCTCTGCAGGATCTCGATGCGGCGATGTATGCTACGCTGGAGAGCACGCTTGCCTATGCGCGCAGCCGAGGGTACGAGATCGCCCCGAGGACGAAAGCCGCACTCGATACGTTCTCACGATTGAAAGGGAAGGTTTCCACTGTCAGCACTCATTGATATCGTCCGCGCCGCCGCGGAAGAGAAGAAGGGCGAGGAATTCGAGGCGATGGAGGTCGGCTCCAGGACGATTCTCGCCGACTATTTCGCGCTGGTCACCGGGCGCTCGAAGATTCAGACCCGGGCGATCGCCGACGCGATCGTCGAGGCGGTCGAGGCTTCGGGCGGACGGGTCGCGCGCGTCGAAGGCTACGCCGAGGGGAGCTGGATCCTGCTCGATCTCGGTTCGGTGATCGTGCATATCTTTACGCCGGAGCAGCGGACGTTCTACAATCTGGAGCGGCTCTGGGGAGAGCCTTTACCGATCAGCCGAGAGGAGCAAGCATGAGCACGCGCGCCCGCGTCGTCTATAAAACCAAGGCCGAACGGCAACGCTTTTCGCGCTGGCTGCGCTTCGGCGTCTGGATATTCCTCGGCATCTTCGTTTTCACGGTCGCCGGCGGCGTGCTCGCGATGAGCGTGCATCTCGGCGGATCCGGAGCGCCGTAACCGGAGCGCGTCTCCGAAACACTCCCCCACACCGCGCGGTAGTACAGCGCGGAGGAAGCAGTTACCCGATGAACCTTCGCAGCCGATGGGCTCGACTCTCTGCAACGCTCGCTGCCGGGGCAGCGCTTGCATTCCCGATTGTCGCGCAAGCGGCGAGTTTCGTGCACGACGGTGCGAATATGCTCTCGCCCGCGACCGTCGCGCAGCTCGAGAGCAATTTGAGTGCGTTCAACGCCCAGACCGGAAAACAGGTCGTCGTCGTGACCGTGCCATCGCTCGGCGGCACCGGGCTGCACGCCGCAGCGCAACAGGCGTTTTCGCAGTATGCCGTCAACGGCGTGATGATCTTCGTCGCGATGGCCGAGCATAAAGATATTATCGTGCCCGACGCCGCCGGCGTGCGCGCAGGTTGGTTTACGCCCTCGATTATCGCGCCGATCCGGCAAGCGATGGAAGCACAATTCAAAGCCGCCGATTTTAACGGCGGCATCACCGATGCAGCTGGAAGCCTCGTCGGCATCTATCGTTCGCATCTCGGTTCGCTGCAGAGCGCCAACGCGCCGGCTCGCTCCTACGGCGCCCCCGCGACGATACCCGCTGCGGGTATCGCTTCACCGGTAGAACACCGGAAAGGACCGAACGTCGTGTTTTGGTTGATTCTTTTTATCGTCGGTTTTCTCGTCGTGCGCTCGCTGATGCGCGCCTCGGCGCAACGCCCGCCCTACGGCCCGATCGCCGGTGGCCCGCCCGCGGGCCCGGTCGGGCCGACCGGCGGGGCGCCGATGGGTGCGCCGATGGGCTACGGTGGCGGCGGCATGATGGGTGGCGGTGGCATGATGGGCGGCGGCCCGAATGTCGCCGACGCCTCGCAGATGGCGCCACCCGACGCGGGCGGCTGGGGCGGCGACGCCGGGCAGGCCGATATGGGCGGCGCGAGCGGCGGTGATTTCGGCGGCGGCGGCTTCGGCGATATGGGCGGCGGCGGCTTCGGCGGAGGGGACATGGGCGGGGGCGGCGACTCCGGCGGCTGGTAACTGCGCGGGGGGGCGCAGGCGCCCGCGCAGAATGCGCCCCCCATGCGACGTTTCATACTTTGCGCGCTAGCGCTGGCGCTCTTCGCGCCCTCGATCCCGCTCCCGGCCTCGGCCGCCGGGCAGATGCTCGCCTCGGTTCCACAGTCCGCTTTCGGCGGGCTCTCTTGGCGCGAGGTCGGGCCGCTTCGCGGCGGCCGCGCCGTCGCCGTCACCGGCGTTCCCGGGCAGCCGAACCATTATTATTTCGGAGCGGTTGACGGCGGCGTCTGGGAGACCGAGAACGCCGGGCGCACCTGGACGCCGATCTTCGATAAAGAAGATATCGGTTCGATCGGTGCGATCGCCGTCGCACCCAGCGACGTGCGTACGATCTACGTCGGCACCGGCGAGCCCGATATGCGCAGCGATATCGGCTACGGCAACGGTATGTACGTCTCGCACGACGGCGGAAAGACGTGGGCGCACATCGGTCTGCGCGACACGCGGCAGATCGCCGCGATCGTCGTCGACCCGCAGAATGCAAACGTCGTGTATGTCGCCGCACTCGGACACGCCTACGGCCCGAATGCCGAACGCGGCGTTTTCAAAAGCGTGAACGGCGGTAAAACGTGGCAAAAGATTCTCTATAAAAACGAGAACACCGGCGCGATCTCGCTCTCGATGGATCCGCAGAACCCGCAGGTGCTCTATGCGGCGCTCTGGCAGACGCGGCGTCCGCCGTGGAACGTCTATCCGCCGAGCAACGGCCCGGGTTCCGGGCTCTACAAAACGACCGACGGCGGCGCGCACTGGACGCAATTACGCGATGGAATTCCGAGCTATGTCGGGCGCATCGGCGTTGCGGTCGCACCGAGCGATCCGCAGATCGTTTACGCGCGGATCGACAGCGACCGCGCGCACGGCGGCATCTACCGTTCCAACGACGGGGGAGCGCACTGGTTCAAAACCGACGGCGACATTCGCATCTGGAAACGCGGATGGTACTTCGGCGAGCTCGCGGTCGATCCGAAGAATCCCGAGACGCTCTACACGATGGATACGTCGACCTATCGCTCGACCGACGGCGGCAAAACCTTCGTTGCGATCAAAGGGCAGCCCGGCGGCGACGATTATCACCAACTCTGGATCTATCCGCAGGATCCCACGCACATGGTGCTCGGCGGCGATCAAGGCGTCGTCGTTACGGTCGATAACGCAAAGACCTGGAGCTCGTGGTACAACCAACCGACGGCGCAGGTCTATCACATCAGCGTCGACGATGCCTTCCCGTATCACATCTACGGCTCGCAGCAAGATTCCGGCGCATTCTCGTTATTGAGCCGCAGTAAATACACGCATCTCACGATGCGCGACTGGCAGCCCGTCGACGCCGGGAGCGAGAGCGGATGGCTCATTCCCGATCCGCGCAAGATCGGGCGCGTCATCGCGGCGGCGCCGAGCGTGCTCGCACCGCCGACGATCGAAGATACGACGACGGGTTGGGAGCAGAACATCGATCCCGAAGCGGCGCACCCGCATCATTTCTGGCGCTATACGTGGACGCTGCCGCTCGCGCTCTCGAGCGTCGACCATCGCACGCTCTACTTCGGCACGCAACGGATCTTCCGCACGCGAAACTTCGGGTATAGCTGGAAGATCGTCAGCCCCGATCTCACGCGCGCGCACGGCGACGACCACCCCGCCAATCTCGATCCGGCGACGCTCGCCGATAATATCGGGCTCAAACGGCGCGGCGTCGTCTATGCGATCGCTCCCTCGCCGATCCGCGCGAATATCGTGTGGGCGGGCACCGACGACGGGCAGATCTGGGTAACGACCGACGGTTGCAAGCACTGGCGCAACGTCACCCCCAAAGCGCTCACGCCGTGGAGCAAAATCGGCATCATCGCCGCGTCGCACTTCAACCCGCAGGTTGCCTACGCGGCCGTCGATCGTCATCGGCTCGACGATTTAACGCCGTATATCTATCGTACGTCCGACGGTGGGAAGCACTGGACGCGCATCACCAACGGCATCCCGCCGCACGATTTCGTGAACGTCGTTCGCGAAGATCCGCATCGCCCGGGATTGCTCTACGCCGGTACCGAGCGCGGCATGTTTCTCTCGTTCGATAACGGCAACCACTGGGAATCGTTTCAGCGCAATCTTCCGGTGACGTCGGTTCGCGATATCATCGTCAAACACGGCGACATCATCATCGCCACGCAGGGACGCGGCGTCTACGTGATGGACGACGTTGCGCGCTTGCGGCAAATCTCGCAAGCGAGTCTCAGCGCACCGGCGTATCTCTACACGCCCGCGGTTACCTATCGCTTGAAGCCCTACAACGACGAAGAGACGCCGATTCCCTACGACGAGGCGCATCTCGATAATCCGGCCTATGGCATGCAGATCGATTACGCAATCGGGAAGCAACCGACGACGCCGGTCGTGCTCGAAATTCGCGATGCAAAAGGAACCGTTTTGCGGCGTTGGAGCTCGAGCCAGCACGTAACGGCACCGAACCCGCAGAAGGTCGATATCCCCGCGTATTGGCTGCGTGCCATGCCGCTGCCGGGAGTCTCGGTGGGAACGCATCGCTTCGCTTGGGATCTCCGCGCGGGCAGCCCCGGTGGGCCGATGGTTCCGCCGGGCACCTACCGCGTGGTGCTGAAGGTCGACGGCAAGACCTACGCCCGCAATGCGACCCTGCTGCGCGATCCGCGCACGCATACCAGCAATGCGGAACTGCGCGCGCAGTTTGCGTTCGCGCAGAGGCTCGATGCAACGATCCATCGCATCCGCGTCGCGCAATATGCCGCGCAGCGCCTCCTCGACAGCGGCAAACTGAACGCTGCTTCTAAACACGAGTTGTTGACGAAGGTCATCGGGGTTCCGCCGACATCGAGCCCGGACGACTCGATCGGGAAAGCCTCGCTCGATTTCTCGAGCTTGGGTTTCCTAGCCAATGCGTACGGAGCGCTCGCATCAACGGTTGGATCGGGGCAAGGGACGTTCGCGGAAGCGCCGCCCAACGCAACCGACCCCGGCGTGACCGCGACCATGCAGACGGCAAAACGCAAACTCGATGCGATCCTCGCCAAGACGTTGGCGCGGCTCGCATCGCTCGAGCAGGGGCACTAACGCACGGCGCCTCGATGCGCTGCTTGCGCCTCGATACGCCGCGTTCCGCGGCTACTCGGCGTGACAGCGCAGCGCACTACTCGGCGTGACAGGAGTTGTCATCCCGAGTAGGGCGCGTTAGCGCCCGTATCGAGGGAGCGCTTGTTGCGCGCCTCGATACGGTTGCTTCGCAACCTACTCGGCGTGACATGTTCTGTCATCCCGAGTAGGGCGCGTTAGCGCCCGTATCGAGGGAGCGCTTACGGTGCGCTATACCACGCGTCGAGATCGCGCTGGTAGTGCGCGAGGGATTGTGGATTCAGATAGATCATATGGCCGACGCGATAATAACGATAGGTGATATTCCGCTGTAACGACGGCGGAATGCCGAGATGTTCGAAGGTGTAGAGCGCCGCTTCGTAGGGGGTTGCGAAATCGTAATAACCCATCGCGACGAAGACCTTCATACTCGGCTCGTTGGTCATCGCAAAAGCAATGTCGGGGGCCACGTTGGTCGGCTGCATGCCGTGGTGCTTCCAATCCCATCCGCCGCTCTTGGCGATGATGTTGTACACGCTGCTACGATACGGAATCGGCGGGTTGTATTTTAACGTTTCGCGTAAGTATTGGTTGACCGCCGCCGTAAACGGATCGTCGATTGCCGCATCGGTCGGATCCCATGGTGCCGAGGCCTGGTTGCCGTCGATCGTGGTCGTTTCGTAACGCGAATCGAGGCGCCCGACGATCTTTCCGCTGTTTCGCAGCAGTTGGTTCTCGAAGCGGCCGTAGGGAATCCGCAGATTGGCATTGAGGATATATTGCAGCGAGAGCCCGGTGTATTCGTGGATCTTGTTGGCGATCGCCATGCGTTGCGATTGCGGTAACGCATCGCCTTGGGCGAGGGCCGAAAGATAGGGGCCCATCGTAAAGCGTTCGACGCGAGCGAGGAACGGGCGCAGGTGCGCAGGGCGATTGGGCACCGCGTGGTGATACCACGCCGTCGCCGCCTCGGTAGGGAAGTAGAGCACGAAGCCCCAATCGCCGCCGCCGACTGCGGCCGGAACGTAGCCGAAGTTCACGCTCCAATCGAGATTGAAGTTGAGAATCGAGGATTGAAAGACGACCCCATTGAGGCCGACGCCGTCTTGCTGGAGGTCGGCGGAGAGTGCCGCGTCGCGCGTGGTGCCATAGCTTTCGCCGAAGAGATATTTCGGCGAGTTCCAGCGACCGAATTTTCCGATATAGTTTTGCACGAATTGCGCGAACGCACGCGCATCCTGATCGACCCCGAAGAACATCTTCGGCTTACCGGCGCCGATGATGCGGCCGAAACCGCTATCGGGCATATCGATGAAGACCTCATCGGTCTTATCGAGCAAGGTGTAGCCGTTGGGAACGATGCGATAGGGCGGCGGACCGGTGAGCGTTCCGCTGCCCGAGATCACGCGGACCGGGCCGAAGGAGCCCATGTGCAGCCACATCGTCGAGCTCCCTGGGCCGCCGTTATAGAAGAACGTGACCGGTCGGTTGTTCGGTTGTGCGCCGTCTTTCGTGTAAGCGACATAGAACATGCGCGCCGTCGGCTGATTCGCTTGGTTGTGCAGCGTGATCGTGCCGGCGCGCGCAGTGTAATGAATCGTCTGTCCGTGAACGACGACACTGCCGTGAGTGACCGAGTCGGGGAAGCGGGCCGGTACGTGCATGGGCGGCTTTTTCGTCGGCGCTTTCATCGGTGCGGCAAGACCGCCGACCGGGAGCAAAACTGCAAGCGTGACGGCGCTCGCAAGCAAGCGGGTGCTTCTCAAAATAATCCTCCTACAACCTCGTGCGTCGGGTTATGCAACCGACTGGAATTTTGGATCGGTTCGATAGAACTCGTCGATTGCCCCGGCGTACCGAGATTCGACAACGCGGCGTTTGACCTTCATCGATGGCGAGAGCTCTCCCGATTCGATGCTGAATTCGCGCGGGATAACAACCGCTCGCCGTATCTGCTCGAAACTCCCAAGATCGGCGGTCCGCTTGCGGACTTCAGCGGCGAAGAACGCTTTCACATCCTCGCGCTTGGCAAGTTCGTCCACCGTAGCATCGGCGGGCAAGGGTAATTCCGCACGCAAGTTCTCCCAGTTGGGGCAGACGAGCGCACCCGGATAGGGGCGGCCGTCGCCGAAGACCATCGCTTGCGCCACGAACATCGAGCGTTTAATCGCGCTCTCGACGCGTGCCGGTGCCACGAACTTTCCGGTCGCGGTTTTGAAGACTTCCTTTTTGCGGTCGGTGATGGTGAGGTAGCCGTTCTCGTCTACCTCGCCGATATCGCCGGTGTGGAACCAGCCGCCCGAAAGCACTTCCTGCGTCGCCTGCGGCTCGCGATAGTAGCCGAGCATCACGTGGCGCCCACGGGTGAGAATCTCGCCATCGGCGGCGATGCTCACCTCGACGCCGGGAATCACCGCACCGACACTTCCGTACTTATTCTTCTCCGGATAATTCACGGTGACGACCGGAGAGGTTTCGGTGAGGCCGTAGCCCTGCATGATCGGCATGCCGAGCCCTAAGTAGGTCATTGCCACGTCGACGTGGAGCGCTGCGCTGCCGCTGCTGAAGAATTTCATCGCATCTAAGCCGAGGCGAGCGCGCACTTTATCGAGTACCAATCGCTTGGCAAGGGCGTACTGCGCCGAAAGCAGCGGATTGGAGCCGCCGAAGGTTTTCGCGCGCGCCCAATGCCGCGCGGTACGCAACGCCCAGGGAACCAAACGCGCCTGAAGCCCGCCCGCGCGCAGTGCGTTGCCGTTGATGCCGGCGAGAACGCGGTCGAAAATTCGCGGTACGCACGTCATGTAATTCGGCCGCGCATAGAGAAGATCGGGGATCAATTCGTTCACGTCGTGGCAGATGAAGTAGGTTGGTTTCGCAAGAAAGTAGATAAACATCATCGTCTGCTCGTAGATATGCGAATACGGCAGCACCGAAAGCACGCGATCTTGCGGCGTTAGGACGGCAAAAGCCCCGTAGAGCGAGGACTTTGCATCGAAGGCGATATTGTCGTGCGACAACATCACGCCTTTCGGGTTGCCGGTCGTGCCGCTCGTATAGATGAGAATCGCTAGATCTTCGGGGGCGAGCTTTGCAAAATACGGATCCGGCAACGAGCTATCGGCAGCGCGCGCGCGTGCACCCTCAGCTTCAAATGCCCCAAGTGCAAACGGGCCCTGCGACTCGAATACATTCGCGCGCGGCAGGACGGGGATCGCAGCGCTCAATGTCCGTAGCGTCGTTTCGGTGTCGACGAAGAGGAGCTTCGCTTCGGAATGCTTGAGGATGTAGGCGGTGATATCGCCGGCCTGCGTCGGGTAGATCGGCACCACGACGCAACCGCTCATTAAGATGCCGAAGCTCGTGGCGATCCAGTCGACCGAATTATGACCGATCAGTGCGACGCGGTCGCCGCTTTGTAAACCGGCGGCGCGGATCGCGCAGGCAATATTTTTCGCTCGTTCGAGCAACTCGGTACTCGATACATCGACCCAGCGCTCTCCTCGTCGTTCCACCAAGGCGCGCTCGCGCGGTTCCGAAAGCACGCGCGTAATGAGCTCTGGAAGCGTCTCGCGCTCCGACATCCAATCGATCATCGTAGAGAAGTTTTTGCCCGCTCCGGCGCCTCTGACCTTTCCGCGCCGCAGAACTTCGGACAAGGAGGCTCTCCGACTTTGAGCGGAGAGACTCCTAAACGTGCAGGTATGGCCGCGCCTGCTCGAGGCGGGAGGGGCTCATCCCGGCGACATCGAGGAGTTGGTCGAGCGCATCGAAGGGGCCGTCGCGCCGACGCACGGCGATGATCCGCTCGGCGAGGATCGGCCCGATCCCGGGCACCTCGGCGAGCGTTGCCGCCCCGGCACCGTTGAGATCGACGCGCGAGCCGAGGAGCGCGGCACCCTTCTTCGCGCGCTTGCTTTTCGCCGATCGCGGAAGGCGCAGCGTACGACCGCGCCGCGCCGGCGCCCCGATCTTCGGAACGAGGACTTCCTCGCCGTCGACGAGCGGAGCGGCGAGATCGACGCGGTCGAGATCGGCGCCGGGGAGCGCGCCCCCGGCAGCGGCGAGCGCTGCATCGGCGCGTTGCCCCGGGGGGAAGCGGTAGAGCCCTGGGTGCGCGACCGCCCCGGCGACGTCGACCAGGAGCCTTGCGGGCGGTACCGGGCGGTGCTTCGCCCTCCCCGGCTTGCCATGCCGACCCGTCGCGTGAAGCGGCGAGACGGCCGGGGCGACCACGAGAGGAGCGGGGGCCGGGTGGAAGGCGAGCAGCGCGATCAGCAGCGCGAGGGCGGGCAAGGTGAGCCAACGTTTCATGCCGATCCTTCACGCGAAAACGCGCGCCGGAAAGCACGCTGCGACCCCTGCGGTGGGCGGGCTTGCTTCGGTTGCGTATGCTATGCAAATGGCCGCAGCATACGATTTCCAGGATATCGAGCAGCGCTGGCGCGAGCGTTGGGAGCGCGACGGGCTCGCCGCGGCACGCCCCGATGCAACGCGCGAGAAGTATTACGTGCTCGAAATGCTGCCGTATCCTTCCGGCGATCTGCACGTCGGGCACGCAAAGAATTACACGATCGGCGATGCGATCGCGCGCTCGATGCGGATGTTGGGGTACAACGTGCTGCATCCGATGGGCTGGGATGCGTTCGGACTTCCGGCGGAAAATGCCGCGATCCAGCGTGGAATCGCCCCGGCGACGTGGACGCTCTCCAACATCGCCAACATGCAGCGTCAAATACGTTTGATGGGCACGAGTTACGATTGGTCGCGCGAGATCGCCACCTGTACGCCGGAATATTATCGATGGAATCAATGGCTGTTCTTGCAGTTGTACGAACGTGGGCTCGCCTATAAGCGCGAAGCCCCGGTGAATTGGTGTCCGAAGGACGCAACGGTGCTCGCGAACGAGCAAGTGATCGACGGCTGCTGTTGGCGGTGTAATACTCCGGTGCAACGGCGCAATCTCTCGCAATGGTTCTTGCGAATCACCGAGTACGCCGAACGGCTGCTCGACGGGCTCGAAGGGCTCGACGGCTGGCCGGAGCGAACGCGTACGATGCAACGCAATTGGATCGGCAAAAGCGAAGGCGCACAGTTCTCGTTTGCGATTGAAGGTGCAGCCGAAGCGATCGAGGTTTTTACGACGCGCGTCGACACCGTCTTCGGCGTGACGTTCCTTGCGCTTGCACCGGAGCATCCCGTGGTCGCGCGCATCAAAGAGCTCATCGCTCCGGAGAGCGCGACGGCGATCGATCGCTTCACCGAAAGCCTGCGGTCGAAATCCGAACTCGAGCGCACGAGTTTGATGGAGAAGCAAGGGCTCTTCACCGGTGCGTACGCGGTGCATCCGCTCTCCGGGGCGCGCGTGCCGATCTGGGTGACCAATTACGTGCTCGCCGAATACGGAACCGGTGCGGTGATGGGCGTTCCCGCACACGACGAACGCGACTTCGATTTCGCCCGCAAACACGATCTGCCGATCGTGCGCGTCGTCGTTCCGAGCGAGAGTGCGATTGCTGCCGACGCGCCGATCGACGAAGCGTTCGTCGATGATGGTACGCTCGTTGCAAGCGGTGCATTTACCGGCATGGCAAGCGCCGAGGCGCGCCGCGCGATAGCGGCGGAGTTTCAGCGGCTCGGCATCGGCAAAGCGACGACCACCTATCGGCTTCGCGACTGGTTGGTCTCGCGGCAGCGCTATTGGGGCACGCCGATTCCGATTGTCTATTGCCGGAGTTGCGGCGAAGTTCCCGTACCCGAAGAGCAACTGCCGATCGTGTTACCTCCCGACGCGCCGATTACCGGCGAAGGCTCACCGTTGGCGCGCCTCCCGTCGTTTATCGAAACGAGCTGTCCGAAATGCGGCGGGCTGGCGCGGCGCGAGAGCGACACGATGGATACGTTCTTCGAATCGTCGTGGTACTATCTGCGTTATCTCGATCCGCACAACGAGACCGCACCGTGGGCGCGCGAGGCCGCCGATGCGTGGATGAACGTCGACCAATATATCGGCGGCTCCGAGCATGCGGTTCTGCATCTCCTCTACTCGCGGTTTTTCTATAAGTTCTTTCACGACTGCGGCTGGGTAAGCGGCGCCGACGAACCGTTTGCGCGGCTCTTCCACCAAGGAATGCTACTCGCCAACGGCGAGAAGATGTCGAAATCGCGCGGGAACGTCGTCGGGATCGACGAGACCGCGAAGAAGAACGGCGTCGACGCGATGCGCTTATTCTTGCTCTACGTGACGCCGCCCGAAGATACCAGCGAATGGACCGACGACGGCATCAACGGCCGCGTTCGCTTCGTCAACCGCGTTTGGCGTGCGTGCGAACCGCTCGCCGCGCACGCGCGCAGCGTGGACGTGCGCGTGCTGCCGGCCTGCGCGACCCCCGAAGAAAAGGCGTTGGTGCGAGCGGTGCATCTCGCGGCACGTTCGTTGGTTGAGGAGACGCTCTCGCGGCGCTTCCACTACAACACGACGATCGCACGGCTCGATGAGACGATTAATGCGTTGACGGCGGCGGTGAGTGCGGCGCCCGAATCGCCCGCGACGCTCTATGCGGTGCATGCGGTGCCGCTCTTGCTCGCTCCGTTCGCGCCGCATATCGCCGACGAACTCTGGTCGCGCTACGGCTACGAGCGCTCCGTCCATCTCGAAGCCGCACTCGCGCCGCAAGAGGCCGCGCTGGCGCTCGACGAGATCACGCTGGTCGTGCAAGTCAACGGCAAGGTGCGCGCGCGCATCGCTTGCGCGCCGTCGATTGCGGAGAGCGAGGCCTTCGCGCTCGCGCAAGCCGAGCCCGCAGTGCGGGGCTATCTCGACGGGAAAGAGATCCGCAAGCGCTTCTACGTCCCCGGGAAACTCGTCAACTTCGTCGTCGGGTAGCGTAGCGGTCTTCAGCCGAGTTGCGAAGCGTTGTCACGCCGAGTAGGCAGATTCTGTCACGCCGAGTAGGGCGCTTTAGCGCCCGTATCGAGGCGCGCGTGCAATCATCCCTCGATACGCCGCCTTCGGCGGCTACTCGGGATGACGGGGCTTCCGGCTACTCGGGATGAAATTGCTCGGCATCTCGATACGGCGCTACGCGCCTACTCGATGTGACAAACCTACTCGATGTGACAAACCTACTCGATGTGACAAACCTACTCGATGTGACAAGCCGTACCGCTGCCACCAGGCACTCGAGCGCTAGAGCGCGGCGAAGTACTCGTACGTCTCGCGCATGCCGTCGCGGAGGTTCGTCTGCGCGGACCATTGCAGCACCTCGCGCGCGAGTGCGGGGTCGTAGCCGATGTCGCGCGCATCGCCAGCGCGCCGTTCGGCGCGCGCGATCGGTGCCTCGAAGCCGCTGATATCGACGAGCGCACGGTAGATATCGTTGACGCTGGTGCGC
>JBMFXH010000039.1:0-13107 GCA_049964475.1 Vulcanimicrobiaceae bacterium
CGCGCTGCACTCGATCCGTTGCGACTGCGCGGCGCAGCGCGACGGCGCGATGCGAATGATCGCCGATGCCGGGCGCGGCGTGCTGCTCTATTTGCGCCAGGAAGGGCGCGGCATCGGGCTCGCCAACAAATTGCGCGCCTATCAATTGCAGGATAACGGTGCCGACACGGTCGAAGCGAATTTAGCGCTCGGGTTGCCAGTCGATAAACGCGATTACGGCATCGGGTCGCAGATTCTCGTCGACCTTGGAATAAAAGAACTGAAACTCATCACCAATAATCCGCGCAAGATCTTCGGCCTCGAAGGTTACGGCCTCAAGATCGTCGAGCGCGTCCCGATGGAAACGACGCCGACGCCGTTCAATCGTCGCTACATGGGGACGAAACGTTCGAAACTCGGACACCTTTTCGACGAATCGGTTCAGAACGCGCCCGCATCGTGAAGCCCGGCGACCGATCCACCCTTCGACGTTTGCCCGTGCCTTCGTGCGCGGGCAAACGTTTTGCCGTTATCGTCGCACGTTTTTATTTCGATCTTACCGAGCAGATGCTCGATGGAGCGAAGCGCGCACTTCGCGATTGCGGCGTTCGCGATAAGGATATTGCGCTCGTGGAAGTCCCGGGCTGCTACGAGCTTCCGCTCGCGGCGCTAAAAATGTTGCAAGATGGTGAGGCCGACGCCGTCGTCGCTCTCGGGGTCGTTATTCGCGGCGAGACGCCGCATTTCGATTTCGTTGCCGGGGAGTGCGCGCGCGGTTTGATGGAGGTGCAACTGCGCACGGGCGCACCGATCGGCTTCGGGGTGCTTACCACCGAGACGCTCGCGCAAGCCGAAGAGCGGGCCGATCCCGCGCGTGGCGATAAGGGATACGATGCGGGCTTCGCCGCGGCGTGCTTGCTTTCGGTATGAGCGAGGCTCTCGAACCCGTCCGCTTCGAGAACGGTGCCCTCCACTACCTCGATCAACGGCTCTTGCCTGCGGAGATTCGATACGAACCGGCACGGACGTGCGACGAAATCGTCGCGGCGATCGCCTCGCTGGCCGTTCGCGGAGCTCCGTGCATCGGTGTTTTCGCCGCCTACGGAATCGCCGTGCTCCGTTCCGGGGAACGCGACGATGAGGCGTTCGCAGCAGCGGCAGCGCGCGTTCGCTCTGCGAGGCCAACTGCGGTCAATCTCGCATGGGCCGTCGACCGCGTTCTGGCCTCGGAGGATGTGCTTGCCGAAGCGCTCGCAATCCACGCCGAGCAGCGATCGATCGACGCGGCGATCGGAGAGAACGGCATTCCGTTGTTCTCCAAGGGCGCGCGCGTTCTCACGCATTGTAATACCGGGCCCTTGGCGACCGCCGGTTATGGAACGGCACTCGGTGTCTTGATCGCCGCACAACGGGCAGGGCTTGCGCCGCATGCGATCGTCGATGAAACGCGACCGCTGCTGCAAGGGGCGCGCCTGACCTATCTCGAGTGTTTGCGGGCCGGGATCGACGCAACGTTACAGGTCGATGCGGCGGCAGCGATTGCAATGGCGCGGAAGCAGGTCGATGCGGTGATCGTCGGTGCGGACCGGATCGCGCGCAATGGCGACACCGCCAATAAAATCGGCACCTACAATCTCGCGATCCTCGCCGCGCATCATAACATTCCGTTCTATGTCGCCGCGCCGCGCTCGACATTCGATTTTTCGCTTGCTTCCGGTGCGGAGATTCCCATCGAAGAGCGAGCGGCCTCGGAGGTGACGTCGTTCGGCGGGCACTTCGTCGCGCCGCCGGAGGCATCGGTCTTCAATCCGGCGTTCGACGTCACGCCCGGGCACCTCGTCGCTGCGTTCGTAACCGAGTACGGCGTTCTCCGTCCGCCGTACGCGGAAAGCATTGCCGGGCTCGCCGGCCGGCCGCAGTGGTCGGCGCTGCCGTCGCGCGAGCGCAGCAGCACATGAAGGCCTACGATTTTTTGGACGGCACTCCGAAACTCGGGGCGCTCGTGGTTATCGAAGGGACCGATCGCCTTCTCGCCGAGCGCGTGCGCGACGCGCTGCTCGCGAGGGAGCTCGCCGAGGACGTTCGCGCGCTCAACTGCAGCAGCGTGACGCTCGAGAGCGTCGACGATTGCGCGAAGGTCGAAGAAGCGATCGCGGCGATGCCGTTTCTGGCGCCGCGGCGTATCGTTATCGTCAACGAGGTACAGAGCGCGAAGGCCGCACCGCGGCGCGCCTTGCTCGAACTCGCGCAACGCTGTGCCGACGGTGAGAACCTGCTCGTGATCTGTGACTTGTTGGCGCCGCGCTCGGTGCGCCCGGCATCGATCGGCTCGCAGTTGGGCCGCAGCGCATCGCGGATCGATTGCACGGTCAACGAGGAGATTCGTGCGCGATTCGTCGCCGACGAGCTCGCGGTTGCCGGGGCGGAGGCCGAGCGGCAGGTGCTCGCCCATCTCTCGCGCTCGGAGAGCGACCTCGCGAGCATTCGGAACGACCTTGCGAAGCTTGCGCTCCTGGGGCGAAAAATCACGCTCGGCGATCTCGAGCAGGAGAGCCTTGCCGTCGACGACCCGAAGCCCTACCGGTTCGCCGGAGCGCTCGTCGAAGGTCGAGTCGCCGAGGCGTTCTCGATCCTCGGCGATTGCTTCGAGCACGACCCGCGCAGCGCGGCGATGCCGCTGCTCTCCGCGCTCGCGAACGAATATGCGATGCTCTGGGAGATGGCGCGCCCCGGCGGGACGCTGCCCCCCCGCATGGCCTGGCGCGAGCGGACGCTCCGGCCGATCGCTCGCCGGATCGGCGAGGGGCGGGCGCGAGCGGGCTACGAGCGGGCGCTGCGCGGTATTGAAAGCATCGTGACCGGACGGGCCGGCGGCGACCCGGAGGATCTCCGCCTCCTCGTCGAGCGGACGAGCCTCGAACTCGTCCTGCGTTGAGGGGCGGTGCAAGCGCTGAAAACTCCCCCCGCGAACGAGGCCGCGGCAACGCGCGGAGCGAACAGCGGCGAGCACCCATGGATCACTCCAGTTATGCTTCGCCGTTCTCTTGGAGGTACGGTCGCAAGGACGTGCGCTCGCTCTTCTCGGAGCGGACGCGGCGGCGGCTCTGGCGCGAGGTTTGGATCGCCTTAGCGCAGGCCGAAGCCAAGCACGGCCTCGTCAACGAGGCCGAACTCGCCGATCTGCGCGCGCATGCCGACGAGATCGATATCGAGGCGGCGCTGGAGATCGAACGCTCGATTCACCACGATCTGATGGCCGAAATTCGGGTCTATGCCTCGCAGGCGCGGATCGGCGGCGGCAAACTGCACCTCGGCGCAACCTCGATGGATATCGAGGATACCGTGGAGACCTATCGTATTCGGCGCGCGCTCTCGACGATCGGCGAGCATCTCCGCGAATTGCTCGCCGCCTTCGCCGAGCGTATCACCTCGCAGGCGGATCGTCTCTGCATGGCCTTCACGCACTTGCAGCCGGCGGAGCCGACGACATTGGGCTATCGCTTTGCGATCTACGCCCAAGATCTCCTCATCGACGATGCAAACCTGCGCCACGTCTTCGCGCAGATGACGACCAAAGGGTTGCGGGGAGCGGTCGGCACATCGGCTTCCTACGAGCAATTGCTCGGCGGAGCGGGCGCATCGATCGATCTCGAGCGCGAGGTGCTCGAACACTTCGGCCTCGAGGCACGCGCTGCGAGCACGCAGACCTACACGCGAAAACTCGACTATCTGTTACTGAGCGCGCTCGCCGGCGTCGGCACCTCGCTCTCGAAGTTCGCAGCCGATATCCGAATCCTCAGCGCTCCACCGTTCGGCGAGCTCGCCGAGCCCTTCGGAAGCGCTCAGGTCGGCAGCAGCGCGATGCCGTTCAAACGCAATCCAATCCTCTGCGAGCGTATCGATTCGTTGGCGCGCCTTCTGCCCGCGTATGCCGATGTCGCATGGCAAAATGCGGCAACCAATTATCTCGAGCGCACGCTCGACGACAGCGCGAACCGGCGCACGACGATCCCCGAAGCGCTGCTCTGCGTCGATGAAATTCTATCGTTGGCACTACGCGTCGTGCGGGGGTTACGCATCGACGAACGGCGTATCGCGCAGAACGTACGCACCTACGGGCCGTTCGCCGGCACCGAACGAGTCATGATGGAGGCGGCGCGCGCAGGCGGCGATCGCCAGGAGTTGCACGAGACGTTGCGTGGGCGAGCGATGGAGGCGTGGGATGCGCTCGCGCGAGGAGAAGATAATCCGCTTGCGACGTTGCTTGCGGGCGACCGATCGCTCACGGAGTTGATCGACCCCGCCGAGATTCGCCGCTCGCTCGATCCAACCGGGCACGTCGGCCTGGCGGCTCGACGCGCGCGCATGGTCGCCGAGCAGATCGAGGTTCTACCGCAATTCCCACAACAACGCATCGTCGCCCATAGACCGGGGGAGGAAGAACGTGGATAAAGGAATCGAGATCGCCCGCGGTAAGACGAAGATTCTCTACGAAGTTCCAAGCTCTCCCGATCAGCTCGTCGTCGCGCAAGGCGACTCGATTACCGCCGGAGACGGCGCGCGACGCGACGAGATTCCCGGGAAAGGGCGACTCGCCGCGCAAACGACATCGCGCGTCTTCAGGTTACTCAATCTCTGCGGTCTTCCGACGCATTTTCTCAACGGCGGCGAAGACGACGACGACAACGAGATGTTGGTACGGCGTTGCTCGATGATTCCGCTCGAAGTCGTCGTTCGTGGGGTTGCCGCCGGTTCGTTCGCGCGTCGGCATACGGGTCTCCAGCGCGGATCGATCTTGGTCCCGCGGGTCACCGAGTTCTTTTTGAAGGATGATGCGAACCACGATCCCCTGATCGCTCCTGAAGAGATCGCCGCCCGCGGAATCGCCTCGCCGAACGAGATCGGCGCGATGAGCGAGATCGCGCGCCTGACGTTCGAAATTCTCGCCCATGCATGGCGGCACCGCGACGTTCTGCTCGTCGATTTGAAGATCGAATTCGGCCGCTTGATCGGTGGCGAAAATCAGGGGCAACTCGTCATCGCCGACGTGATCGATAACGATTCGTGGCGCATTTGGCGGCACGGACACGAAGATCAAATGCTCGACAAGCAGATCTATCGGAATCTCGATCCCGTCGATGAGGCCGGCCTTGCGCGCGTGAAAGCGGCCTACGAGCAGGTCGCCGAGTTCGTCGGCAGCTTTCCGGCGATGCGGCCGGGAGTTGCGGCGATCTTCGTCGATGAAGAAGCGATAGTCGAACGCGCGAACGAGGTCGCCGCGGCGCTGCATGCGTTCGGCATCCCGACGGCGCGCCACCTTGCAAGCGTCACCGTTACGCCGGGCTACGTGTTACAGATCGTCTCGCAGATCGAGGCGAGTTTTGCACGGCCGATCTTCGTAGCGATCGGCGACCGCACCCTGCGAGCGACGCTCGACGGCAGCGCCAGCTCGCCGGTCGTCGACGGAAACGACGAACCGCATCGCATCGCGCTTGCGTGCGCGAAGTTATTGGCGATCGACGATTCGGCGATGTTCGGGCGCGTAATGCTCGCGCAATCGAACGCGCGCTCCGAGATGTTGCGGGTCGATGCGCTACTCCAGCAGCAGCTCCCACCGGGGGCCGTCATTGCGTGATTTAGCCGTCGCCGAGCTCGACGATGAAGCGTTGCGCGCTCGGGCCGACGCGTTGGGTTTGGCGTTACGCGTTGACGAACTGCGGAGCATCGCGCAGCGGCTGGGACGCGCGCCGAGCCTCGTCGAACTCTACGCCTTCGATGCGCAATGGAGCGAGCATTGCTCCTATAAATCGAGTCGAGCGCTCCTTGGGCGCCTCCCCACCGAAGGACGCGACGTCGTTTTGGGCCCTGCCGAGGACGCGGGTATTCTCCATCTCGGCGAACACGAGGGGGAGCGGTACGGGATCGTCATCGCACACGAATCGCATAACCATCCCTCGCAGGTCGTCCCGTTCGAAGGCGCCGCGACCGGGATCGGTGGAATCGTGCGCGACGTGCTCTGCATGGGCGCCGAAGTGGTCGCGGTCGCCGATCCGCTCCGTTTCGGGAGCGTCGATCTCGCGAACGAGCACCAACGCGCCGTAGCGCGCGGAGTCGTCGACGGGATTGCGGCATACGGCAATGCAATCGGCGTGCCGAATCTTGCCGGCGACTGCTACTTCGATCGCGAATTCGACGAGAACGTCCTCGTTAATGTCGTGGCACTCGGCTTGGTGAAAGAATCGGAGGTCATTCACTCGCGCGTTCCCCGCGGTGGTGAGGATTTCGTTCTTCTGCTCGTTGGGAAGGCAACCGATGCCAGCGGATTCGGCGGCGCCTCCTTTTCATCGGTGGCGTTGGATGCCCAGGAAGCACAGAGTAACAAAGGAGCCGTTCAGGTTCCCGATCCCTTTCTCAAAAACGTGATCATGCGCGCGAGCTATCGCGTCTTTTCGCTCCTTCGCGAACGGAAGATCGAGGTCGGCTTTAAAGATCTCGGCGCAGGCGGAATCATGGGCTGCTCGGCGGAGCTCTGCAGCGCCGGTGGTTTCGGCGCGGACATCGATCTCGATACCGTCAACGTCGCAGTCGATCGTTTGCTTCCCGAGGTTATCGCCGTCGGCGAGACGCAAGAGCGGTTGCTCTGGGCGCTTCCCGAGGAGATCGTCGACGAGGTCGAGCGAATCTACAACGAGGAATTCACCTTGCCGCAGGTCGCGCAGAATGCGCGCGCGGTGCGTATCGGCCGCGCTACCGCCGCGCAACGTTACCAGCTTCGCCACCGCGGCGAGCTCGTCATGGACGTGCCGATCGATTTTCTTACCGGATCGGTTCGCGATACGTTGCCCGTCGAGCCGCCGATACCGCCGACGATGCAGCGGACGCACGACCTTCTCTGCGAACGTTCGCTCGACGATCTCTTCCACGAAGTTCTCGCGCATCGCGACGTCTGCTCGCGCGCACCACTGTACCGCCATTACGACGCCGTCGTACGCGGACGGACGGTGATTCCGCGCGGAGAAGCCGACGCCGGCGTTCTGGCGCCGATCCGCGGCTCGCGTCTGGCGTTTGCGTTGAGCGTCGATGGCAATCCACGCATCGGCCGGATCGATCCGCAACGTGCGGCAGAGCACGCCGTCTACGAATCGGTGCGCAACGTCGTCGCCGTTGGCGCCGAACCGATCGGCCTGACCGATTGTTTGAATTACGGCAGCCCGCGCGATGCACGGCAGTATGGCGAACTCGTCGCCGGGGTCGACGGACTCGCGCGCGCGGCACGCGGATTCGGGCTCGCGTACGTCTCCGGCAACGTGAGCTTGTATAACGCAGCGCCGAGCGGGCACGCGATTCCGGCGTCGCCGATCGTCGCCTGCCTCGGGCGACTCACCGACCTCTCTCGATGCGTCACGCTGTCGCTGAAGGAGGTTGGCTCGCACCTGTATCTGGTCGGCGAGACGCAGCGCGCACTCGGTGGGAGCGTGCTGGCATCGATCCTCGCGCTCGGCGACGAGGCCGTTCCGGAGATCGATATCGAGCGCATCGTCGCCGAGCACCGCTTCCTCCTTGCCGCCGCAGGCGAACGTGTGATTCGCAGCGCGCACGATATCTCCGACGGTGGACTCCTCGTGACGCTCGCCGAGATGAGCTTCGGCTGTTTGGCGGCACGCCGCGCGCCGATCGGCGTGGAACTCGATGGTGTCGCCGGATGGTCGGGCGTCGGGCTCTACGAATCGGTATTCGGCGAGTGGGGCGGGATCGTCGTCGAAGTCGCGCCACGCGATGTCGAACGTTTCGAAGAGCTCGCCGGCTCGCTGGAGAGCGTGCGCGAGATCGGGACGACGATCCCGCAACCGCTGTTGGCGTTCGACGATGCGGCGTGGGAGATCGCCGATTTGCACCGCAGTTGGGCGCGACCGCTCGAGGAGCTTTTCCCATGAAGGCACGGGTCGCCGTTCTCGTCTTTCCGGGAACGAACTCCGAAGATGAGACCCGCGATTTGCTCCTCGATTGCGGTGCCGATGCGCGGATCGTGCATTGGAGCGAGGCGGCGAGCCTCGTCTATTACGACGCATTTGTGTTGCCGGGAGGTTTTGCCTACGAAGATCGCATCCGCGCGGGAGCGATCGCGGCGCACGATGCGATGCTCGACGCGGTCATCGAGGCGGCGCAGGCTGGGAAATATGTCATGGGCATCTGTAACGGAGCGCAAATTTTATTAGAAGCCGGGCTCGTGCCGGGCACCGGAGAGATTCGTCGCCCGACTGCCGCATTCACGCGCAACGTGCAAGGCCACTTTATCTGCGAGCGGGTTCTTCTGCGCCGTACCGTTGCCGCAACGCGTTGCGCGATTGCAGCGGCACTTCCGGAACATCTCTTGTTGCCGGCCTGGGCGGCGCATGGCGAGGGACGGCTCGCAGCGGCTTCCCAGCATATCGAGGAGCTCGATAAGGGCGACTTCATCGTCTTCCGCTACGCAGACACCGATGGCGCTACCGACGCGCATCTCGCTCCGCAAGGCTCGGCGCTCGGCGCGGCCGCGTTAACCAATCGCGAAGGCAATCTCTTGGCGATCATGCCGCACCCCGAACGCGACGCGTGGAATTTCAACCACCTCGATCGAAGCGAAGGGGACGACCCACTCGCGCCATCGGGTGGGAGCGTGCTCTTCAAAAGTTTCGTCACCGCTCTGGAGCGCTCGTAGCGATGGAACGCGCATACGCGGTCGAACTGAAGATCCCCGATAACGAGGCCTACACGGCGATGCGGGCGTTGCAGCGATTGGGCGTGGCGGTCGCTCGCGTACAACGTGCCGAGATTCTCGTCTTCGATCGCGGCGAGGGTGACGAAGCGCTCGGCGAATCGATCGAACGCGACGAGCGGCTCTTCAACCCGAATAAACATCGTCTCGAGCGATTGCCCGTCATGCGTCCGCGCGCAGGCGAGGTGTGGATCGAGATGCTCGATGCTCCGCGCTCCGCGTCGATGCGTCGCTTGGTCGGTTGGCGTCTCTTCGATCATGCCGGGCAGCCGCTGGGCACCGAGGATCTCGATGCCGCATGCGTTCGACTGCTTTGTAACCCTGCCATCGAAAGGGCGATCCGATGAACCGGCACTATACCATCGCGACGTTGGGCTCGCATTCCGCACTCCAAATTCTCAAGGGGGCGCGCGACGAGGGCTTCCGCACCTTGGCGATCACCAATCCGCAGACCGAGCGGCTCTACCGATCCTTTCGCTTTGTCGATGAAGTCATGGTCCTGCCGTCGTACTCAGCGTTTCCGATGCTCTTCGAAGAGCTTCGAGCGCGCAAGGCGATCGTGGTCCCGCACGGGTCGTTCGTCGCCTATCTCTCGCCCGAAGAGCATAAGAAGATGACGGTGCCGTACTTCGGGAATAAAGCCGTTCTCGATTGGGAGGCCAGCCGCGAACTGCAACGCGATTGGTTGACGCGTGCGGGCCTTCGCTTGCCCCGGCAATTCAAGAGCGGCGCCGAGATCGATCGCCCGGTGATCGTTAAACTCTACGGTGCCGCCGGCGGGAAGGGCTATATGTTCATCCGCGATGCCGCCGACTTCGAAGAGCGGGCCGGTTCGCTCAAGGCCCAATACACGATTCAGGAATATATCATCGGCGTACCGCTCTACATCCATTATTTTTACTCCCCGCTTTCGGGTGAGCTCGAGATTATGTCGATGGATCGCCGCTACGAGACCAACGTCGATTCGCTCGGTCGTATTCCGGCGGCCGCACAAGAAGGCATGGATGTCGACCCATCTTACGTCGTGGTCGGCAATTCTCCGGTCAGCCTGCGCGAATCGATGCTCGCCGAAGCGTTGGAGATGGGCGATAACGTGATCCGCGTCAGTAAAGAAATCTGCGGCCCCAAAGGGCTCTTCGGAGCTTTCTGTATCGAGACGATTATTACGCCGGATATGCATTTTTATATCATGGAAATTTCGGCGCGCATCGTCGCCGGAAGCAACCTTTTCATCGACGGATCGCCCTATTCGTATCTCAACTACTCGGAGCCGATGTCGACCGGGCGCCGTATCGCCCGCGAGATAAAAAACGCACTCCTCGCCTCGAATCTACGAGCCGTGCTCGACGATTCGAGCATTCTCTAGTGTCGAGCCGATGACGGAGTTTTTATCGGTCGAAGAGACGCTGCGAGGCTACGACCTCGACGCGTTGACGCTCTGCTCGATCGGAAGCCACTCGGCGCTCGAAGTCGCCGCCGGAGCGAGATTGCGCGGCCTGCGCAACCTGGTGGTGACCGCGCGCGGACGCGAGCGCACTTACACCGAGCATTTCCGTCGTCACGAAGGCTCGATCCCGCGCGGTTGCGTCGACGACGTCATCGAGCTCGATCGTTTCGCCGATCTTCTCGACGAGCGGGTACAACGCGAACTGCTCGCTCGGAACGTCATTTTTTGTGCGAACCGATCGTTCGAGGTGTACTTGCATCAACACTTTAGCTACGATGAGATCGAACGCCGCATGCTCGTTCCATTCTTTGGGAACCGCTATCTGCTCCGCGCCGAAGAGCGCGATGAGGCGGGAAACCAGTACGAGCTCTTAGCGAAGGCCGGTATACGCCATCCGCAGCAATTCGCATCGCCCGACGAGATCGACCGGCTGGTCATGGTGAAGGCGCCGCACGCGCGCGTGCGTTTCGAGCGTGCCTTCTTTCTCTGCGCGAATCCACGGCAATATCGAGAGGTGAGCGGTCGGCTCATCGCCGACAGGATTCTCGACGAAGCCGGCCTCGCCGGAGCGGTTATCGAAGAGTTTGCGCTTGGGCCGTCGATTAATTTAAATTTCTTCTACTCTCCTTTGCTCGGCGAACTCGAGTTAATGGGAACCGATACGCGCCGTCAGACCAATCTCGAAGGTTTCCGCAACGTGCCGCCCTCGGTGTACGAGCAATTGCGTGACGTTCCCATGCGTTTGGAAGAAGCGGGACATATCGCCGCGACGCTAACGGAGTCGACCTTGGAATCGGCGTTCGCTATGGGCGAGCGCTTTGTCGCTGCCGCGCGCGAAGCGCTGCCGCCGGGAACGATCGGACCGTTTGCGCTGCAGTGTGCCATCGTTGCCGGTCCGCCGAAGGAATTTGTCTGTTACGACGTCTCGCTGCGTATTCCGGGCTCCCCGGGAACGCGTTTTACGCCCTATTCATTCTACCGCTGGGGGCGTGATATCTCGGTCGGCGAGCGCATTGCGATGGAGTTGGAATTCGCTCGCAGCGCCGGACGTTTTGCGGAGGTGCTAACATAACCGTATGAAGACCGTCGTGATCCTCGATTTTGGAGCCCAGTACAGCCAGTTGATCGCACGGCGCGTTCGCGAAGCCGGCTATTATTGCGAAATCATTCCCTACGACCGCCCATGGAAGGATATCCTCGCTCTCGATCCGTCGGCACTCGTACTCTCCGGTGGCCCGGAGAGTACGCTTGCAGCGGGTGCGCCGACCTGCGATCCCGCCGTCTTCTCTGCCGGCCTACCGATATTGGGGATTTGCTACGGCATGCAATTGATTGCGCGCGAAGTCGGAGCGGAATTGGTCTCCGGCGGCGCCCCCGAATATGGGCCAGCGACATTGCGCGTGCTCGATGCGTCGCACCCGCTGCTTTCCGGAATCCCCGAGCAATCGCGCGTGTGGATGTCGCATGGCGACTCGGTGCAGCGGTTACCCGGTGATTTTACCGCGCTGGCGGCGACGCCGCGGTGTTCGATCGCTGCGGTCGGCAGCAAGAAGCGGCGTATGGTCGGGGTGCAGTTTCATCCCGAGGTCGTCCATACGGAGTACGGAAAGCGACTGATCGAGAATTTTCTGCGCGCGATTGCGGGGCTCGCCCCGAATTGGGCGATGGAGTCGTTCCTGGAAAGCAGTATCGCCGAGATCCGCGCGCGCGTCGGCGGGCGTCGTGTCATCTGTGCGCTCTCGGGCGGAGTCGATTCGGCGGTCGCCGCGACGTTGGTCGCTCGTGCGATCGGCGAACAACTCACCTGTATCTTCGTCGACCACGGCCTGTTACGCAAAAATGAAGCGCAGGAGGTCTTGGCGGCGTTCCGCGACGTCCTCCACCTCAACGTCATCCACGTCGATGCGGCGGAGCGTTTTCTCTCAAAGCTGGCCGGCGTCGAAGATCCCGAACGCAAACGCATTTTGATCGGCCACGAATTCATCGCGATTTTCGAAGAAGAAGCGGCAAAGCTCTCCGATGTCGGCTTTCTCGTTCAGGGGACGCTCTATCCCGACGTCATCGAATCGAAGACGCCGCAGAGCAAGGCCGGTCATAAAATCAAATCGCACCACAATGTCGGCGGCCTCCCCGAGCATATGAACTTCGCCCTCGTCGAGCCGTTACGCTCGCTGTTTAAGGATGAGGTACGGGCGCTCGGACGCGTGCTCGGTTTGCCCGAACATATCGTTGCGCGTCAGCCTTTCCCAGGCCCCGGCCTCGCGGTGCGCATTATCGGAGCGGTCGACGAAGAGCGCTTGAAGGTCGTTCGCGAAGCCGATGCGATCGTGCGCGAGGAGATCGACCGAACGGCACTCGAGCCGCACCCGTGGCAGTATTTCGCCGTTCTGACGCCGGTGAAATCGGTCGGCGTGATGGGCGACGGCCGCACCTATGCCAATCTCGTCGCGGTGCGTGCAATCGTCAGCGAGGACGGCATGACCGCCGACTGGGCGCGCCTTCCGCACGATCTGCTCGCCCGCATTTCGACGCGGATCGTGAACGAGGTGCCCGGCGTCAATCGCATCGCCTACGATATCACGTCGAAGCCGCCGGCAACCGTTGAGTGGGAATGATGCGGATTCTCATCGTCGGCAACGGAGCTCGCGAGGATGCACTGGGGCGGCGCATCGTGGAATCGCCTTCCTGCGAGGCGCTTTTCATCGCTCCGGGTAACGCCGGAACGGCGCTCTACGGTACGAATTGGAATATCGCGGTGACCGATGCAAAAGCGCTCGTGAAACGCGCGCTCGAAGAACGCATCGATCTGGTCGTCATCGGGCCGGAGACGGCGATCGCCGCGGGTGTAGCGGATCGGGCGCGTGAAGGCGGGCTCTCCGTCTTTGGACCGAACCGCTCGATCGGGCGACTGGAAAGCTCGAAGAGC
>JBMFXH010000040.1:0-12965 GCA_049964475.1 Vulcanimicrobiaceae bacterium
GAAGCACGACCTCGGAACTCTGGCTCCAAGGCGAGTATCACGCGCCGTTCGGTGCACTCGGCGAACGCTTCGATGCGACCGTGCTCCACGGCGCCGCCGAACGGAGTTTGCGCGATCTGCTCGAGCGGATCGCAACGCGACTCGTAACGACGATTCGCGAACGCGAGGAGAGCGCCGCGCGCCGCGCCCGCGGGTTGCCCTAGGAATTTCACCACCGCCGCATTGCGCCCGAGACGCCCTCGGAGCCTCCGTCTGAACGACTCCGAGAGCATCGACGAACCTTTGCCTCTCTATTTCGACGCAAGCACGAACGATATCGTCGGGGCATCGCAGGGTAACCCTACGTGTTGGAACGGAATGGCAATTTGCCGATTATAGGGCAGATCGTTGCTCTCTGCAGCCGATTCTTCGACGACCCCATCCCACGGATATTGAATCGTCCCCCACAGCGCCCACGAGAAAAGATCCTCTTCCCAATACTGTTTCGTGCCGGCGACACGATCGAAGCGAGGCGGCGCCGGTAGGCTATAGACCTCGGCTCGCAATGCTTGCAATTCTTGGCTATTCGGGGCGAGCGACGCTACCATGCCCGAATCCAATGCATTATCGACCTGTTGCGGAGTGGCAAGCGTGACCGATGCGAGCGATAGTAAAATATCGCGAATCCAAGGACTCGTTACGAGCGGTGAGCCGCGCAAAGGCAACGGACCGCCGACGAGTACGGCGCGATACGGTTGAGTATTTAAATCCTGCAAGGCCCCCAACGCGACGAGCGTGCCGTAACTATGCGCCTCGATATCGTAGTTGGCAAGCTGCAAACTGTTGATGAACGCCGCAAGTTTGGGGCCGTTGACGCTTGGGGGTTCCGTGTAATCGTAATCGAAACCGACTACCTGTTGATACGCTCCCGGTTGCGAGGAGGCCGTCGTCATATAGTCGTGAGCGCAGGGATAGCTCGACTCCACGCTGCTAAAAATGCCATGTACGACGACTAACGTTCGCGCGTTTGGATCGACGGCGGTGGGTACCACACTCCATTGGCGAGTCGAATCATTCCAGTATCGCCCTCCCGTTTGGATTGCGACGCTCTGCACTCCACGTGCGTTCGGCGTAACCGCATTCATGCCGAGCGCGAGATGAAGGGCGGTGACGTTCTTGAGCATCGGCCGGGGAATCGTCACCGTCGCGATGTGGTTGACCGTATCGAACGTTCCATCGAGAACGATGCGACGTGCCCCCGAGGGGGTCACGAACGTCACCAATGGAGCGCGGGCATCTTGCACGCCCGCTGCATCGCTTGCGCTGTAAGGAATCCGCAGCGTTATCCCATTGGGAACATCGCCTAACGAGCGATATATTTCCATAACGTGGCGACGGTTGTTGGTACCCTGGGGTATCGTTACCGAAAGTTCTCCCGCAGCGACCGCCCAACCCGGATTGGGTGCAGCTTCGCGCAGCGTCGGAGAAAGCTCCACGCGCACGTTCTGATCTTCGGACAAAACGTTCGGTTCGATGTGCACCGCAACGATTCGTCCGAGGAGAATATCACCACCGCTCGTCGCCGAGATTGATTTACTCGACGAAGCGGCGATCGGAAGACCCGGGGGAAGCGGTGCCGCCCCGGGAGCGCTTGACGAACCGGCGTTACACCCGGCCAAGACGACACAAAGCGAAAGTGCGATAAGAGTGAGTCGTTTCATAATAACGACACGGTACTCCGGTCGCCCATCATCTTCATAGTGGCAGACGGCACCTACATGCCCTCGAACGAACTTTCGAACGTGTGCGAAAATATTGTTCTGACCGCTTCCCCGCGGTCGGCGCTACGTCTTCAGCGAAACCATCGGCAGATCGATCCAGAACGTCGCGCCGCTTCCGGGGCGCGAGCGCACATCGACGTGACCGCCGAGTTCTTCGGTTAACTGACGGACGACCGCCAAACCGAGGCCGCTTCCCGCCGCGCTGACGTTCGCACCTCGGTAACCGGGTTCGAAGACGCGCTCGCGATCCTCCGGCGCGATTCCCGGGCCGCTATCGTTGATGCGAACGTGGAGTCGCCCGCCGTCTTGGTTGCACTGCACTTCGGTCGTGCCGCCCGGAGGGGTATACCGCACCGCATTGATCAACACGTTGCGAAGAATTTGGCCGACGCGCATCGCATCGCCGTAATACGTTTCGCAGGAAACCTTTCGCTCGCCGCACGTCTCGTAGACGATCCGAATGCCTTTCGCCTCCGCCATTCCCGCCGTCGCGGCGGCATGCGCGCCGATGAGCGCGCAGATGTTGAGTGGGGCGAGGGCGATCTGTACCGATGGAGATTCGGCGAGCTCGGTTTTCGGCGGTTCGGCGAGCAAATGGCCAGCCCCGACGATCGCATCACGGATCCCCTCCAGCCGAGCCGGCGAGGCATCGAGAACGCCATCGACGATTCCCTCGATATTCGACTGCGCGATGGAGAGTGCATTGCCGACTTCGTGGCGCAACATCGAGCGCGCGCGACGATCGCGACGATTGCGCTCCTCCAACCCCTGAATGAACAACAATAAGCGCCCGGAGATCGGGTCTTCAAGAGGTTCGAGTTCGGCCTTCGCTGCGTCGTAATCGCCGAGCGTCGCAAGATCGAGGGCGTGAACCAGCCGCTGACTCACCGAATCGGTCACTCGTGAGCGGCCTTATATCCCACTCCGAAAACGGTGAGCACGTATCGTGGATGGAGCGGATCGATCTCGATCTTTCGACGAAGGTTATTGATATGACGATCGAGCGTTCGTTCGTAGATCGATCCGTCATCACCGATGGCATCGAGCAACTGCACGCGCGAAAAGACCTGCCCCGGATGGCGTGCAAGTGCGCTGAGAATGCGGAACTCGGAGGGCGTCAGATCGATCTTCTCGTTGTTGCGTCGGACTTCGTGCGCGTCACCGTCGATCGCAAGATCGAGCACGTGCAACCGATGGCGACCACCCGGCCGGTCGCGCTCCTCGCTGCGCCGCAGCACCGCCCGAACCCGCGCGATGACTTCGCGCGGCGAGAACGGTTTGGTGATGTAGTCGTCGGCGCCCATCTCCAGACCGACCACGCGATCGACTTCATCGCCGCGAGCGGTCAGCATAATCGTCGGGATCGACTGTTCGTTGAGGGATCGGAGCAGATCGAGACCGCTTCCGTCGGGGAGCGTGACGTCGAGGAGCAGCAAGTCGGGGAGCTGCCGCTCGATCTCACTCATCGCCCCTGCCAGTGTCTCGGCCACGACCGGGATGTAGCCCTCTCGCTGTAGATAGGCGGAAAGCACATCCCCGATCTGGCGTTCATCGTCAACGACGAGCACGCGTTTGCTCACCGTCGGTGCTTCGTTCACCAGGTCCTCATTCCCGGCACGAGATAAACGTGTTCGGTGAAGTGCTGGTAGAAGGGCCCGGCGTAGGCCACGATCACCAGCGCCACCGCAACAAGCGTCCAGAGCCCGAGGCGATCGAAGGCCGAGGGGGCTTCGTCACCGGGGCGCGCTAGCGCGAAGGTGAAGGCGCGGGCGCTCTCGGCCTCGGTGATCTCCGGCTTGGAGAAAATCGTTCCGAAGAGCACGATCGCGAACGCAATCACGCTGAGGAAAATCACGATGCCACCGCCGGCTGCGAGCAGCGAGTAGGGCTGCCACGCGGCGGCGAGCGCCGACCCGCCGTAGGTGTAATGCTCGACGCGGCGCGGCGCGCCCATCAGTCCCTCGGTGTGCATGGCGAACGACATCACCGCCATCCCGACGAACCAGAGCCAGACCTGCGCCCGCGCGAGCCCGACGCTAAAGAGGCGCTTCCCCGTCAGCGCCGGGAGCAACCGCCAGGTCGCCGCTAAGAGCGTTAAGGCAACCGGTCCACCGACGGTAATGTGGAAGTGGCCGACGACCCACATGGTGTTATGGATCGTGCTGTCGAGCGTGTACGAGGCGTTGAGGATGCCGCCGATACCGCCGAAGATGAATAACAACATCGCAAGCGCGATGCCCGCAAATGCCGGGTCGCCCCACGGCAGCGAGCCCACGATGCCGAAAAAGCCGGTCTTTCCAAGTTTCGCTGCATACTCTTCAAAGGTGGCAAAGAGTGCAAACGCCGTCATCAACGATGGAACGACCACCATCAACGTGAGGCCGGTCTGCAGCAATTTCCAGCGATCGGCGATTCCGGGGTCGGAGAATTCGTGATGGATCCCCACCGGAAGCGAGAGAATGATAAAGAGGATGAACGCCAAGCGCGTCAGAGTGTCGGAGAAAATCGGGACCTTTAATATCGCCGGCACGACTCCGTACCAGACGAGATAAGCGCCGAGCAACCAAAAATAGACGAGTGGGTGCCCGAAGTACCAAAAGAGCATCCGCGATAAGAGCACGTCGACGCCGGGAACCCAGCCGAACGCCCACGGAATGAGCATGAAGATCACTTCGTATGCCACGCCGATCGTGGCTAAAAACCACATGATGTAATTCGCCAGAACCATGAAGGCCGGAAGCGGCGTGCGTTCCCCCGGATGCTCGCGTCGCCAGAGTGCAGTGACCAAGAGCCATTCCAACAGAGCGACCCACGTTCCGACGATCAACAGGGCGGCGCCGATATAGAACCACGGACTTGCCTTCAACGGCGCGTAGAACGTGTAGAGCACCGAGGCGTTTCCAGCGAGAATTTCGTAGGCCGCCATCACCGTGCCCACCGTCATCAGCCAGAACGCGAGCCATCCCAATGCGATGCTTCGGTGGGGATAACTTTCGGTCTGATAGACGGCGAGATGCGAGAGACCGGTAATAAAGAACGTCGTGAAGACCAGCGCCAGCAGCACGCCATGCGCGGTCAACATGCGGTAGTAGTCGAACCATGGGGGCATTTGGATCGCATTGGCATGCGAGAGCGTCTGGAGGACGCCGAAAAACGTGCCGATAAAGAGCGCCGCAAAGGCCACCGTAAGATGCGCGAAAATGAGCCGACGTTGCGCCGGAGTGGTGGCGGTATTCATCCGATCGAGAACCATCATGCGTTCGAACTCCTCACTTCACGACGATGTGCGCGAACATATCGGCATGCCCGGCACCGCAATATTGGTCGCAAACGATTAAATGATCGCCGGGCCGACGAAAGACGTGCGTCGCCGTGCTCACCCAACCCGGCATGACCTCGAGATTCACATCGGTATGCTCGACGAGGAAACCGTGAACGACGTCGGTCGAAGTCACGTAAAAATGAACCTTCGCTCCGAGCGGTACCGTCAGGGTCGAGGGCTGCCAAAAGAAGACCTGGCCGACATAGTAGGCCTCATAGGAGCCGTCGGGAAGTCTCCGGAGTCCCGGATGGTCGAACGGCGGTGTCGAGGCGACCTTCGTGGGGTCGATCGTCATGCTGCTCGCGGGGGGTTTGAAGCTCTCGCCGACCTGCAGAGCGATCAAAATGAGAAAGAATGCGGCGAGCGTGATAACGCCCAAACCGAGGAAGATTTTCTCGAGCCGATGGATGTGCATCGCCTACCACCTCGATTGGGAGAGCACGAGGAGCGCTACCCACGAAATGACGATCAAACCGAGGATGACGAGCACGAACCCAAAGGTCGTTCGGTAGGTTGGTTCGTTCATGTCCCTCAGTTTAACTTTGAACTGAGCGCCTCCTAGGAAGAAAAAATCGAGTCGTCTTCTCGATTTCTTCTCAACTCGAAGTTGGCCCGCGCACTTCTTATGCGCCGGCAACCCATCGCGCGAAGAGAAAGGCGACGCCCGAGGCCACGCCGCCGATCGCGAGCGTCTGGAGGGCGGCGAGCCAGGGCGCGATACCGGTCAGCCGCCCTTTCACCGCCCCGAAGACGGCGAGCGCGATCCCGGTGAGGATCGCCGAAACCACGAACGCCTCGTTCGATACGGCGATCAATGCGTATGGCGCGAGCGGAATGACGCCCCCGACGACGTACGAGGCGCCGATCGTGATGCCGGAGAGGATCGCACGATGTTTCTCCGGGCGCTCGAGCCCAAGCTCGAAGCGCATCATGAATTCGACCCAACGTTCGCGATCCGAGCAGATCGTATCGACCGTCTGTTTGAGGAGATCTTCGCTCAGACCGTAATGCGAGAGCACCTCAGCGACTTCGGCGCGCTCGGTCTCGGGAAGGTGCTCGGCTTCGTAATGCTCTCGCGCGAGCTCGTTCTCATAGTGATCGCGATCGGTGCGCGTTGCGAGATAGCCGCCGAGCCCCATCGAGATACCGCCGGCCGCCAACTCGGCGACCCCGGCGGTAACGACGATATGCGAGGCTGCGAGCGCCCCGGCGATGCCTGCAGCAAGAGCGAACGGCACGGTGAGGCCATCGGACATTCCGATAACGACATCGCGCAGCGTCGCCGTCGAAGAAAGGTGTCGCTCGGGGTGTGGGGGTTTGGAGAGCATGGAGGCCCGCTTGGCGCCATAGCCGAAGCTCGCCTGCCCGGTACGCTATCGAATCCTATCGACGCTCTCGTTCTTTAGACCGCGACCCGGTCGTGAACGACCGCCGCGCCGGCTCCCGCGCGAGTGAGAATCTCTCGAGCCCTCTCCGTATCGGTAGGAGTACCGTGTGCGATCACCACGAATTTGCCCGCTTTGATCTCCATTTCGTATTTCAACGCGCTCTCTTTGGGAATGCCCATGCCGAACAATCCCGCCCCGATTGCACTCACGCCGCCGACGACGACCGCATCTTCGAGCGCGACAAGGATCGCAGCGACCAATGGCCCGCCGACGAGAACCTGACCGATGCCGGGCACCCAAAAGAACGCCGCACCGAAGAGCAATCCCCAGATACCACCCCAGAACGCTCCCAACGTCCCCCATTTTTTCATACGATCGCCGGTCGTATAATATCCGGTAACGTTTTTCTCGGTGTGATAATCCAAGCCGACGATCGATAATTTCTTCATATCGAAGCCACCGTGCTGCAGTTCCTTGACGGCACTCTCCGCTTGCGCTTCGCTTTCGTAGATCGCTACCGCCGACTGAAGATCGGCGAGCTCTTGATTTTCCATTATATCCTCTTTCGCCATCGCTTCCGACGGCAATTCATTATACGTTTGGCGGGTTGCTATCGTTACTCGTGCAAGTATAACGCGATCGCTCGGCGAAAGCGGAGAAATTGCAAGGAAAGAGAGGCACGTGTGGGCTTTCCCTCCTACGACCAGATCGTCGAAGCATTGGCAACCGAGCCGCCGCTTCGGATGCTCGTCGTCGATGCAGCGGAACGACACGTTCTCGAAGGCGCACTCGCCGCAACGCATGCCGGCATCGTCGAGCCGATCTTCGTCGGCGAGCCGAGGGCGGTGCAAAGCCTTCTCGCCGAGATCGGGGCGAATCGTTCGTTTACCATCCTCCCTGCGGCAAACGGCGAGGAGGCTGCCTCGCTCGCCGTCGAGCAGATCGTCAACGGGAGAGCCGGGGCGTTGATCAAAGGGCACCTGCATACCGACACGTTTTTGCACCCGATTCTCGCACGACTGCGCACGACGAAGCGGCTCTCGCATGTGTTCGTCATCGAGATGGAACGCTATGCGAAGCCGCTTCTTCTCACCGACGGTGCGATCAACGTTGCTCCCGACCTCGCGACGAAGACGGCGATCCTGCACAACGTCATCGAATTTGCCGTCTCGATGGGGCTCGCCGTACCGAAAGTCGCGTTGCTCTCGGCAGTTGAAACCGTGAAAGCGACGATACCCTCGACGCTTGACGCCGCGAAACTCGTTGCGAGCTCCGCGCACGGCGCCTTCGCCCCGGCGCTCCTTGCCGGCCCGTTGGCATTCGATTGCGTCGTGTCGCGCGAAGCGAGTGCGGTGAAGGGGTTGACCGGCCCGGTCCCCGGCGATGCAGATATCGTGCTCGTCCCCGAGATCGTCTCGGGAAATGCAATCGCAAAAGCCTTGGAGTTCGGAGCGGGCGCGACGCTGGCAGGAATCGTCCTCGGCGCGCAGGTTCCGATCGTTCTCACGTCGCGTGCCGACTCGGTGAAGACGCGCTTGCACTCGACCGCTCTCGCCGCGTATCTCTATCACCGCTCACAAAAAACTACACGATCGGCGGCTCCGGTGCGATGACGCCACCGCATGACGGGCTTTCATCGATCGAAGCGCAGGCCCGTCTCGCACGCGACGGACCAAACGAGATCGCGCCGATCCGCCCGCATCCATTACTCGATCTCCTCCGTAAATTTTGGGCGCCGATCCCCTGGCTACTCGAAGGCACGATCGTGCTCGCACTCGCAACGAATCGCTCGAAGGACGCCGTTGCGGTTACCTTTCTGCTCGTTTTCAATGTTTTCTTGGCGTTCGTTCAAGAACGTCGCGCACAACGCGCCCTCGATCTATTGCGGGCGCGCATCGTCGTCCATGCCAAGGTGCTCCGCGACGGCATCTGGGGAACACTTGCATCGCGCGAACTCGTCGTCGACGATATCGTGCGGCTGATCGTCGGCGATGTCGTTCCCGCCGATATCGCCCTCGACGACGGCGAACTGCAAATCGATCGATCGGCGCTCACCGGCGAATCGGTTCCCGAGGAAGTAACGGCGGGGCAGGCGGTCTACGCCGGTTCGACGGTAACGCGCGGTGACGCAACGGGACACGTCGTCGCCACGGCGGAACGTACGAAATTCGGGAAGACTGCCGGGTTAATGCGCGATATCCGCACCGTGGGAAGCGTGCAGCGCTTGGTGATGGGCATCGTCCGTTCGCTCGCGATCGCGGGCGTAATCGTCGTTCTCGGAGTCGCCGCATTTGCGTTCTCGCAGCACGTCGCGCGCTCGGAGATCGTGGTCTTCGCCCTCGTGGTCATGCTCGCGGCGATTCCCGTTGCCCTCCCGGCGGCTTTTACTTTGGCGACCGCCCTGGGCGCGCTCGAACTCTCGCATAGCGGTGTCCTGGTGACGCATCTTACCGCGATGGAAGATGCCGCCTCGATGGACGTCCTCTGCTCCGATAAGACCGGCACCCTCACCCTCAATGCCATTCGCGTCGACCGCACGACACCGTATCCCCCATACTCCGAGGCCGAGCTGCTACGGTTCGCGCGCGCAACCTGCGACGTAGCCGGGCAGGATCCGATCGACATCGCCATTCTCGCAACCGCGCAGGCAACTCCGGCTGAGGACCTGCATGTCGAACGTCTGATCCCGTTCGATCCGCAAACGAAAAGTGCGCAGGCATTGGTTCGATTTGCCGACGGCTCGACGGCAACGATCGCGAAGGGAGCGCCGAGTGCGCTGGGCATCGCTTTCCCCACCGTCGAGGCTCTCGCCGCGAGCGGCGACCGCGCCATCGGCGTGACGATCGCCCGGAACGCTCAAACGGTTGCCGTCGGCGCGATCGGCCTCGCCGATCCTCCGCGACCCGACGCGGCAAAACTGGTCGCCGCAATTGCCCAGCGCGGAGTCGAGGTTCGCATGGTCACCGGCGATGCGCCGGAGACCGCATTGCATGTGGCGGCGCAGATCGGTATTCCATCGCTCTCGGTCGATGCGTCGGTCTTTCCCGATCAAAAGTTGCAGATCGTGCAGCGAGAGCAGGCAAAAGGTCGCATCGTCGGGATGACCGGCGACGGAATCAACGATGCGCCCTCGCTACGTGCAGCGAATGTCGGGATCGCGGTCTCCAACGCAACCGATGTCGCGAAGGCCGCAGCGAGCATTATACTCACGCGTCCGGGGCTCGACGGCGTCCTCGCGGCGATCGATACGAGTCGCCGCATTTACCAGCGTATGCTCACCTACGTGGTCGCGAAAATCGTGAAATACTTCGAGATTGTTTTTGTCACCAGCATCGGTTTTTTTGCCTTTCGGCACTTCGTTCTCTCGCCGACGTTGATGGTCGCGCTGCTCATTCTCAACGATTTCGCCACGCTCTCCATCGCGACCGACCGCGTCGCGCCTTCGCGCGGCTTCGATGCGTGGCATGTCGGGCGCCTTGTCGCCGCAGCGGCCGTCCTTGCGGTCTTCACCGCGTCGTCGATCGTTGCGTTTCTTCTTTACCAAAGCCGCAGCGCTTCACTCGATCTCGCCCAGATCCGCGGCCTCACGTTCTTTTCCATGGTCGGCGTGGGACAGATCGCCCTGCTCGCTTTGCGCGAGCGGGACGCTGTTTTTCGCGAGCCGCCTTCGCGCTTTCTCGCCGGCGCGATCGCGTTTGCGGTTCTCGCGGCGGCCGCCATGGCGCTTTTCGGCGCGCTCATGCCGCCGCTACCTCCCGTTGTCGTCGGTGAGGGCGTTGCCTTTATCTTTGGCGTCGGGGGCATCTTGTTTGCGATAAAGCTACCGATCTATCGCGCCTTCGGTATCGGGCGCGCCACTAAAGCACCGATCCCGCCATAAGAAAGCAGTGAACCATGGCCGCGACTACTTCCGAGACACCCCTTACTCCCGATGAGCTCACCGCAATCGACGCATATTGGCGTGCGGCGAACTACCTGAGCATCGGTCAGATCTATCTCCTCGATAATCCGCTCTTGCGCGAACCGCTGCAGTTGGAGCAGATAAAGAAACGCTTGCTCGGGCATTGGGGCACCTCGCCGGGCCTCAATTTCATCTACGCGCACATGAATCGGCTCATTCGGAAACGCGATATCGACGCGATTTTTATCGCCGGCCCCGGGCACGGCGGGCCTGCGGTCGTTGCGAATGCATACCTCGAAGGAACCTATACGGAGCGATATCCGCATATCACCCAGGACGAGGCCGGTCTACGCAAACTCTTCCGCCAGTTCTCGTTTCCCGGCGGAATACCCAGCCATGCATCGCCCGATGCACCCGGCTCGATTCACGAGGGCGGAGAGCTCGGCTATAGCCTGCTGCACGCATTCGGAGCGGCCTTCGATAATCCGGAGCTCTTCGTCTGCTGCGTCATCGGCGACGGCGAGGCAGAGACCGGAGCGCTCGCGACGAGTTGGCATGGGAATAAGTTCCTCAACCCCGCCCGCGACGGAGCGGTGCTCCCCGTCCTTCACCTCAACGGCTATAAACTCTCGGGCCCGACGGTGCTTGCGCGCATACCCGAAGAGGAGTTGTGCTCGCTTTTGCGCGGGTACGGTTACGAACCGATCGTCGTCGGCGGCGAGGATCCACCGGTCGTACATCGCCTCTTCGCAGAGGCGCTCGAACGGGCGTACCTGCGCATTCGCGCGATTCAAGATGAGGCGCGCAACCGTGGCTTTACGGAACGGGCCGCGTGGCCCGCGATCGTTCTGCGAACCCCGAAGGGTTGGACGGGTCCGAAAATCGTCGATGGGTTGCAGATCGAGGGTACGCAGCGCGCACACCAAATACCGATCGGCGATTTCGAAAAACATCCCGAACATCTCGCGCAATTCGAATCGTGGATGCGCTCGTATCGCCCGCAGGAACTCTTCGATGCGGCCGGCACGCTTCGGCCGGAACTCGCGGCACTCGCACCGCAAGGCGGACGCCGCATGAGCGCCAACCCGAATGCGAATGGTGGCGAGCTGCTTCGCCCGCTACGAGTACCGGATTTTCGTACCTATGCATTGCCGGTTCGCGCGCCGGGAAGCGACCTTGGTGAAGCGACGCGGACACTGGGTGCATTCGTTCGCGACCTGCTTCGCGACAATCCGCACACCATGCGTCTCTTCGCACCCGATGAGAGCGCTTCGAACCGGCTCGAAGCCGTCTTCGAAGTGACGGAGCGCTGCTCGACCGCGCGCGTTCTTCCCGGCGACGATCGCGTTTCTCCAGACGGCCGCGTCATGGAGATCCTCAGCGAACACGCGTGCCAGGGTTGGCTCGAAGGCTATCTTCTCACCGGGAGGCACGGGCTGTTCACCAGTTACGAAGCCTTCGTCCACGTTATCGATTCGATGTTCAACCAACATGCGAAATGGATCGAAGCTTGCAAAGCCATCCCGTGGCGTCTTCCAATCGCATCGCTCAACTACCTCATCACTTCGCACGTCTGGCGCCAGGACCACAATGGCTTCACCCACCAAGATCCGGGTTTTCTCGATATCGTCATGAACAAATCGGGCAGCATCACGCGGGTCTACCTCCCCCCCGATGCCAACACGTTGCTCTCGACGGTGGACCATGCGATGCGTAGCAGCAACTACATCAACGTCATCGTCGCAGGGAAGCAGCCCGAACCGCAATGGCTCGACATCGATGCAGCGATCGTCCATTGCTCCGAGGGCCTGGGGATCTGGGAATGGGCGAGCAACGACGACGGGGTCGAGCCCGACGTCGTCATGGCCTGTGCGGGTGATGTGCCGACCCTCGAGACGCTCGCCGCCGTCGATCTTCTTCGCACCCACGTTCCCGAAATGCGGATTCGCGTCGTCAATGTCGTCGATCTCATGCGCCTGGAAGCGCATGAAAAGCACCCCCACGGGCTGACCGACGCACAGTTCGACGCGCTCTTCACGACCGATAAACCCGTCGTCTTCGCCTTCCACGGCTATCCCGGCTTGATTCATCGCCTCACCTACCGCAGGGCGAACCACGCGAACTTCCACGTTCACGGTTACCAGGAGCGCGGCACGACGACCACTCCCTTCGACATGACGGTTCTCAACGAACTCGACCGTTTCCATCTTGCCGGCGATGCGATCGCCCGCGTTGCCGCTTTACGCGAGCGCGCGGCGCACGTGCAGCAACTTCTGCGCGACAAGCTTGTCGAGCACCACCGCTATATTCTCGAGCACGGCGAAGACCTGCCGGAGATTCGCGATTGGCGCTGGCCGCAGAGCGTGCGTTCGTGAACGTTCTCACCTTCAACGCGGGCTCGTCGTCGCTGAAATACGGCATCTATGACGTCGATGCCGAGCGCGCGCAGCCGCTCATCTCGCAGGCGAATGCGATGGAACCGAGCGCGGCCGGTGCGCGCACGGCGACCGACGCCGCGCTCGAAAGTATTCTCCGCACGAATATCCCCTTCGAGGCAATCGGGCACCGCATGGTCTTCGGCGGTCCCGATGATG
>JBMFXH010000041.1:0-12696 GCA_049964475.1 Vulcanimicrobiaceae bacterium
ACCATCGAGAATTCTGCGTTGTAGACGCGCGGCTCGCCCTCCACATCGAGGTGGATGACCCGCTTTACGCGAGCGACACCGACGCGGTTGAGCGAGAGACGGACCTCCGGCTCCTCTTCTTGACGGTTTGAGAGAAAGTGTAACGAACGCTCGAGCCTCCGCACCCCATTACTTCCGTGCGATGCTACCAATTCGCGCAGCAAGCGTCCGCTGGTGCCGTCGCGCAGGTCGGGAGCGATCTCCGCTAACGGCAGCAGATCGAAGATGCGTTCGGCGATATCGGGGCGTACGGTCCCCTGCGCCACGGTAATATCGATATCGATCGCCCGCGCGGCGAGCGGCTCGTGCCCGGCACGACCGACGGAGCGTTCGACGGCCGCTGCGTAGCGATTGAAGTCGTCGATATCGAGCGGACCGCGAATCTCCGCCGCCACGTTCAAAAACGCCGGGCCTTGCGCACCGTTGGCGGGTGCACTTTCGTAAAAGCCCGAGAGCGCGAGCACTTCGACACGCGTGCGAAGACGCTGCAGGGCGCTGAGAATATTCGCTTGCCGGTCGCCCAGATTCGAACCGAGACTGATATGGAACTGGTACACGCTCTCTCGTTTCCGGCCCGGCCCGCACGTTCCCCGCAGCGTTCGCCAGGACACCGCTCCTCTGCGCGTAAAACAGCCGCTATGGCCGATATATCCACGAGCGCAGCACTCATGCCGTTTCGCCTCGACCCCGTCCTGACGCCCGCAATATGGGGTGGGAATGCGCTCGTTCGCATCTTCGGCAAGCACGGTGATCCAAACGAGCGCATCGGCGAATCGTGGGAGTGCTGGGAGGGCAGTCGCGTGGTCGATGGCCCGCTCGCCGGCAGCACCCTTTCATCGCTGCGATCGAGCTTAGGGAAGCGCTTGATGGGCACGCTCGACGCCGAGCGCGTCTTTCCGATCCTCACCAAATTTATCGACGCCCGGGACTGGCTCTCCGTTCAGGTGCATCCGACCGACGCATACGCGCAACGGGTCGAACACCAACCCTTCGGAAAGACGGAATGCTGGTATGTCCTGCACGCCGAGCCGAGCGCCGAGATCGTTCTCGGATGGACGCGCGATACATCGCGCGAGGAATACGAACGGCGCGTCGCCGACGGAACGCTCGGCGAGATTCTTCGCCGCGTGCCGGTAAAGACGGGCGATGCATTTTATCTGCCTTCGGGAACGCTCCATGCAATCGGTCCGGGTATCGTTGTCTACGAAACCCAACAAACGAGCGACCTTACCTACCGCATTTTCGACTGGAACCGCCTCGGGAACGATGGCAAACCGCGGGAGCTCCACGTTGCGAAGGCCGGCGACGTCCTCGATTATCGCGCCGGCACGATGGGAGCGCTCGAAACGATCGCCTACGCGTGGCAAGGGTGTTCGCGGACCGCCCTGATCTCCGACGAGAACTTTACCGTCGTACGCTTGGCGCTGATCGGCGGCGCCACGACGACGCTGCTCACCGACGCGCTTCCCGCCATCATTACCGCGCTCGGAGGTAGCATCGAGATCGCCCACGAGAGCGGCGCGTTGCGGCTCGCTCCTTATCAGAGCGCCCTCGTTCCCGCGGAGCTCGATTCGGTAACGGTCAGCAGCACCGATGCAACGGAGTTTCTCTGCGTCGTTCCGACGATTCCCGAGCGCCTCGGTACGCGCATGCATCAGGCCGGTACCGTCGACCGCACGATCGACGCGTTTCTCGCTCAGTTCACCGGCAATACGTAGAAGCGCAAGAGTATGGATCCCCTTGCGCTCGCGCAGCGTTTTGGAACGCCGTTGGTCATCTACGACCTGGAACAACTCGACGCTTCGATCGCGCGGGTCAGCGCCGCTGCAAAACGCCATGGTGTAGAAGTCTCCTACGCCGGGAAAGCCTTTCTCTGCGTTGCCTTCGCGCGCTACCTCCACGAACGCGGGATCGGCATCGACGTGAGCTCTCTCGGGGAGTTCGAGACCGCGCGCCGCGCCGATATTCCGCCCGAAGCGCTCACGTTGCACGGCTGCATGAAAAGCGAGGCCGAGATATCGCTGGTCGTCGACGGCTTCGTCGGCCGCTCCGTCGTCGATGGATGCGAAGAGCTCGCCCGCACGATCGAGCGCGCCACATCACAGCAACCCGCGCCGATTCTATTACGACTGAACACCGGAATCGCCGCTGCGACCCACCAGGCGGTTCGCACCGCAGGGGATGCGAGTAAATTCGGCATCGCTCCCGATGCCGAACCCGAAGCGCTCGCGCTCCTACGCAGTGCAAAGGACCGCGTGCGTTTTCTCGGCCTGCACGCGCATCTCGGTTCGCAAATCGAGGATAGCGCACCGTTTATCGAGCACGCGCTTGCGCTCGTCGATGCCGCGGCACGTTTCGCCGAGGCCGGTTTTCCGGTACGGCAGATCGTTCTCGGCGGCGGTTTCGTCGGCGATCCCGAGCCGATCCTCGCGGCGTGCATGCCGGCGATGCGCGATCGCGCTGCGCGGCACCGCATCGCGTTCCCGTCGATCGGCATCGAACCCGGCCGCGCGATCGTCGCCGCCGCCGCCATGACGGTGCTGCGCATCGGCGCGATCAAGCGGACCGCGCAAAAGCGCATCGCGATCTGCGACGGCGGCCTCTACGAAAACCCGCGCCACGCGCTCTACGGGGCAACGCATCGCTTGCGCGTGCTCTCGCCCGCGAGTGAAGCAACCGAACCAACGCTCCTTTGCGGGCGAAGCTGCGAGAGCGACGAACTGGGCACCTACGATCTACCGCTTTCGTTACAGGCGGGGGATGCAATTGCACTTCTCGATACCGGAGCATATACGGTGAGCATGGCGAGTACCTATAACCGATTTGCGCGCCCGGCCGTCGTTGCCGTGCGCGGCGACGACGTTGCCCTCTGGATGCGCGCCGAATCGCTCGACGAGACGGTGGCACGCGATGTCCGGCCGTAGGCATCTCGGCGCACTCGCGCTCGTTCTCACGCTCTCCGCGCCGATCGCTTCATCTGCGGCGGCCCCTTCACCGGCGCCGTCGCCATCGACGCGCTTCTCGACGGCAACGGTCGCGAGCCTGCGCGCGCGCATTGCGGCGATTCTCCGCTCCGCTCGAAATGGCACGCTGCGCGGCGCCCACGTCGCATTTCTCGCCATCGATGCCAAGCGCGGCACGCTGATCGATGCCGTGCATCCCGATGACGATTTTATTCCCGCCTCGACGTTCAAGCTCGTCGTCGGCTCTGCAAGCCTCGATCGATTCGGCCCCGAGGATCGCTTCGTAACCACCCTCTCCACCGATGGAGCGCGCGCCGGAACCGCACTGCGCGGAGACCTCATCCTTCGCGGCGGCGGCGACCCGACGTTCGACGGCAAAACGCTTCGCGACGCCGCGCGTGCCGTCGCGCAGACCGGAATCACGCGCATCGACGGCGCGGTGTTACTCGACGACACCGCGTTCCGTTTTCCGAGCGCGCTCTATCGCCCGGGCTGGGCGTGGGACGATCTCACCTACGGATACGGCGCACCGACGAGCGCCCTTTCGCTCGACGAAAATGCGCTCCATATTACCGTCGCTCCGGGGCCGCGTCCGGGTGCTGCAGTAACGCTCTCGGTCTCGCCGGAGACACCGTCGTTGCAGATCGATAATCGCGCGATCACCGGCTCGAGCGAAGCGAGCGATACGATCGACGCGATGCGTCCGTGGAACGATCCGAACGTCGTGCGGATCTTCGGCGTCATTCCGCAGGGCGCAAACACGCCGGATCGCTTCCGCGTCGCGGTGGAGAATCCGCAAGCATTTATCGGCGATGCATTTCTTGCCGATCTCGAAGCGAACGGCGTTGCGGTTGCAGCCGGAATGCGGACCGGCGCGTTACCGCCGCAAGCAACGTCGATCTGGCAGCATCGCTCGCCGCCGCTCTCGACGATTCTCGCCCGCATGTGGCAGCCGAGCGATAACTTTATCGCCGAGATGCTCTTTCGCCATCTCGGCGGAGCGCGACCGGAACGCGCATGGCTGCGACGCGTCGGCATCGACCCGAAAACCCTCACCATCGTCGACGGCTCGGGGCTCTCCGCATACGACCGCATCACGCCGCGAGCACTGGTACGCATCCTCCAGTACGATCGCGCCCCGCAACGCAAGGCGATCGTCGAAGCGGCGCTCCCGCTCTCCGGGGTTCGCGGCACGTTAAAAGGCCGCTTCCGCGACCCCGTTCTGCGCGGCAAAGTGAACGCGAAGACCGGCAGCGTCAATCACGTGCGCACGCTCGCCGGCTACCTCTCCACGCAGCGACACGGTACCGTCACCTTCGCGCTGCTGGTCAACGATTGGATGGATCGCGGCCCGGGGGCAATGAAGCGGCTCGACGCCGTGCGTGAGGCGATCCTCCGCGCGATCGTCACCGCACCCTAGGGCAGGCCGCCCGAAGCGGCAGACGAGAACCACCTCCGTCGAATCCAAGTTCGCTCCGACCGCGTTATAATCGGTGATATGACGGAGAAAGCGATCTTTGCAGCAGGCTGCTTCTGGGGCGTCGAGGCCGGGTTTCTCCAAGTACCCGGGGTTCTCGCCGTAACCAGCGGTTATATCGGCGGCCATACCGAGAACCCGACCTACCGCGAGGTCTGCGCGCACGGCACGGGGCACGCCGAAGCGGTCGAAGTACTCTTCGACCCCTCAAAGGTACGTTACGACGATCTCGTTGCCTATTTTTGGCGCATGCACGACGCGACGCAAGTGAATCGACAGGGCCCCGACATCGGCTCGCAATATCGTTCGGCGATCTTCGTACTCTCACCCGAGCAACGGAAAATCGCCGAGGATTCCAAGCGCGCCGCGCAAGCCTCGTTCTCCAAGCCGATCGCGACCGAGATCGTCGATGCAACCACGTTCTGGCCCGCCGAGGCATACCATCAGCGCTACTTCGAGCGCAACGCGATCGCTTGCCACGTTCCGGCACCGTGACGCGCGGCACGCTTCTCCATGTCGCAAGCGCGTTCGTTGCGGCGGCAGCGCTGCCGAGCATCGCGCGCGCGGAACGATATACCGTCGCGATGAGCCCGGCGGCATGGCTGCGACGGCTCGGCCCCGCGCGATATGCAATTTTGCGCGAAGGCGGCACGGAAGCGCCGTACTCAAGCCCGCTCGATAAAGAGTTCGCCGCCGGGCGCTATCTCTGCGCCGGATGCAATCGGCCCGCGTTTAGCTCGGCGACGAAATATCACGCAGGCGAGGGTTGGCCGTCCTTTTGGGACGTGCTGCCGGGGGCGGTGCGGTACAAAAAAGATTATCAGTTGATCGGTGAGGTTCGCACCGAAGTGCACTGCTCGCGCTGCGGAGGGCACCTCGGCCATCGTTTCCACGACGGGCCGCAGCCGACCGGCCTGCGCTACTGTATCGACGGGCTCGCGCTACGATTCATTCCAGAGCACGGCGCCGGTCGTGGGCGATCTTCAGCACGAGGATAGAGAAATTTAGCGCCAGCGTCACGGCGTTGGTCAGCAGAATCGGCAACGAGTGAAGTGCGATGCCGTACCACACCCAGAGCGAAATTCCGAGGATAAAAAACGCGAGCGCTCCGTAGGAGAGATCGTCGGCGCTGCGACGTTTGACGATACGCAGCATCTGCGGCATAAACGAGAGCGTCGTCAGCGTCCCCGCACTGAGGCCGAGAAGATCGAGCGCGCTCATGCGCCGGGAATTCCTCGCGCGAGCCGTCGCATCCACGCGTAGAGTCCGCCGACGACCGCCGCAAATGCCAGCGTCCCGAGAATTGCTGACGGCACGGCAAATCCGTCGCCGACGAGCGCGAGCGGAGTGCCGCGGTTGCTAGCGACGATCAACCCGGCTAAGAGGACGCCGAAGAGGCTCTCCCCAACGATCAATCCCGAGGCGAGCAAAACCCCTAGTCGCTTGCCGATATCGGCGAAGCTTTCGCCGCGCAAACGGCGCTCGTACCAGTAGCCCAATAATGCGCCGATGACGACCGGAGCGGTCGTCGAACTCGGCAGATAGATCCCGAGCCCGACGGCGAGCGGCGGCAGCTTTCCGCGACCGGTCGCGCGGAGGACTTCGTCGATCGCGACGACGACCGCGCCGATCAAAGCACCGATGCCGATGAGCGACCAATCGAGGTTCCCGCCGAGTACGCCCTTCGCCAACGCGGTGATGAGCATCGCTTGTGGTGCGGGTAACGGGTGCGAGCCCGGTGCGACGTGCAAATTTGCCGCGCCCATAAAACCGTAGCCGCGTGCTAAGAGATCGAGAATCGGCGGAATGACCGCCGCACCGACGATGACGCCGATCACCAATGCAACCTGCTGCTTCCACGGAGTGGCGTCGACGAGTTGGCCGGTCTTGAGATCTTGCAGATTATCGTTGGCGATCGTTGCGACCGCGATCACGACGGTGGTCACGAAGAGCGCGAATGCCAGCAGCGGTTTGGTAAGTTCGGGGTGACCGTGGCCGAAGAACACTGCGACGAGCGCGATTCCCAACACGGCGAGAATCGCGAGCCCCGATACCGGGCTATTCGACGAGCCGATCAAACCGGCCATATAACCACAGATCGCCGCAACGAAGAGCCCGACGATGGCGATATAGACAATCGCCACCACGATCAGGGGTATCGCGACCGCGGGCGGCAGCACGCCCTGCACGAAAATAAACAAGAGGATCGCGAGCGGCAACATCAGCGCCGCCGAGACACCGGTGACGATACCGATCGGAATATCGCGCTCGGTCTGCGCTAATTCGTGCGCGCGCCCTTCGCTGCGCGTCCGCGCTGCGGCGAGTGCGCCGCGCAAACCTTCGAGAACGGGAGCGAGCAATTGCAACAGCGTCCAGATCGCGGCGACCCCAATCGCCCCGGCGCCGATAAAACGCACGTCGTGCGACCAGGTCGCCATCGCGACATCCATCGGCGAACCGCCGACCGCCGGATGGATCGCGGTAAGAATCGGCACCAAGATTCCCCAAGCGATGACGATGCCGGCGAGAATTGCAAGCCCGACGCTCAACCCGATCAGGTGTCCGGCGCCGACGAGCGCGAGCGAGAGCGAGATACCGATTCCGGTCGTCGCATGGCCGAAACGGCGATAGGCGTCGAACTCTCCGATGAAGACGCGCGTCGCAACGACCGCGGCAAACGCCGCCGACGCAATCGACCCCGCGAGAATCGCGATCAGTCCGGCGGCTCCCTCGCGGGCACCGCTCTTCGACGACGCACCGACGCGCAGGACCTCCGCTGCCGCGACGCCCTCCGGATACGGGAGATCGGAGTTGGTGACCAACGCGCGGCGCAACGGGATCGTATACATGACCCCGAGGATGCCGCCGAGCGCGGCAACCGAGAACGATTCCCAGAACGGGAAGCCGGTCCACCAACCGATCATCACTAACCCCGGCAGCACGAAGATAATCGACGAGAGCGTTCCCGCCGACGATGCGACGGTCTGCACGATATTATTCTCTTGCACGCTGGAATCTTTAAACCAACGGAGGATCGCCATCGAGATCACCGCAGCGGGGATCGACGAGGCAAACGTGAGCCCGACCTTGAGGCCGAGGTAGACATTTGCCGCGGTAAAAAACAGCGTGATGACCGCGCCGATGATGACGCCGCGCAGCGTCAGTTCGTGGCTTGTTTTCATGACTGCGGCCTTACGCCGTCGCGCCGCCAATCCTTGCCGCGAGGCAGGGGGCACGCGGGCGGCGGGAGCAGTGAGGGCGGTGAGCCTCCGCGTTGCGTGTGCGGGGATCGACGAACTCGATTTCCGCGATCCCCTCGTTACCCTGCGAGCCCGAAGCCTCGCCGAGGCGGTGCATGCGCTCGCCGAAGCGGAGCGGGCACTCGCCGACGGCTATTGGATCGCGGGCTATCTGAATTATGCGCTCGGCTCGGCATTTCACGCGCTCCCCGTCGATGCCGCATGGCCGCTGCTCGCGATCGGCATCTTCAAAGAACCGCTTCCTCGAGCGGGGGGCACGACGGAGATCGAGCAGTTTGCGCCGCCGCTTCCGCTCTTTACCGAGCCCGACTACGCGCGCGCGATCGAAGCGATCGTCGCGGCGATTCGCGACGGCGAGGTCTATCAAGTAAATTATTCGGTACCATTTCACGTTGCGCTCGCCGGCGATCCCTATGAACTCTGGTCGGCGATTGCCGCACGGACCGATGCGCGTTACCAGGCATTCGTTCGGGATGAAGAGCGCACTGCGCTTTCGTGGTCGCCCGAACTCTTTCTCCGATTCGAGGGCGATACGCTCGTCGTTCGGCCGATGAAAGGCACTGCCGCACTCGACCGTTGCGAGGAACTCCTCAACGAGAAGAACCGCGCGGAGAACCTCATGATCGTCGACGTGCTGCGCAACGACCTGCACCGCCTCGGAGCGCGCGTCGAGACGGAGCGACTGCTCGAGATCGAGCGCTACCCGACGTTTGCAACGATGACCTCGACCCTGCGCGCCGATCTCGGCCGGTCCCCAACGCTTGCGGAGATCTTCGCAGCGACTTTTCCGTGCGCGAGCGTTACCGGAGCCCCGAAACGCGCCGCGATGGAGTACATCGCGCGGCTCGAAGGAGGCCCACGCGAGATCTACTGCGGCAGCATCGGCTATCTCGCGCCCGAGCGCCGCGGCTGGTGGAACGTTGCGATTCGCACGGTGCAGCGCGATGCCACCTCCACCTGCGTTCGTGTCGGCGGCGGAATTCTCTGCGATTCGCGAACGGCCGACGAACGCAGCGAGATCGATACGAAACTGCGCTTTCTCCGGGAGGCCGCACCCTTCGAACTTTGGGAGACGTTGGCAAGCGACGCATCCGACTCTACGATCGAGCTCCACCTGCAACGGCTCGCCTCTGCGGCGCAGCGCCTACGCATAACCTTCGACCTCGATGCGCTACGAACGAGTATCGACGACGCCCGAGGCTCCGCCGCGATGCCGACGCTGCTGCGCGTGCGCCTCGGGAACCGCGGCACGTTCTCGCTCCATCGTGCGACCTTGGAGCGTCCCGACGCAATCGATATCGCGCTCTCGCCGATGCGCGTCCGTTCCGACGATCCATGGTTACGCATCAAGAGCTCGTATCGGCCGGCACACGAACGCGCGGCCGCTCAAGCGGAGCGTGCGGGTTGCTTCGACGCACTGCTCGCAAACGAACGCGGCGAGCTCACGGAGGGCAGCCGCACCAATCTTTTTATCCGCCGCGGCGGCCGGCTGCTCACGCCGGCGCTGGACGCAGGGCTTCTACCGGGTATTCTCCGCTCGACCTTGCTCGCTGACGGTAGCGCCGAAGAAGCGACGATTCTCCCGCGCGATCTCGCGCGGGCCGAGGCGATCTACCTCGGGAACTCCGCGCGCGGTTTGCTGCGCGTCCGTTCGATTCGCCCGGCGACCGACGCCGAGATCAGCCGAGGATCTTCGCAAACGTATCGGTGAGCCGCGCGATCTCCTGTTGATCGATCGAACCGTTCTTTCCCGGCTTGAGACATTGGACGAGGCTCGAAGTCATCAGTTGCACCGTCGCCCGCTCCAACGCCGCTTTCGCCGCACCCATTTGCTGGGCGATCGCATGACAATCGCGCCCCTGTTCGATCATCCGGCCGATCCCTTGAATCTGCCCTTCGACGCGACGTAGGCGCATCAGCACGTCACCGGCGGTCGCCGCATCGAGGCTGCCCTGTCCTTCGGCGGGCACGCCCGTCCGTTGCTTTGCCATGCCGATACTCTACCCCGTAGCCCCGCATCTTGCAATACCCTAGGGGGTATGGTATTATCCAAACGTTCCTTGCGTCTTCTTTGGGAGTTTCTCGAATGCGTTTCACCGACTCACTCATGTGCCCGGCGCGCGAGCGTGGCTGGAAGGTCGAGGCCGCGGTCCGCGGCATCGCAGGCACCTTCGTGCTCGCGAGCCTCGCGCTCTCATTGCTCGATCGTCGTTGGCTCTGGCTCACGGCGTTCGTCGGCGCGAACCTGCTTCAGTCGTCGCTGACCGGCTGGTGCATGATGTCGAATATTCTCGGAGCGATCGGCATCGGAGGGAAAACGCGTGAAGCGTAGTGCCGCCGCAGCATTCGCGGTCACGTTCACGCTCGCTCTCTCGGCGTGCGGTGGAAGTGATTCTGCAAAGCAAGCAACGCCTGCAATCGAGGTTCACACGACGACCGTGCAGAGTGGGTCGATCGCGGCGACGACCGATTTCTCCGGATCGCTCGTCGCGCTTCACCGCGCGACCGTCGGAGCGCTGACACCGGGTCGCATCGACCTCGTAGCGGTTCATGCAGGCGATCGCGTCGCCGCCGGGACGGTGCTCGCACGCGTCGATAGCGTGCAATACGCAGCGATGCTCGCCGGCGCACGCGCCGGAGCGAACGCCGCGGGTGCCGGTTCGAGAGCGGCGCTCGCCGGTTTGCAGCAAGCGCAAAGCCGCTACGACCTCGCCGCCAAGACCGCCCAACGCATGGGAAATCTTTATTCGGCGGGCGCGATCTCCAAAGAACAACGCGACCAAGTGCAGGCGCAGCTCGAGATCGCGCGCGCGGGACTCGCACAAGCACGGGCCCAGGTCCAAGCCGCCTCCGGCGGCGAGGCCGCCGCCCAAGCCGGCGTTACCGCAGCGAGCGTTCCGGTCAACGATGCCACGATCGCCGCGCCGTTTAGCGGTATCGTCACGCAGACGTTCGTGCGCCAGGGTGAAGTCGTCGGCGCCGGCAGCCCGGTAGCACGCATCGAAAGCGATGGGCTGCTCGAGTTGAAGGTGGCGATTCCGCTCGAAAATGCCGCCGCGCTCCACGCGCAGCAGCAGATCGCCGTCCGCGTCGATGCGCTCGGCGGCAGCACGTTGCAAGGCACGGTTCGCTCGGTGGTTCCTTCGGATAATCCGGCGCTGCGCTCGGCACTCTTGCGTATCGATCTTCCCGCTCGCCCGGGCCTGCTCCCCGGAATGTTCGCTCGTGCGATCGTCCCGGCTCGGAGTGCTCGCGGCACGCGGGTTCCACTCTCGGCGTTGGTAGAACGCGCCGGCCAGAGCGGCGTCTTTGTCGTCCGCAATGGGAAAGCCGCGTTCGTCCCGGTCGATTCGGTCGTCAGCAACACGCGCTATGCGATCGTGAGCGGGCTCGCCGACGGGACGACGATCGCCACCAGCAACCTCGCCGAACTTACCGACGGGGCCGCCGTGACGGTCGTGACTCGATGAAACCATTGACCGGAATCGGACGCCTCGCCCGCTATTTCCTCACCTCGAAACTCACGCCGACGATCGTCATCGCGATCTCGGTCTGGGGCATCTTCGCTATTTTACAAACGCCGCGGCAAGAGAACCCCGAGATTACGATGCCCGCGGCAACGATTTTCACGCAGTACTCCGGCGGATCCGCGCGCGAGGTCGAGCGCTTGGTGACCGAACGCGGCGAACGCGTGCTGCAAGAAGTTCCCGGCATCAGCCACATCTACGCAACGACGACCCAAGACTACTCGATGCTCACCGTCCTCTTTCACGTCGGCGAGAGCCCGAGCAAATCGTTCGTCGCGCTCTACGACCAAGTGAACGCGCATCTCGGCGATCTCCCGCCCGGCGCCTCGCACCCGGTCATCACGCCGCTCTCGGTCGACGACGTTCCCATCGTCGTCCTCAATCTTCACGGCCGTCGTTACAATCGCGGCCAGCTCTACCAAACCGCACAACGCGTCATCGCCGACGTTCGCGCGATTCCGGGAGTCTCGACGGTGCAGACCTTCGGCGGGCGCCCGAAGGTCGTCAACGTTCGCCTCGACCCGGTCAAACTCGCTGCGTTCGGAATCTCTCCCGGGCAGATCGCGGCGGCGCTAGGCGCGAGCAATACCGTGCAAGCCGTCGGAGCATTACACAATAACGGCGAGAGCCTCGCGGTTCGCGCCGGTGATGCGCTCACCTCGCTCGATGCAGTGCGCGGCCAAATCGTCAACGTCAGCGACGGAGAGCCCGTCACCCTCGGGCAGGTTGCATCGGTGCGCATGGGGCTTCCCCCGCGCGAGAGCGCGACCGGCTTTGCTTACGGTGCCGGAACGAAAGGTGCGCCGCAAGATCTCCAAGCATCGGTCAGCATCGCTATTGCGAAGAAAGCCGGGACGAATGCCGTCACGGTCGCCGACGCGATCCTCAGCCGCGTAAAAAGCATCACCCTGCCGCCCGGCGTGACGCTCGACGTCACGCGAAACGACGGCAATAAGGCGAATCTTGCCGTCAACGAGCTCATCCAACGTCTGCTCGAAGCGATCGTTATCGTCGTCGCTCTGCTCTTCGTTCTTGGATGGCGCGAGGCGCTGGTCGTTGCGACGGCAATTCCGTTAACGCTTTTCGTCACCTTGGGAATCGGGATGATCGACGGGCAGTCGATCAACCGCATCACCCTCTTTGCGCTCATTCTTTCTCTCGGTCTGCTCGTCGATCAGGCAATCGTGATCGTCGAGAATATCCACCGCCACTACCACGTCGTCAATCCGCATCGCTCCAAAGCCGAAGCGACGGTGCTCGCCGTCGAAGAGATCGGCAACCCCACCACGCTCGCGACGATCACCGTCGTACTCTCGTTCCTCCCGATGCTCTTCGTCACCGGAATGATGGGCCCGTACATGCGCCCCATCCCACTCAACGTCCCCATCGCGATGATCGCCTCCTTGCTGATCGCCTTTACGATTACGCCC
>JBMFXH010000042.1:0-5734 GCA_049964475.1 Vulcanimicrobiaceae bacterium
GGCGGCTTCGGCGGTGCCCTATTCCTCATTCTGTCGGCTCTCGTGCTGACGATGTGGCTTGCGAATCTCCGCCTCAAACCGGTTCTCGGCGCCGTCGGCGCGCTCTTCGCCAGGATCCGGCTCCCGCAGATCCGGCTTCCCGAACTCGAGCTTCCGCAGTGGCGGCTGCCGAATTTTTCCCGGCCGGCGTTGCCCGCGCCGGAGCCTCCGCGCGGCGCGTCCCCGGAGAGCGTCGCTCGCCCGGAGCGCGTTCCTTACGACGAAACGGCGCACGTCGCCGAGCCTCCGGCTCCGGTCCCGGCACGAATTCGGCCCGCCCCGCTCGAGGGAGAGTACCAAGCCCCCGATCCGGCTGCGCGCGCGCGCACGTACCGACTGCCCGATCTCGCCCTCTTCGACCCACCCGCACGCCAAGTCGTCGACGAAACCAATCGGGCGCACGTGCTCGAAGATACGCTCGCCTCGTTCGGCGTCGGCGCGAAAGTGATGCACATCGAGCGCGGTCCTTCGATTACGCGCTACGAATTGCGCCCGGAGCGCGGCGTAAAAATATCGCGCATCGCCTCGCTCGCCGACGATCTCGCACTCGCGCTCGCGGCGACGAGCGTCCGCATCGAGGCGCCGATCCCCGGGAAATCCGCCGTCGGTATCGAGGTTCCCAACGCGAACGTCTCGGTCGTTGCGATCCGCGAGATTCTCGAAGCGCTTCCCAATCGCGGGCAGATTCCGCCGCTGTGGATGGCGTTAGGAAAAGATATCACCGGTCGCCCGGTCTTCGGCGATCTTGGGAAGATGCCGCATCTTTTGGTCGCCGGCGCGACCGGATCGGGGAAGTCCGTCTGCCTCAATACGATCGTTGCATCGTTGCTTGTTGCGGCGACCCCCGACCAAGTGCAAATTTTGATGATCGATCCCAAACGCGTCGAGCTCACCGTCTATAACGGCATCCCGCACCTCATTAAGGAGGTCATCACCGATCCGAAGGTCGCCGCGGGTGCGCTCTTAGAGATGACGCGCGAGATGGACGCGCGCTACGAACGCTTCGCCAAGGCGGGCGTGCGAAAGATCGAAGAGTACAACGCAAAATATCCCGACGAACGCCTGCCGTTCGTCGTGATTATCATCGACGAGCTCGCCGATCTCATGTTGGTTGCGCCGTCGCGCGTCGAGACGACCATCATGCGGCTGGCGCAGCTCGCGCGCGCGACGGGTATCCACCTGATCGTTGCGACGCAGCGCCCCTCGGTCGACGTTATTACCGGGCTCATCAAAGCGAATATTCCCTCGCGCATCGCGTTCGCCGTGAGCTCGCAGGTCGATTCGCGTACGATTCTCGATCAAGCCGGCGCCGAACGTTTGCTCGGACGCGGCGATATGCTCTTCTTGCCGATCGACGCCCCCAAACCGATGCGCGCGCAAGGTGCGCTGATCTCCGGTCCCGAGGTGACGCGTTTGGTCGAATTCTGGGCACGGCAGGCACGTCCGGAGAATTTACTCGAAGTCGAGTTGGTGCCGGTCACCGATGAAGAAGAGAACGGTAAGCGCGAGGTCGATTCGCTTTGCTACGATGCGGCGAAGTTTATTATCGAAAGCAACGTTGCTTCGACTGCGGCCTTGCAAGCGCAATTTTCCATCGGACATCCGCGCGCGGTACGCGTGATGAAGCAACTCGAAGATTTCGGGGTCGTCGGCCCGCACGAAGGGACGAAGCCGCGCAAGATCGGGCTCTCGCTCGGCGATCTCGAATTGCTTGCGCCGCGCATGGGCAAAGGTGAAGGCTCGCAACAAGGGCTCTTCGATTGATGGGCCCTTACCGCCGCTCCGCGCTCTATGCCGCCGCAGCACTGCTGTCGTTCGGAGCGGCCTTTTTGCTGGGGTCGCTCGTGATGAGATTCGGCGAGCCCGCGCCGATTATGGCTTTCGCGCACGCGATCGTCGGCATTCACGCGCACCTTGCGTGGGACTTCACCTTGATCGCGCGTCCGGAGGTGCTAGCGCCTCTGGGCGTGGCGCTCATCGTCGCGGCATTCGTTTTTCGTACGTGGAGCGGACGCATCGCGTTCTCGCTGATCTCGCTGCTGCTCTCGTGGCGGGCCGATGCGTTCCTGCAGCATCTCTTCAAACGCCCGCGTCGCACCGACTGGGTAATCCATCACGAGACCTCGTTTTCGTATCCAAGTTCGCATGCCGCGATCTCCTGCGGCTTCTATCTGCTGTGGGCGTACCTCATTGCACGCAGCGAGCTTCCTCGGGCGCTTCGGCTCGCCCTCACCGGCCTGCTCGTTCTGCTCTGGCTCGCCATTCTTTGGTCGCGGCTTGCGCTCGGAGCGCACTACCCCAGCGACCTGCTCGGCGGCACCTTCGTCGGCTTGGCGGCGATCTTTGCGCTCGCTGCGGTGCTCGAGACGATAAAGGTGGTAGGCGCCACCTCTCCGCGGGCATAGCATCGTCGTCAATGAGCGTTGCGACGGTGGCCGGCGACCCTGCGCTGGCGAAGATCGAGGAAAAGATCGCGGCGGGCGATTCGCTTTCGTTTGAAGATGGGCTCGCGCTCTACGCGACGCGCGATCTTCACACGTTAGGGCGACTGGCTCGCGAGCAGAAACAGAAGAAGAGCGGCGACCGCGTCTATTACGTTTTGAATCGCTATATCAACTCGACCAACGTCTGCTACGCAGGATGTACGTTCTGCTCGTTTGCAGCCGATGAATTTAAGGAAAAAGCGCGGGTCTTTCGGATGACCCCCGATCAGGTTTTCGAGAAAGCGACCGAGACCGGTCGGAACTTCAACCAACTCCACATCGTCGGCGGACACGATCCGCGCCAGCTCTCGCTGGATTACTGGCTGCCGTTGATGCGCCGCTTCAAGGCCGAATTACCGCACGTTCAGCTCTCGCTCTTTACCGCCGCCGAGATCGACTATATGGCGCGCCGTCATCGGTTGAGCTATCCAGCGGTCGTCGCCCAGTTAAAAGAGGCGGGGCTCGACAACGTCAACGGCGGTGCGGCCGAGATTTTTGCAGAAGAGACGCGCAAGAAGATCTGCCCGAATAAGGTTACCGCAGCGCAATGGCTCGAAGTCCACGAAGAACTCCATCGGCAGGGGATCGCGAGCAACGCCACGATGCTCTACGGGCATATCGAGTCAATCGAAGATCGCATCGATCACTTGATGCGCTTGCGCGAATCGCAACGTCGCTCTCCGGGTTTTAATGCTTTTATTCCGCTCGCGTACCATCCGGACGGAAACGAACTGAGTTACTGCGGTTGGACCGGCGGCATCGACGATATCAAAACCTTCGCCGTTGCCCGCTTGATGCTGGATAACTTCGAACACATCAAAGCTTATTGGATGATTCAAGGCCTCCACGTTTGCCAGGTTGCGTTGGAATTCGGCGCAGATGACATGGACGGCACGCACGGCTCGACCGACGAAGAGATGATCTACCATGCCGCCGGAACGCGCTCCGGGCAGTATGTCGACGACCGTGAGTTCCGTCGCTTAATCGAAAACGCCGGCTATACCCCGGTGCGCCGAAACTCCACCTATGAGACGTTTGCGCACGATTGGAACCCCGATGCTTAAGTGCGGTCGCATTCGATACACGAACGATCTGCCGATTTTCGCTGCTTTCGACGAGCGCGTCATCGAGTATCCGGGAACGTTGCACGAAGATGTCCCTACGAGCCTGAATCGGATGCTGCTTGCGGGCGAACTCGATCTCGCGCCGATTAGTGCATTTGCGTGGGCACGCAATGCCGACCGCCTCGCATTGCTTCCCGATCTTTGCATCGGCGCGCGCGATGAAGTCGTTTCGGTCGTGCTGGTCTCCCAGACGCCGCCGGCTCTTCTCGAGAATACGCAAATTTTCGTGACGCAAGAATCTGCGAGCGGCCGAAACCTTCTGCGGGTGCTGCTCGAGCGTCGTTATTGCATCGCGCCGTCCTACGTTGAGGACGAACGGCCGATCGAGCGCGCGCGTCGCGGCTTTCCGGCCCTCTTGATCGGCGATGCGGCGATCGACGCATTAGAAGAGTTTCCGCGATCGCAGGTCTACGATCTCGGTACGCTTTGGCACGAGTGGACCGGGCAACAGACCGTGTTCGCGGTCTGGGCAGCTCGGAGAGAGATCGTCGACGAGCGCCGCGAAGAGGTGCGCGCATGTATGGACGCTTTGACCGACGCGTTGACATGGTCGAAGCGCAATATGCCGATCGTAATCGCCGCAGCGCAACAACGTTTCAAGCGTGCGCCCGGCTTTTATGAAGACTATTACGAGAAGCTCAATTTTACGTTTCATGCCGCCGCGCGCAGCGGGCTCGCAGCTTATTGTCGCGAGCTTCACGCGATCGGCGCGATTCCGCAGATTCCCCTCGTCGCACCGGAGGTGACCGATGCCCTCGCTGGTTGACTTGCTCGACCGGGCCGCCACCGGCGGTCGCTTGAGTTTCGATGAAGGCGTTCGCCTCTATCACGAAGCGACGCTCCACGATCTCGGCGCGGCGGCACACGCGCGCCGGCTCGCGATTCATCCCGGCGACACCGTTACGTACGTCATCGATACCACCATAAATTATACGAACGTCTGCAACGTGCACTGTACGTTCTGCGCATTTTTCCGGCCGGAGCAGCACAAAGAAGGTTACACGATGTCGCACGACCGCGTGCTCGAACGGGTGAAATTTGCCGCCGACCAAGGGGCGACGCAGATCATGATTCAAGGCGGGGTGAACCCCGAGCTCGGCGTCGCGTGGTTCGAAGCGTTGTTCGAGCGCGTGCGCCGCGAGTACCCCGAGGTCGATATCCACTCGCTCTCCGTCTCCGAGATCGTCGGGATCGCGAAGGTCGAGGGCTGCTCGACGCGCGAGGTGTTGCAGCGCTTGCAGGCCGCCGGGCTGAAATCGCTTCCCGGTGCGGGCGCAGAGATTCTCGTCGAGCGGGTTCGCAAACGAATCTCCGCGCGAAAAGTGGTTCCCGAGGCCTGGATCGGCGTGATGCGCGAGGCGCAGCAACTCGGCATGCCGACGACGGCGACGATGATGTTCGGATCGATCGAGACGCCCGAGGAACGGATCGAGCACATGCGGGTGCTGCGCGACTTGCAGGATGAGACGCATGGCTTCACCGCGTTCATTCCGTGGTATTACGTCCCGTTTAAGACGCCATTGCGCGGCAAAGAGGCTACCGGCCTGGAGTATTTGCGCGTGCTTGCCATCTCGCGGCTCTTCCTCGATAATTTTCCGCATCTTCAGGCCTCGTGGCTGACGCCGGGCCTAAAGATGGGGCAACTCGCACTGCTTTATGGGTGTGACGATATGGGCGGCACGATTCTCGAAGAACAAGTCGTGCACGACGCCGGGTCGACCAACGAAGCGACGCGCCGCGACTTAGAGCATGCGATTATCGGGGCGGGCTTCCGCCCGGTGATTCGCGACACGTATTGGAACCTACGTTCGGAGCCTGCGCTCGCGACTGCGTGATACGGTGGTTCGGGCGCATCGCATCGACGTTGCATAACGGGCATTTGCCGGATGAACGCGTGATAATGCTGCTCGCTCGCGGCAACGTGGTATGACGTAGCACCCGATCGACGCCGTTGATGGAGTGCTCAGCGAACGAGCCCGACGGGCGAATCTCATGGCACGACCGAAGCGACTTTATTTCGTGCCAAACCGCCGCCTCGGCTTGCCGAGCTCCCGAAAACTGCGGGAATCCCTCGGTGGCGACTCAAAT
>JBMFXH010000042.1:5744-12498 GCA_049964475.1 Vulcanimicrobiaceae bacterium
TCAGGAAAACCCCGACCCAGAACTGTCGGGCCGATTTTGCCAGTCACATTCCGTTGCCGAGGGTGATTCCATGATCAACACCCCGTTTCCGCGACTTCGAATCCGGGGTCACGACCTTCTGCCTGTGATCCAAGGCGGCATGGGCGTCGGCGTTTCGAGCTGGCGGTTGGCTGGTGCCGTTTCAGGGCTTGGCCAACTCGGCGTTGTTTCGGGTGTGGCTCTCGATCAGATTTTTGCCCGGCGCCTGCAAGATGGCGACCCAGGCGGGCACATGCGGCGGGGAGTCGAGCGATTTCCGTTTCAGCACCTGGTAGAACGCGTTTGGAAGGCCTATTACATTCCGGGCGGCAGGGCATCAAACCAGCCATACAAGACGCTGCCGATGCCCGTAAAGCAAAGCTCTTCGAAAATCCAAGTGCTCTGCATGCTCGCGAACTTTGTCGAAGTCTTCCTTGCTCGCGAAGGCCACGATAATCCGGTCGGGATCAATTATCTCGAAAAAATCCAGTTCCCGCACCTCTCGTCGATTTACGGCGCGATGCTCGCCGGGGTCGGCTACATCCTTATGGGGGCCGGGATTCCACTGAAGATTCCCGATGTCATCGATCGATTTATCAACCACGAGAGCGCAACGTATCCTCTCGCCGTCAGCGGAGCTGGAGAGGCTGACGATACGACGCTGCGATTTGCTCCGCGCGAGTTCATGGAACGCGACCTTCCCCCACTGAAGCGTCCGAAGTTTCTCGCGATCATCGCGTCGAACACGCTAGCGACGACGATGGTGAAGAAAACCGGCGGGCGGGTCGATGGTTTCGTCATTGAAGGACCGACGGCGGGAGGGCACAATGCGCCTCCGCGCGGCAAACTGCAACTCGACGAAAGCGGAGAGATCATTTACGGCGAACGCGACAACGTTGACCTGGAAAAAATACGTGCCTTAGGCCTGCCGTTTTGGCTCGCGGGCGGATATAGCTCTCCTGAGAAGCTGCGCGCGGCGCTCGCCGCGGGAGCGAAGGGCGTCCAGATCGGAACCGCCTTTGCATTTTGCACGGAATCGTCGCTACGGGATGATTATAAACGCGCGCTGGTCGGGGACGCACTTGCGCGCAAAGTACACGTTCGAACCGATCCGCTGGCCTCGCCAACGGGGTTTCCCTTTAAGGTCGCGCAGCTAGAGGGAACTTTATCACAGGAAGACGTGTATGAAGGCCGCGCGCGCATCTGCGACCTTGGATATCTGCGTGAAGCCTACAAAACGTCATCGGGGAGGCTCGCTTATCGCTGTCCGAGCGAACCGGCGAATATCTACGTCGCTAAAGGCGGCGATATCGAGGACACCGTCGGACGCAAGTGTATTTGCAACGCGCTGCTGGCGGCAGTAGGGCTTCCGCAGACGCGTGAAGGCGGGGATATCGAGCCGAGTATCGTTACCTCCGGGGACGAGCTGGCGGAGATCGAGCGTTTCCTTTCGCCCGGCCGGCTCTCATATACCGCAGCCGATGTTATTTCCAAGATGACCGAGGCCTAACCGGCAAGAGGCTCTTGCATACTCATCGGCGCATACTGAGGCTATATGGGACTTTTGGACGGTAAAATTGCATTGATCACCGGCGTTGCTAATCGTTGGTCGATCGCAACCGGCATCGCACGGGCTTTTCACTCGCACGGCGCGCGTTTGTGTTTTATCTACCAGGGAGAGCGCGTTCGAGATGAGGTAGAAAAACTTGCCGCCGAACTCGGGGGGGCGCACTGCTATCCGTGCGATGTCACCTCCGACGAAGCGCTCGGCGAATTAGCTGCCGCCGTACGACGAGACTATGGCCGCCTCGATGTGCTGGTTCATTCGATCGCCTATACAAATAAAGAAGATTTGAAAGGAAAGGTCTACACGACATCGCGCAACGGCTTTGCGCTTGCGCTCGACATTTCGTCCTACTCGTTGATCGCACTTTCAAATGCCTTCGTGGATCTTTTTAATGACGACGCCGGCATCATTGCTTTGACGTATCTGGGGTCGACGGCAATCGTGCCGAACTACAATTTGGCCGGCATCGCGAAAGCAGCACTCGAAGCGATCGTGCGCTATCTCGCATACGATCTTGGCCCGCGCGGCATCCGCGTTAACGCGATTTCCGCCGGGCCGATTTCAACTGCCAGCTCGCGACAGGTGCATGGGCTGCGCTACATTCTTGATGCGGTGGCTGCAGAATCGCCCCTGCGTCGCAATGTGACTCCGGAAGACGTCGGTAAAACGGCCGTCTACCTCGCCTCGGATCTTGCGCGTGCGGTGACCGCGGAGGTACATTTCGTCGATTCGGGCTTCCACGCCATGGGAATCTTTACGAACGGGCGCACGCCCGAATCGGTATAACGCCGGCCTCCGATTGGCCGACAACCGAGAGGTGAGCCTTCCGATCTCTTCGCCTCGGACGCTTTTTTGCTATTTTAGCGACTGCACGTAGGTCGCGATGTCGAGGACGTCTTTTGCGCTAAGCGTTCCGGGATAGAGGTTCGGCATCGGGAGCGCGGGGTGTTCGATCCAGGAGACGGTTTGAGCGAGGTTTTTACGGGCGTCTTCGTTTTGTAGCGAGGGGCCCATGCCGCCCTGCGCGTCGGCTCCGTGACAGTTCGCACAATGCTGTTCGTACAGCTGCCGCCCGTTGGCGATATTGCCGACAACGGCAACGACTGCAGGCGTACCGGCCGCGGCCGGAGCCGCGGTGCTTTTGGGCGCAGCGCTCTTTGCCGGGATGCTCGCGGCAGTCGCGGTCGCGGCCGAAGTCGCGCGAGCCGTCGCTACTTTTTGCGACGTTTCATGCGGTGACGGCTTTGCCGTAGGTGCCGAAACCTTTGTTGCGGCGCGAACGCTCGTCGTCGGCGTTGCACCGGTAGGGCTCGGGTTTGCTTTTGTGGAGTGCTCTAGCGGGGGCGCCGTCGCTTTACGATCGATCGGAGCGCTCGTAGTTTTCGTTGCCGGTGCGGCAGTCGCGCCGGTTGCCGCCGATGTGGCGGTCGTGGCTGTTTTCGAACAGCTGCTGAAGAAGAGAAGAGCGAAGAGCGCCGTTGCGGTTGCTCGCATCATTCGTCACGTACCTCAACTTTCTTGAGAGACGCACCTTTCGGCGTTCGCTTACTCGCTCCCCGTCGAATTATGCGACAATAGCGTCGCGAATCGTTGCGGCCCCAAGCACCTCGTCGTCGTCGGGAGCGAAGAATGCAACAAGCTGTCCCGGTGCGATAGCGCGTTGCGGTTCTCTGAACGAGAGCGAGAGCGACCCGTCGAGCTCGCGTTTCGCATGTGCGCGCGCAGGCGTGCTGCGGTAGCGAATCATCGCGTCGACGTCGCGCCCTTTCGCAAAGCCTTCGCTGCAAATAAGGTTGACCTCATCTGCATGTAAGCCGTCCGCAAGTAGATCTTCACCACGTCCGACCACGACCGTGTTACTCGCAGCATCGAGCCGAATAACGTACTTCGGTTCGGAGGAGCCTCCGAGCGGAGCGCGCTGGCCGACGGTAAAGTTTGCGACGCCGTCGTGCGTGCCGAGGACTGCGCCGCCGGTGTCGACAAGTTCGCCCGCTCGCTGCAATCCGGGTCGAACGCGCGCAAGAATATCGCGGTAATCACCGCCTTCGACAAAACAGATATCCTGCGACTCGGCTTTATTATGAATCGGCAAACCGAAGCGACGCGCATGTTCTCGCGTTTGCGCTTTGTCGAGTCGCCCGAGCGGAAGCAACAGACGATCGAGTTGTTCGCGCGTGAGCTGCGCCAGCGCATACGCCTGATCTTTTGCCGAAGGGTTCCGATAGAGGTGCGGGCCGTCCTCGCGATGCTCGATCCGCGCGTAATGCCCGGTCGCGACGTAACGAGCATCCATACGATCGGCGTAATTGCGCAACGTGCCGAGTTTGACGTGATTGTTACAGCTGACGCATGGGTTCGGGGTCCGTCCGCTTGCGTACTCGTCGACGAATCGCTCGATGACGCTTCGGCGAAACGCCTCCTCGAAATCCAGTACGTAATGGGGAATCCCGAGGATCGCGGCACTGCGCCTGGCGTCGTCGAAATCGTCGATACCGCAGCAGCTCTTGGCGTGCGCCGGCCGGGTCGCTTCGTACATCCGCATCGTCACCCCGATGACTTCGTAGCCCTGTTCGGCCAACAGGGCGGCCGCGACTGCCGAATCCACCCCGCCGCTCATCGCGGCAATCACACGCATCTTTGCCATAGCTTTATACGAGGATAACGGGTTGACAAGGCTAACCACAAGCGCTAATGGCGGCGCTTGGAGAACGATTTCGGGTTGCACGTGAGGGCCGGGGCCTCACGTTGGCGGAGGTTTCCGAGCAAACCCGCATCCGCTCGGTCTATCTCGCGGCGATCGAAGAGGAGCAGTGGGATCGAATCGGGGCGGCGGTCTATGTCCGCGGCTTTATCCGAACCTACGGGACCTTTCTCAATCTCGATGTCGAGCAGGCCCTTCGAGAGTACGCCGGCAGCCCCGCCGTCTGGAACTCCCCCGAGGCAAGCGGAGAGCGTGAGGCCGCCGAGAGTGCCTCCGCGAGCGCGGCCGGAAAACGTTCGCTCGCTCCCTGGCTTTGGACCGCCGGCGTGCTCGCCGTCCTCCTCGTTGCGTACCTCGCCTACTCGGTGGTGAACTCCGGGCAGCCGGCGAGCCCCGTGGCGCTCGCGAGCCCGGCCACGAGCCCGAGTCCGAGCCCCGGCACGAGTTCGAGCCCCAGCACGAGTCCGAGCCCCGGCACGAGTTCGAGCCCCAGCACGAGTCCGAGCCCCAGCACGAGTCCGAGCCCCGGCACGAGTTCGAGCCCCGGCACGAGCCCGAGCCCCGGCACGAGCCCGAGCCCCGGCACGAGCCCGAGCCCGGCAACGAGCCCGAGCCCCGGCACGATCGTTCCCGGACCGGGGACGCTGCTTGTTACCCTTTCGGGGACTTCGTGGCTGCGGGTTACCGTTGACGGGAATGTTAGCATGGTGGGGACGTTTCCCGCCGGTACGCAGCGTGCGTTCCGAGGGAAGCATGTCACCGTGCGCGTCGGAAACGCGGCTGCCGTCACGTTGAACGCCGACGGTAAGAATGTCGGGCCCTTAGGCGGTGCCGGCGTTGTCGTGGAACGGACTTTTACGCTGTAATGCCGAGCGAAGCCTCATTCGATATCGTCTCGAAAATCGACCGTCAAGAACTCGATAACGCGCTCAACCAGACGCGAAAAGAGATCGAGACGCGCTTCGATTTTCGCAACAGTAAAACTACCGTGGAATCCGACGACAAGAGCATCACCATCCTGGCCGACGACGAGTTGAAAATGCGCAACGTCGTCGACATGTTGCAGGCGAAGGCGACAAAGCGCGGCATCGATATAAAAGCCTTTGAAATGGGCACCAACGAACCGGCAGCAAATTCGATGGTGCGCTGTAAAATAGTTCTGCGCAACGGCATACCCAAAGACAAGAGTAAGGAATTGATGGAACGCATCAAGGCGCTCAAGTTGAAAGTCAGCGCGCAATACCAAGACGAACAGATCCGCGTTACCGGAAAAAATCGCGACGATCTTCAAGCGGTGATCGCTTCGCTGAAATCTTCAAATTTCGAGCTGCCGTTGCAGTTCGTGAATTACCGCTAGGAGCCGTCGCGATGCCGTCGGTTTCCTTCGTGAGTTTGGGGTGCGCGAAAAACCTCGTCGATACCGAGGTAATGATCGCGAAGCTCGGCGCTGCAGGCTGGCAATTAGAGAGCGATGCCGATGCTGCCGATACCGTCGTCATTAATACCTGTGCATTCATCGATCCGGCGAAGGCCGAATCGACCGAGGTGATTCTGGAGCGGGCGCAACGTAAGCGCGCCGGCCAGCAACTCGTGGTCGCAGGGTGCCTCGCGCAACGATATGGCGAACAGTTGCAATCGCTCATCCCGGAGATCGACGGCGTCATCGGAACCGGTTCGTATGCCTCGATCGTCGAGTTGCTCGACGACGTCCAGGCGGGGAGCAAGCCCGTGCGTCTGGCGTTCGATGCCGAACCCGAGCATGATTTTCTTCCGCGCCTCATAACCACGCCACAGGCAACCGCCTACTTGAAGATCGCCGAGGGTTGCGATCATCCGTGCACGTTCTGTATTATTCCGCAGTTGCGCGGCGGCTTTCGCAGCCGCAGCGAGGAGTCGATTCTCGCCGAGGCGCGGGCGCTCGCCGCTGCGGGGACCCGCGAACTCATATTAATCGCGCAGGACACCTCCATGTGGGGACGCGATCGCGGCCATCGTCGCGGAGGGCTCGCCGCGCTGCTCGAGCGCTTGCACGAAATCGACGGCCTCGAGTGGATACGCCTGCTCTATCTGTATCCGGCGACCGTCGATAGCGAACTGATCGAAGCAATGGCACGTTTGCCCAAGGTGTGCAAGTACATGGATATGCCGCTCCAGCACGCTCATCCGGAGGTGCTGCGGGCGATGCTCCGGCCCGGGAACGGCGAACGTTATCTGGAAATTATCGAATCGTTCCGCGAACGCGTTCCGGGGATGACGATGCGCTCGACGTTCATCGTCGGGTTTCCGGGCGAGCGCGAAGAGCACGTGGCGTATTTGGAAGAATGGATCGCTCGCGCAGGGCTCGACCGCGTCGGCTTCTTCGAATATAGTTCGGAGGAAGGGACGCCGGCGTCGTCGTTAGGTTCGCGGGTCCCGGTGCGCGAACGCCGGAAGCGCCTGTTGCGATTGCGCGATGCGCAGCGAGTTGC
>JBMFXH010000043.1:0-12439 GCA_049964475.1 Vulcanimicrobiaceae bacterium
TTCCCGGCCGGCTACCTGCCGCAACCGATTCTCGATTATTTCGGCGACGGCTCGCGCTTCGATATGCAGTTCACCTACGTGATCGAGGAAAGCCCGCTCGGCACTGCCGGCGCGCTGAAAAACGTCGAGCGCTACATCACCGGGCCGTTCTTCGTCCTCAACGGCGATATCCTCACCAGCCTCGATCTGCGCGCGATGCTCGCGGCGCATCGAGCGCACGGCGGCATCGGTACGCTCCACCCCATCCACGTCGCCGATCCTTCGGCCTTCGGCTGCGTCGCCCACGATGCAAGCGGGCGGATCGAAGCCTTCGTCGAGAAACCGGCGCCGGGGAGTGCCCCGACCGATGAGATCAACGCCGGTACCTATCTGCTCGAGCCCGAGGTCCTCGCCACAATTCCGGCTGGCCGCCCGGTCTCCATCGAGCGCGAGACCTTCCCTGCGCTCATCGCCGGGCTGCGCCCGCTCTATGCCTACACGACCTCCGACTACTGGCTCGATCTCGGCCGTCCGGAGGCCTATCTGGCCGCCCATCGCGATATTCTCGCCGGGACGATGCCGCTGATTCTGGAGCCCGGCATCACCGGGGCGGGCTCGGCGGCACTGCGCGGCCATCCCGGCGTCGCTCAGCCGGTCCACGCCGACGAAGGGGTAGTGGTCGCTCCCACCGCGCGCATCGGCCCCAACGTCGTCCTCGGCGCCGGCACGCATATCGGCGAGCGAGCGGTCGTCCGCGACTCCGTGCTCTGGGATGGTGTTATGGTCGGTGATGATGTACGAATCGATGAATCGATCGTTGCCAGCCGCGCCCATATCGGTGCTCGCGCTTCCGTCGGGAGCGGCAGCGTGATCGGGCACGATGTCTCGATCGAACCGGGGCGCATTCTCGAGCCGGGAGCGCGCGTCGGTGCGCAGACGGCGATGCGGTAAACAGCCATGCCGAGCGTTCTTTTCCTCAGCTCGTTTCCGCCGCGAGAGTGCGGCATAGCCACCTTTACCTCCGACCTCGTCACGGCGATCGATCGCGAAGAAGGAACTACGAGCGACGTCATTGCGGTCAACGAACCCGGTGGAGATCTCCGTCGCTATCCGGCGCGCGTTTACGCACGTTTCGACGAACGGGATCGCCAGGCGTACTCCGAGATCGCCGCTCGCATCGACGCACACCCGGCATCGATTCTCAACATTCAGCACGAGTATGGCCTCTTTGGCGGCGAGCGCGGCGAATGGCTCGTCGATCTCGTACGGCAGGTCGCCAAACCGACGGTCATCACGATGCATACCGTCTTGCCCGAACCCGACCCGGTGATGCTGCGCGTCGCGCGCTCGCTCGGTGATTTTGCCAGCGCCGTCGTCTCGCTCTCAAATACGGGGCGCGATCTGCTCGAACGCGTGTACGGCGTCAACCCGGTAAAGATCCACGTTATCCCGCACGGCGTCCCCGACGTTCCGTTTCGCGAAACCGCCGCGGCAAAAGCGAGCTTTGGGATAGGGCAGCGCACCGTCATCTCAACTTTTGGTTTAATCAATCGCGGGAAGGGGCTCGAATACGCGATCGATGCAATGGCCACAGTCGTCCGCCGCCACCCTGAGGCGCTCTATCTGATTCTCGGCGAAACCCACCCGGTGGTGCGCCGTCAGGAAGGCGAATCGTATCGCGAATCCTTACAAGAGCTCGTGGCGGCCAAAGGCTTACGGAACAACGTTCAACTGATCGATAAGTATCTGAGTATGTCGGAACTACTTGCATATCTGGAAGCGACCGATATCTACCTAACGCCGTATCTCAATCTCACGCAGATCGTCTCGGGGACGCTTGCCTATGCATTAGGTTGCGGCAAGGCGATCGTTTCAACGCCCTACCTCTACGCGCAAGAGTTGCTGGCCTTCGGGCGTGGCCGGCTCGCGGAGGTGCGCGATGCCGCCTCGATTGCAACGCAACTCTCCGCATTACTCGACGACCCGAGTTTACGGCGGGCGACCGAGCGGCGCGCCTATCGCTACGCGCGTTCGATGACGTGGCACGCCGTTGCCGGCGCATACGAGCGACTCTTCAGCGAACTTACCGAGCCTCGCCCAGCCTCGCTGGCGCACACTGCATAGACGCATGTTTCCTTCGCTCGTCCATCTCGCATCGCTCACCGACGATGTCGGCACCATCCAGCACGCGTTTGGGACGTTGCCGAATCGTGCGACCGGTTACTGCACCGACGATATCGCGCGTGCGGCGATCGTTGCTATCGCGCACCAATCCCTCGACCCCTCGGATCCGCATGCAGAGCGCATCGCCCACTCGTCGCTCGCGTTTCTGTTACACGCACAGCTCCCCGACGGACGCTTTCATAACTTTATGAGTTATGGGCGAGAATGGCTCGACGACGTCGGCACGGAGGATAGTTGCGGACGGGCGCTTTGGGCGTTGGGCTACGCACGAAAGCACGCTCGGAATTCCGACTGGCGCGAGCGTTGCGCGGTGGCGTTCGAACGCGGGCTTGCAAAGGTCAACGCATTCACCCATCTTCGTCCCACTGCATATGCCGCGCTCGGCGTTGCCGCGGCAGGTGAGCGCGGAGCCGTGGCGGCGGCGCTGTTGGCTCGTTTGCGCGACGCGCTCGCCGCCAACGCCGAAGGCGATTGGGATTGGTACGAAAGTCGCATGACCTACGATAATGCGCGCTTGCCGCAAGCACATCTTTTGCTCGCCGATCTGCTCGGCGATGCCGAGGCCCGCAAGGCAGCGCTGGCGGCGCTCGCGTTCTATCGCTCGCAGAACTTTGAAGGCGAGCTGTTCTCGCCGGTCGGGAACCGCGGTTGGCTGCTGCGCGGGGGCACGAGAGCTCGCTTCGATCAGCAACCCCTCGAAGCGGCCGCGGCCGTCGATGCGTTTCTGGCCGCGGATCGGGCCGGAGTACCGGGCGCGCGGGCCGATGCCGAGCGCGCTTTGCAGTGGTTTCACGGCCGGAACGTGCTCGGCGTCGCACTTGTCGATGACCGGGGCGGTTGCTCCGATGGCGTCGATGAGGACGGAATCAACGCCAATCGCGGCGCCGAATCGACGCTGGCGTACCTCATGGCGACGCAAACCTGGGAATTATCGTAAAAAGCACTCCGCACCGAGGCTTTCTGCTCGCGGGCGTCGAAACCAGAACAATGCTCCAACAACGTGATGCTCTCAACGCCGTGCAAACGGCGGCTGTATCGCACGGGGACGGCCCGTGTTTGATCTTCGCCGGCGCTGGGAGCGGCAAAACCCGCGTTCTGACGCACCGTATCGCCTATCTGCTCGAAGAGCATGGTGTGGCGCCGGATTCTATTTTAGCGGTCACTTTCACCAATAAAGCCGCCGGCGAGATGAAAGCTCGCCTCGAGCGTATGATCGGTGCGACCGCGCGCGAGCTTTGGGTAGGGACGTTTCATGCCATGTGCGTCCGCATTCTGCGCCGCGACGGCTCGAAGATCGGCATCGAGAGCAACTTCGCCATCGTCGACGACGGCGACCAGCGCTCGCTCGTCAAGGAAATTCTCGACGAGCTCGATTACGACGAGCGCCAGCTCAGCCCGGGGCTCTGTCTGAGCGAGATCTCGAAGGCGAAGAACGCACTGGTTTGGCCCGATGCTTTTGCAAAGAAGCAAAACAACGCCTTGGGCGAACGCCTCGCCAACGTTTATCGGGAGTACGATCGCAAACTGCGCGAAGCAAACTCGCTCGATTTCGACGACCTCATCGTCCGTGCGATCGATCTTTTGCAACGAGATGCGAAGACGCTCGCAAAATATCGTGCGCGCTTTTCGTACATCCTGGTCGACGAGTATCAAGATGTCAACATGGCGCAATATACGCTCGTCTCGATGCTCGCCGGCGAGCACCGCAATATCACGGTGGTCGGCGACGACGATCAATCGATTTATTCGTGGCGCGGCAGCGATCATCGCATGATCTTGCGCTTCGAAGAAGATTTTCCGGGCGCGAAAGTATTCAAGCTCGAAGAAAATTATCGCAGCACCCAGCAGATTCTCGAAGCGGCGAATGCTTTGGTCGCCAATAATAAGACCCGCGCGAAGAAAAAGCTGTTCACCAAGCGCGCCGAGGGCGAGCCGGTCGTCGCCTATCGCGCCCCGACCGAGCGCGACGAAGGCCGATTCGTCGTCGAAAAGGTAAAGGAGTTGGTACGCGACGGGCTTGCGTACCGCGACTTCTTGGTGCTCTACCGAACGAACGCACAGTCGCGTATTTTCGAAGAAGCCTTTATTGCCGAGGGTATTCCCTACCGCGTCGTCGGCGGCGTCGGCTTTTACGCGCGCTCGGAAATCAAAGATGCCGTCGCGTACTTACGCTATCTCGCGAACCCGCGCGATTCGATCGCTTTCAAACGCATCATTAACGTCCCGCGCCGAGGAATCGGCTCGCAGACGCTGGGCGCACTCGTTGCCGAAGCGGGGAAAGCGAAAGTCGCCGTCGGCGAAGGGCTCTTCGACGCCGCGCTGCTGAAGCGGGCGGTGCCCAAAAAGCTCAAAGAGATGGAACGCTTCGCCGACCTCATGCGCTCGTTAATCGAAAAGCAGCGCACGTTGGGAATCGCCGACCTCCTGTTGGCGGTGCTCGAAGACTCCGGATATGCTCGTGAGTTGCAGAGCGAGGAGACGAACGACGCGCGCGCGCGCCTCGATAACCTGCGCGAACTCGTCGGGGTCGCGCGCGAATACGAAGAGCGCGAAGAAGAGCCGTCGCTCGACGGGTTTCTCGCAAATATCGCCCTCATCAGCGATCTCGATGCGCTCGATGCCGAGGCCTCGTATGTCACGCTGATGACCCTTCACGGCGCCAAAGGGCTGGAATTCCCCGTGGTCTTTCTCACCGGCTTGGAAGAGGGCGTCTTCCCGCATACGCGCGCCTTGAGCGATACCGGTGAACTCGAGGAAGAGCGTCGCCTCGCCTACGTGGGCGTCACGCGCGCGATGGACCGCCTCTACCTTACGCACGCACAACGGCGCATGATCTACGGGAATACGTATTCATATCCGAAGTCGCGTTTTCTCGAAGAGATCCCCAACCTTGAAGCGATCGACGGTGAAGGTGCGGTGGCACCACGCCCGGCCGGCGGGCGTTGGCGCGAGGTTGCCATTCACGAGACTGCCGGAGCGGGGCTCGAACTCAATCTCGGACCCGGCGACAAAGTCCGCCATCCCAAGTGGGGCGAGGGAACGATTCGCGATCTCGTCGGCGCCGGCGGGGACGGCTTGGTCACCATCGATTTCCCGAATGTCGGCGAAAAGATGTTGATGCTCAAGTACGCTCCGCTCGAACGTGTCTGAACGCAGCGCGCCGTTACGCATCGGCATTGTCGGCATCGCCGGGCGGCTTGGAAGGGTCGCCGCCGATGCCGTTCGCGATGCCGACGGGCTCGAACTCGCCGGCGGAGTGGTCAGCGAGCGCACCGAGCTCGATAATGCGGGATACGCACGATCGGTCGAAGAGTTGCTTTCGCGCGGCGAAATCGACGTGTTGCTCGATGTCGCGACGCACCCGGGAAGCGAACGGTGGACGCGCGATGCCGTGGACCGCGGCATCCCGATCGTCAGCGGAAGCAGCGGATGGGAAGAAAGTGCGCTCGAAGAAATTGGGGTGGTTGCGGAGAAGAAACGCATTCCGGCGCTCTTCGTTCCGAATTTTGCAATCGGCGCGGTGGTGATGATGCGCGTCGCTGCCGAGATCGCGCGGAGCTTCCCGCATGCAGAGATCGTTGAAATGCACCACGATACGAAGCGTGATGCGCCGTCGGGAACAGCGAAAGTAACCGCAAAAAAGATGGAAGCGGCAGGGGCGGCTCACGTGCCCATTCACAGCGTCCGTCTGCCTGGGCTCGTGGCGCATCAAGAGATTCTGTTTGGGGGGCGCGGCGAGATGCTGACGTTGCGCCACGATTCGCTCTCGCGCGAGTCGTTCTCCGACGGCATCATCGCGGCGTTACGGGGCGTTCGTCGCCTTCCCCCGGGGCTGCATGTCGGCCTCGATCTCGTGCTGTGAGCGCGCTGCGCGTCGGCATCGTCGGTGCTACCGGCGCAGTCGGAGAGACGCTGTTGCGCGTTCTTGAAGAGCGTCGGGTCCCGCTCGCACATCTTGCGGCATTCGGCTCCCGCAATCGAGATGCGGCAGTACGGTACGGCGGTGCGCTGCTCGACGTACGCTCGACCACCGGCGAGGCGCTCGCCGATCGCGACGTCGTGTTCTTCGCCGGCGGAGAGTCGCTGGGAGAAACCTTCTTTACCGATCTCGCCGCGCGCGGCATCTATTGTATCGATAACAACCCTACGTTTCGTTTGCGCGACGATATGCCGCTGATCGTCCCGGAGATCAATGCCGAAGCGCTCGAAGCTCGACATCGAATTCTTCCCGTCGGTAACTGCACCGCGATCATTCTCGCACTTGCGCTCGCGCCGATTCGCGACACCGCCGGGCTGCGCGAAGTCATGCTCTCCACCTATCAGGCCGCGAGCGGAGCCGGACGCGCCGGCCTCGAGGAACTCGATAAGGGGCAGCGTGCCGTGGCTCTCGGCGAGCGTGAAGATCCGGCGGTCGTCTTTCCCGCGCAACTCGCGCGCAACGTCATTCCGCAGATCGGCGGCTTCGACGCCGACGGGTGGAGCGGAGAAGAACGAAAAGTTTCCGCGGAGACAAAAAAAATGCTCGGCTTACCCGAGCTCGCGGTAAGCGCCACCTGCGTGCGGGTTCCGGTTCGCACCGCGCATGCCGAGTCGATCTTCGTGCGTACGGAGCGTCCGACGACCCTCGCGCAGTTGCAAGCGGCATTTGAAGCGGCGCCTGGGCTGCGTTTTCACCGCGAGGGAATTGTGACGCCGCGCGATGTCGAGGGAAGCGACGACGTGCACGTCGCACGCTTGCGCGCCGATGGTGAAGACGGGACGCGCTTTGCGCTCTGGTGCACCGGCGACCAATTACGGAAGGGCGCTGCGACGAATGCGGTGCAAATTTTAGAGCTCTTGATCGCGCGGGGATACCTCGGATGAACGCTTGTTCGCGTATCGCCGTGATGAAATTCGGTGGAACCTCCGTGGCGACGCCCGAGCAGCGCGGCCACATCGTATCGCGCGTGCGCGATGCGATCGCGGACGGCTTCGCGCCGGTCGTGGTCGTATCGGCGATGGGGCGAGCCCCGGCGCCCTACGCTACCGACTCGTTGCTCGCACTACTCGATGGAGAGGGCGCGACTCCCGAAAGCGATCTGCTGCTCGCTTGTGGAGAGAACATCGCCGCGGCGGTCGTTGCGAAATTCTTGCGCGATAACGGCATCGCGGCACGGGCCTTCACCGGGCGTGAAGCCGGCGTGCTGACCGACGCTCGCTACGGCAACGCACGCATCCGCTCCGTCGATCCGATCGCGTTGTCGGCGGCGATCGAGGCCGGGTACGTTCCGGTCGTCACGGGTTTTCAAGGCGCGAGCGCCGACGGCTCGACGACGACGCTGGGACGCGGTGGAAGCGACCTCACCGCCGTAGCGATCGGCGATGCCCTCGACGCCGAGCGCATCGATATCTATACCGACGTTAGCGGTGCGATGACCGCCGATCCTCGACGCATCGAGCGGGCGCGGACGATCGCGCGCGCATCGCTTGAGGAGATGGCGGAGCTCGCAACGCACGGCGCAAAAGTCATGCACGCGGTCGCGGCCGAGTACGCGCGCGAGCGCGAACGGACCTACGCGATCAAAGGGCTCGCCAGCGATCGCGGGACGTTAGTTGTCGAGAGCATGCGTCACGATGCGCCGGTCACCGGAGTCGCCGTCAGCGAGCGGCTGACCTGGGTACGGGTGATTCGCGGCGATATCGAATCCCCGAAGCGGCGCATGGAGGTCGAGCTCGAGATGTTCGCGCGCGTCGCTCGAGCAGAAATTTCCATCGATCAGGTTGCGATCAATCAGTCGGGCGTTTCGTTTGTGGTTGCCGGAGATCGGGGGACCGAGCTCCGCGCGTTGCTCGGCGATCTCAATCTCGCCGTCCGCGTTCGCGAGGGCTGCGCCAAACTTTCGATCGTGGGTGCGGGAATGCGCGAAATGCCGGGCGTCGTGCTGCGCGTCGTCGAGGCGCTTAGCGCGGAAAACGTTGAGGTTATTCACCTCACCGATAGTAATGTAACGATCTCGGTGCTCGTTCCCGAGCCCGATGCCGCTCGCGCCGAGCGAGCGGTCTTCGACGCATTTGACCTTGCCGAACAGAAAGTGATGAACGGTGACCTTCGGTAGTATTCTCACGGCGATGATTACGCCGTTCGATAAGAGCGGCGCGGTAGATACTCGCGAAGCAAAGCGCTTGGCTCGCTGGCTCGTCGACCGGGGAAACGACGGGTTGGTCGTCGCCGGTTCGACCGGCGAAGGCATGGCGCTCGATGAAAACGAGCGAATCGAACTCGTTGCCGCCGTGAAGGAAGCAGTCGGCAACGATGCCTGCGTTATTGCCAATGCCGGAACGAACGAGACGCGCGGGTCGGTCGTCGCCGCGCGCGCGATGCAAGCGGCGGGGGCCGATGCGCTGCTCGCCGTCGTGCCGTACTACAACAAGCCGACGCAGAGCGGATTGCTCGCGCATTTCGGCGCGATAGCCGAAGCGACCGATCTTCCGATCGCGATCTACAATATTCCCGGGCGCACGGCGACGAATATGCTGCCGGCGACGCTCGTAGAACTCGCCAGACGGCATGCGAACGTGCGCGGCGTCAAAGAATCCAGCGGCGATCTAAAACAATTTGCAACGATCCTCCGAGATCGTCCCCAAGGCTTTCAGTTTCTCGTCGGCGACGACCACCTCTATCTTCCCGGGCTGAGCCTCGGCGCCGACGGTATCGTCGGGGTGGCGACGCATCTCTGTTCGCGTGAGTTCGTCGCCATGCGCGATGCCCACGCGGCCGGTAACGCGCGAGAAGCGGCGCGCATCCATCTCTCGCTCCTCGAACTCTTCGAACTGCTCTTTACCGTTAGCAACCCGATCCCGATTAAATGGGCGATGGGAGAGCTCGGGTTCGCCGTCGGCCGCTGCCGATTGCCGCTCGACGACATGCCCGACGATCTCGCACGGCGGTTGCGACCCTTACTCGCCGCTTTTACGGCGTGATCGAGGGGCCCGCTTCAGTCGAAGTGCTCGGCTGCCGTCTCGACTGCGTCGATATCGATGAAGCGACGGCGCGGATACTGACGTTCGCGCGCGGCGATCGCCCGGCGCAGGTCGTGACGCTCGGTACGGAGATGGTCGTTGCGGCGCAGCGCGATCCGCGCTTTCGCGCAACGCTCGCAGGGAGCGCACTCAATGTCTGCGACACGGTCGGCGTACTCGCTGCGGCACGACGGCGCGGCGCACGCATCGCCGCTCGCGTCACCGGTGTCGAATTACTCGAGCGGCTCTGCGCAACTGCGGCCGACGAGTCGCTGCCGATCTATCTTCTCGGCGGTGCTCCGGGGGTTGCAATCGAGGCGGCTCGGCTGCTCGCCGAACGCTACCCGGGGCTTCGCGTTGCCGGCGCCGGCGACGGTTACTTCCCGGCCGATCGCGCGACGGCGGTCGCGGAGGAGATCGCGCGCAGTGGCGCGCGCCTGCTTTTCGTCGGCTTAGGCTCGCCGCGCCAGGAACTCTGGCTCGCCGATCACCTCGCCCAGACCGGCGTCGGGGTCGGAATCGGCGTTGGGGGCAGCTTTGATGCCCTCATCGGCCGGGTGCCGCGCGCCCCGGAGAGCTGGCGGCGCCTCAACCTCGAATGGCTCTACCGCCTGCTTCGAGAACCCCACCGTTGGCGGCGCCAGCTCGCGCTGCCGCATTTCGTCGCGCTGGTGCTTTTCGAAGAGCTGCGCACATCTCGAGGAGGACGGCAACACCGATGAAGGCGATGATTCTCGCGGGCGGGCTCTCGACGCGCCTCTATCCGCTGACCAAACAGGTTCCCAAACCGTTGGTTCCCGTTGCCGGCGAACCGAATGCCGTTCACGTGATTCGGTACCTCAAGAATTACGGCTTTGACGAGATCGCGATCAATATTTTCTATCTCCCCGACGCGATCCGCGAAGCGCTCGGTGACGGGTCGCGATTCGGCGTGCGCTTAGAGTACTTGCACGAACGCGAGTTAATGGGAAGCGCCGGCGCGCTCAAGCAGATGGAAGCATTTTTTGCCGATAGCGAGCATTTCGTCGTGGTCGGTTGCGATGACTTAACCGATCTTCCACTCGATGCTTTACTCGCGCAACATCGCGCCAACGATGCGGTGGCAACCATTGGGTTGGTGCCGCGCGAACGCGTCGATCAATATGGCGTCGTCGTGCTCGACGAGCGTGAACGGATCGTCGGCTTCCAAGAAAAGCCCGCCGTCGGGACCGAACGCAGTCGGCTGGTGAATACCGGTATCTACGCCTTTTCGCGAGCCATTTTCAACGCAATTCCCGCCGCGACGTTTTACGATTTCGGCAAACAAGTGTTTCCGGGGCTCGAGAGCGCGCGGGCGCCGTTCTTCGGTTTTCGCGCGCCTGAGGCGTATTGGACCGATATTGGAACGCCGGAGGAATATCGGCGGGCGACCTACGACGTGCTCGAAGGGCGTTTCGTTCCGATCGGTGCGCGGCCGGTCGGTGTTGCCGATGACGCAATCGTTGCGCCGGGTGCGCGCGTCGAGGGCAAGGTGTGGATCGGCGCGGGAGCGCGGATCGAGGGCGGCGCGCATGTGGTCGGTCCAACGGTGGTCGGCGTTGGTGCGAGCGTCGGTCGCGATGCGCTCGTCGAACGCAGCGTTCTTTGGGACCGGGCTGCAATCGGAGCCGGCTCCCGCCTGCGCGATGCGCTCGTCGGGCTCGATTATCGCGTCGAGGCCGGCAGCGAGCTCATCGCGTGCTCGGTTGCAAATGAGTGAGCCGCTCCTTGTCGTTTCCAACCTCGCGCGTGAAGGAGCGATATGCTCGATCGCGCACTCGACCTGCTCTTTCCTCCACGGTGCATCTGCTGTAATGCCTACGGAAGCGCGCTCTGCTCGGGTTGCGCGCCCGAAACGGCGCCGCTGCGGCGATCGGTTTCCGGAATCGACGTTCGCGCGCTCGCTCCGTACGACGGCGTGTGGAGACGTGCCGTGCTCGCCTTGAAGGACGGGCGACGCGATATCGCCGCAGCGCTCGGAGAGCGGTTGGGGGCAGCGTTGCAGGCGGAGGATCGCCACCTCGTCGGCATCCCGACGAGCGCGGCCCGGCGGCTTCGTCGCGGTTTCGACGGCGGAGAACGATTGGCGTGCCTTGCAGCATCGATCGACGGCAGAGTGATGAGCCGTCCGCTGCTCTTCGTCGCTCGCGATCGTCAGCGCGGCCGCTCGCGCGCCGAACGGCTCGTCGCTCGCGGTCGTTTTCGTGTCGGTAACGAGAACCTTGCGGGAACCTCGATCACGCTGGTCGATGATGTCTGCACGACCGGTGCGACGCTCGCCGATGCGGCTTTTGCCTTGCGATCGCGCGGCGCGATCGTCGAACGTGCGCTCGTGGTCGCGCTCACCGATCTCGGGCGAAAGCGCGGCGAGCGATGAACGAGGTCGTCATCTCGGCCGCTCTCTCCCTCGACGGCTTTCTCGATGACGACGCCCCGGAACGGCTCGTGCTCTCGAGCGAAGAAGATTTCGCGGAGGTACGCATGCTGCGCGCAGCGTTCGACGCCATTCTCGTCGGTGCCGAGACGATTCGTCGCGACGACCCCTCGTTACGCGCGTCGGGTAGGCAACCGCGTCGCGTGACGATCACGCGGAGCGGCGCCGTTCCGCGCGAGGCAAGATTTTTCGGCAGCGGTGGCCCGCGCAGCGTCGTGCTCGCTCCGCGCGATGTCGCCGACGAGATCCGGACGCGCCTCGGCGATATCGCCGATGTCGTCGCGCTCGAACGCGACGATGCGTTCGGTATCGTCGCGGCACTGGAGCCGCTTGGGATCGGGAGCCTTTTCGTCGAAGGCGGAGCTCGCGTCTTGACGTCCTTCCTTTCCGCCGGACTCTTCACGCGGTTGCGTCTCTCGATCGCGCCGTTTTTTCTCGGCAGCCGTGGCCGGGCGCATTTTGTCGAGCCCGCTATCTTCCGTCACGACAAAGATCGTCGTCTCCATCTGCTCGGCGTGCGTACCCTGGGAAACTGTGCCGTGCTCGACCTTGAAAACACCGATGTCGCTCTCCATTGAAGCGCGCGATCGCGCGTGGCTCCGGGAAGCGATCGAACTCTCGCGCTCCGCGTCGCGGTCGAAGCGCGCGTTTTCGGTGGGTTGTACGATCGTCGATTCGGAGGGCCGTTGCGTCGCTACCGGTTACAGTCGCGAAAACGACGAGCTCGCCCATGCCGAAGAAGTCGCAATCGAGAAGGCCGAGCGCGTCGGGGCCGACCTCCATACGTGCACGCTCTATAGCTCGCTCGAGCCCTGCGGAGCGCGT
>JBMFXH010000044.1:0-12166 GCA_049964475.1 Vulcanimicrobiaceae bacterium
GTTCGCCGCACTCGAGCGCGAAGGGCGAACGTTGCTCACCTATATCTCCTGCGAGCAGGTGAATGCGCGCGGAGCCGAAGCGATGGGAATGCTCCCGTTCACCGGTCCCGGTTATCACGTTGCCGATGCCGGGCTCGATTTCGACGGAATCTGCGATGCGGCTCGCGCCGGCAAGATCGAAGCGCTGGCAATTTTCGGTGCGAACCCCGTTCGTAACGCCGCCGACGGCGCTCGCGTGCGCGATGCATTGCAAGCGATTCCGTTTCTCGTCGTCACCGAACTCTTTATGACCGAGACGGCGCAACTCGCCTCCTTGGTTCTCCCCGCTGCCGGCGCTTTCGAGAAGAGCGGCAGCATGGTGAACCTCGCGGGCGACGTGCTGCCGACTGCGGCGGCGCTTGCGCCCCCCGACGGTGTGCTCGGCGATTTCGAGATCGTCGCCGGCCTCGCGCGGGCGTTGGAGATCGAACTTCCCGATACCGAAGAGATCGAGCGCGCGACGATCGCCGCAGCGGCTGCGCTGCCGGTCGGTATCGCGTTCGGAGACGACCGATTCGTCGGCGGCGCGAAGAACGAGCGCTCCGGTGAAGGGCTGCGGCTGCACGTTCTCCACCACGCCTTCGACGGCGGAGGAACGCTGGCGCACGACGAGCGTCTCGCCGCGCTGCGCCCGGTTCCGACCGCAGCATTCGCTCCCGCCGATGCCGATCGGCTCGGCATACGCGCCGGGGATATCCTCGATCTCGTCGGGCCCGGTGGCAGCGTCGGCGATCTCTGCGCCGTTCTCCGCGAGAACCTCGCACCCGGCAACGTTGCGCTGGTCGGCGCACGTTTCGGTGCTACCGCGAACGGAGTCGCCGCCGAGGCGCAGGTACGCGTCGAAAATATCCGTCATGCCGATCTGCCGGTGGAGGCGTAAGCGATGTTGATCGTCCTGGTAAAGTCGGCGATCCTGCTGCTCGTGGTCGTTACCACGTTCGCCTACGCGATGCTCTTCGAGCGGAAGATTCTCGGTTGGATGCAATTGCGTCCGGGGCCGAACCGCGTCGGGCCGTGGGGAATGCTGCAACCCGCCGCCGATGCAGCAAAACTGATTCTCAAAGAAGATCTTACGCCGAAGACGGCCGACCCGTTGATCTATCGCCTCGCGCCGTTTATCTCGCTCATCACGGCGTTTGCCGTTTACGCCATCATTCCGTTCGGAGCGAACGGTGACGGGTCGCCGTGGGCGATCGGCGACGTCAACGCCGGAATTCTCTTCTTGATGGCGATCTCGTCGATCGGCGTGTACGGCATCTCGCTGGGTGGATGGGCGTCGGGTTCGAAGTTTCCGTTGCTCGGCGCCGTGCGCGGCACCGCGCAGATGATCTCCTACGAGCTCTCGATGTCGCTCTCGTTCGTCGGTGTCCTCATGCTCGCGGGGACGACCTCGCTTACCGGCATCGTCAACGCTCAGGAGCGGCTCTGGTTCCTCATCCCGCAGGCGCTGGGCTTCATCATCTACGTTATTACGGCGGTCGCCGAGACCAATCGCACGCCGTTCGATCTCGTCGAAGCCGAGACCGAATTGGTCGGCGGCTTCCACACCGAGTATTCCGGTCTGCGTTTCGGTTCGTTCTTTATCGCCGAGTACGTCAATATGCTCACGATCTCGTGCATCGCGACGCTGCTCTTCTTAGGCGGCTGGAATGCGCCGTTCGGGCTCACGTTCTTGCCGGGGATCGCCTGGTTCGTCCTCAAGGTCGGGGCGTTCATGTTCTTTTACATGTGGCTACGAGCGACATTGCCGCGCTTTCGTTACGACCGATTGATGACGTTCGGTTGGAAAGTGCTGTTGCCGCTGGCCACGCTCAACCTCGTCGCTACCGCGGCGTGGGTCGCGCTGCACTAGAGAAGAAGGAAGAATGAGAAAGAATCTCTTCAACGTCGGCGCGATACTCCAAGGGTTTGGAATCACGTTCAAATACATGTTCGTCAAACGACCGACGATCGAGTATCCGAGCGTTAAAAAGCAGCATGCGCCGCGCTTTCACGGTCTGCACGAGCTCCGTCGGTACGCCGATGGGAAAGAGCGTTGCATCGGCTGCGAACTTTGTTCGAGCGCTTGCCCGGCCAACGCCATTACCGTGATCGGTGCGGAAAACGCGCCCGACGCGCGCGTCTCGCCGGGGGAACGGCACGCGGCAAGCTACGAGATCGACGAACTGCGTTGCATCTTCTGTGGGCTTTGCGAGGAAGCGTGCCCGACCGATGCGATCGTCCTGACGCCGCGCTTTGAGATGGCGGACTATCGTCGCGGCGCGTTCGTCTATTCGAAAGATCGCCTGTTGGTGCCGAGCGATGCCGGCGTCGGCACGCCGCCCGACGAACGTCCCAACGGTATCCCCGCCGATCTCGGCCGGGTCGCCGAAGTGAAATCGACGACGAGCGTCGATCGTGGATACTCCGCGACCCATCGCGGTGAAGTGCTGAAAACCGAACGAAAGGGGTTGGCCGGGTGATTCCCTTTTGGATCATCGCCGCAGTTTTGGTGATTAGCGCGCTCTGGACGGTAACCGCGCGGAAGCCGATCTATAGCGTCGTCTCGTTGTTGCTGAACTTTGCGGCCCTCGCGACGACGTACCTGATTCTCCATGCCGAGTTTCTCGCCGTCATGCAGATCATCGTCTACTCCGGAGCGATCTTGATGCTCTTCGTTTTCGTGATCGCCCTCCTCAATAGCGGCATCGCACCGATTATGCTGGGGCGCGATCGCGTTCCGGTGGCGCCGGTCGCCGCCGCCGCCCTGGCGACGATCGCCTTCGTCGCCACCGCCATCGCGGCGGTGCATGCACCCGCGATCGTGCCGATCGCGACCCATTCGCCGCTGGGCGCAGTGGGGCGCGCAAATGTCTTCGGCAGCATCGGCGACTTCGGTCAGGCGCTCTTCCTTTCGCGCCTGCTCCCATTTGAAATCACCGCGCTCATCTTGATGGTGGCGGTCGTCGGCGTCGTGTTGCTCGCCGGCGATCTCACGCCGTACGTTCCTACGCGTCGTCGCGCCGAGCAGGCGCGCCGCGCACTACGCGAAGCGATCCTTCGGGAGGGTAAATAATGGCGACGTCCTTCGCCGGCGTGCCGATCTTCGATTACGAAGCGTTGGCTTCCGTACTCTTTTTTATCGGCCTTGCGGGAGCGATCGCTCGTCGGAACCCTCTGGTGATGTTGATGAGCATCGAGCTGATGTTCAACGCGGCAAACCTGGCGTTCATCGTCTTTGCCCGCGCTTGGTTAAATAATGCCGGACAGATCTTCGCGTTCCTCGTCATCACCGTTGCGGCGGCCGAGGCGGCAATCGCGCTAGCGATCGTCGTCGTCGTCTTCCGCTCGGCACCGCAGGTCGATGTCGACGATGCTCGGGTGCTCCATGGCTAACCCCGAACACGTCATGGGCGTCGTCGGCAGTTACCCGCTGCTCGTTGCGCTGTGGTTACTCCCGCTTGTCGGGGCGCTGCTCTGCTGGGCTTTCGGCCCGCAGCTCAAACGCGCCGCGGGTTGGTTGGCGACCGCGATTGCGTTCGTTGCGTTCGCGTTCACGCTCGCATCGTGGAGCGCCGGAACGCAAAGCCTCAACGGCGCGCTCGGCGCCGATCAACCGCTCGTCCGGTGGATGCCGGGCTTCCATCTCGGGCTCTTGCTCGATCCGCTCTCGCTATTGTGGGCCTGCATTATCACCGGCGTCGGCGCGCTGATTCATCTCTACTCCATCGGCTACATGGAGGGAGACTCCGCGTTCGCTCGCTTCTTTGCGTACATGAATTTCTTCTTGTTCGCGATGTTGACGCTGGTGCTCTCCGATAACTTCGTCGGTCTCTTGATCGGCTGGGGGCTCGTCGGCCTCGCATCGTACTTCCTGATCGGTTTCTGGTTCTATAAGCCGTCGGCGGTCGCTGCGGCGCGCAAGGCTTTCGTTATCAACGTTGCCGGCGACGTCGGGATTATGTTCGCGATCTTTCTGATCGTGCAGAAGACGGGGTCGATCGGTTTCGGCAATGCCTTCGCTGCAGCGGACACCTACGGGCCGACGCTGCTGCTGGCGATCTGCATCTCGCTCTTTATCGGTGCGGCGGCGAAATCGGCGCAGGTGCCGCTGCATACCTGGCTTCCCGACGCAATGGAGGGCCCGACGCCGGTCTCGGCGCTCATCCACGCCGCCACGATGGTGACCGCGGGCGTCTATCTCATCGCACGTTGCGCGCCGCTCTGGTCGCACGACGGGAACGCGCAACTCCTCGTCGGTACGATTGGTGGAATAACGGCGCTGGTGGGAGCGGTTCTGGGAATGGTGCAGTGGGATATCAAACGCATTCTCGCCTACTCCACGATGTCGCAGATCGGTTACATGATTATGGGCGTCGGGGTCGGGGCATACGAAGCCGGCGTCGCGCATTTCTTTACCCACGCATTTTTCAAGGCGCAACTCTTTCTCGGCTCCGGATTGATCATTCACGCGCTCTCGAACGAACAGGACGTTCGTCGGATGGGCGGCTTGCGCAAACGACTGCCGTTTGCATTCATTGCGATGCTCGTCGGCGTCCTCGCCATCTGCGGTATTCCGGGGTTCAGCGGTTCGTTCAGTAAAGACGCCGTCATTCAAGGCGCGCTCGATCACGGACATCCGTGGCTCTACGCCGTCGGGATCGTAACCGCGGGCATGACCGCGTACTACATGTTCCGCATGCTGTTGGTGACGTTCTTCGGCCGTTATCGCGGCGAAATCGACCCCTCGGAACTCGGCATCCGTCACCCCGAATTTGCCGGCATTGCGGCGCATGCCGACGCAGCCGAACACGACGCGCACCACGCACCGGCGTGGCTGATGAATCTCCCGGTCGCGGTGCTGATCGTGCCGTCGATCTTTGCCGGATGGTTGCTCTACGGTGGAGAGAACTCGCCGTGGCACCATTTCTTCGATCCGCAGTTCGGCGTTGCGGCGATCGCACACGTTTCGATCTCGGAGATGACGACGACCTTGGTGACGCTCGTATGCGTCGCGGTGGGAATTCTCGTCGCCTACCTTCGCTACGGAACTGCGGCGGCACGTGAGAACGCCGTCGATCGCTTGCGCCGCGAGACGGTCGGCATGTGGCCGATTCTGTCGAATGCGTTCTACTTCGATGTGGCCCTTGACGCGCTCTTCGTGAAGACGAGCGAGGCGTTGGGGCGTCTCGTGAGTCGCGTGCTCGATCCGCACGTCGTCGACGGCACGGTGCGAGAAGCCGCGATCGTCACGCAATGGAGCGGTGCGCTCGTGCGCTCGTTGCAGACCGGGTTCGTGCGCGCATACGCCGTCTTTCTCGCCGTCGGCATCGCCTGCTTTGCCGCATTCTACGCCTTCCACGGAGTTCACTGATGCTGCTCGCACTCGTCCTCCTTCCGATTCTCGCCGGCTCGGTGATGCTGTTGCTGCGCGGTGAGGATCGGCGGCTCTATCGCGGCGTCGGCCTTATCGTTGCCCTTGGAACCTTGGTCTTAGCAATCGCTGCGCGCTCGGAGGATTGGAGTGCACCGTGGCTGCGAGCCCCGTTCGTCGCCAATTTCCATCTCGGTATCGGGGCGTTGGCATTCTGGCTCGTCGTGTTGCTCGCGCTTTGCACGGCATGCGCGGTGCTTGCCGTCGATAGTGCGCGCCCTCGTGCCTTAGTCGGTCAGTTGTTGCTCTTAGAAGGGACGATGCTCGGCCTCTTCCTATCGCGCGACTTACTGCTCTTCGCGCTCTTCTACGATCTCATGCTCGTGCCGGTCTTTTTCGTCCTTCTGGAGCGTGGCGAGCACCCGCGCGATGCGTGGCGCTACATCATCTATAACTTCGCGGGCGGATTGCTGCTGCTCTTTGCAACGGCGGCGTTCGGCGTGCTGCACGGAACGACCGATGTCATCGGCACCGTCGGCAACGCGATCTCCGGTGCTTGGGTGCCGTGGATTTTCTGGGGCTTTGCGATCGCCTTCCTGGTGAAGACGCCGGCGTTCCCGCTGCATACCTGGATGCCCAATACCTATGCGAGCCTCCCTCCGCCGGTCGCCGCGGTCGTCGGTGCGGTGCAATCGAAGGCCGGCCTCTACGGATTTTTCGTTATCGGTTTGACGCTGATGCCGCAGGAGATCGCGCGCTATTCCACCGCGCTCATCGTCATCGGATCGATTTCGCTGCTCTACGGTGCGGTCGCGGCGCTGGTGCAAAGCGATGCGAAGCGGGTAGTGGCGTACTCGTCGCTCTCCCATCTCGGCCTGATCGTGATCGCCGTGGCAACGCAGCAGCCGCTCGCACTCGCAGGCGCGGCGCTCTACATCGTCGCTCACGGTCTCTTTACCGCCGCGCTCTTTCTTGGGCTGGGTTACGTTGAGGAACGCGAGGAGACGCGATCGCTCGCGCGTCTGCGTGGAATCGGCGCCGCCAATCCCCGCCTCGCCGGCGCGTTGACGATTGCGGGCCTGGCGATGTTGGGGCTTCCCGGCCTCGCAGGCTTCGTCGGTGAATTGGTGATCATCACCGGTATCGTGCAGAGCGGGAATATTGCCGTCGCCGTGATCGCCGTCATCTCCGTCGTCCTCGCATCGGCCTACGTTCTCCGGCTCTTCCAGGGAATCGTGAACGGTCCAGCCGTGCACGATCTGCCGGTACGCCGCGATCTCACGTGGCGCGAGGGCATCGCTATTGCGCCGCTGCTTCTCGCGCTGCTCTATCTCGGCGTGAATCCGCACGCCGTTCTTGCCAGCGGATCGGTCGCGATACCGCGCGCGCCACAATCATCGACCGCAGGAGTGACGACGCCATGACGTTGCCGTTTACCCATGTCGACTGGGCGGCAGTGACGCCGCTCGAAGTGCTCGCCGCAACCGGATTGCTCGTGTTGCTCGTCGATCTCGTGTGGCGCCCGTTCGCGCCGCGTGCGCTCTCGCTGAGCATCGGCGCTCTCGGAACGATCCTCACTGCAGCGCTGATCGCGCAGCAATACGGGACGAACGTTTCGGCCTTCGACGGCGGCTATATCGTCGGGAACTTCAGCGTACTTTTCGGCGAAGTGATCTTACTTGGAACCCTCGGTGCGCTCGCGCTGATGGGGCGCGGGGGAAGCGACCGCGAGAGCGCCGGAACGATCGCGCTGCTCTTATGGAGCGCCTGTGGCGCGCTAATTCTTGCGGCCGCCGCGACGACGATGACGATCTTCTTGGGTATCGAATTGCTTTCGCTCGCGCTCTATTGCCTCTGCGGTCTCGCAAACCGCAAGAGCGCGCGCGAAGCGGCGCTGAAGTATCTGTTGCTCTCCTCGACCGCGTCTGCGGTGCTGCTCTTCGGCATGGCGCTGCTCTTCGGGGCGAGCGGCAGCGTATCGCTTGCGGCGCTTGCCACGCCGGCGATGGCAACGAACCCGCTCTTTTGGATGGGAAGCGGCTTCTTTCTCGTCGGCATCGCCTTTAAACTGAGTCTCGTTCCGTTCCATGCGTGGGCGCCCGACGTCTACGCAGGCGCGCCGCTCCCGATCACGGCGTTCATGACCGTCGTCACCAAAGCGGCGACGATCGCAATTTTTGCGCGCTTCGCCTATGCGGCGTTACCGGCCGGCGCATCGCAGATGCTGTTGCTGCCGATCTGGGTGGTCGCGGGCATCTCGATGATCGTCGGGAATGTCGGCATGCTCGCCCAGCACGATCTCAAGCGCTTGCTCGGGTACTCCGGCATCGCGCAGGTCGGGTACATTCTCGCCGCTTTGGCGGGAACGACGCGCGTCGGCTTGCGCTATGCGTTTTTCTATCTCGCCGTCTATGCGGTGATGAATCTCGGCGCATTCGCCGTCGCCGCCGTTTTGAGTTCGGGCGATGATGAAGAAGGAACGCGCCTCGAAACCTATCGCGGGCTCGGTGCGCGTCGGCCGCTCCTCGCTGCCGCGATGACCTTCTTCCTGTTGGCCCTCGCGGGCTTGCCGCCGACCGCAGGCTTCCTCGGGAAGATCCTGATCCTCGCCGCAACGGTGGGCAGCGGGTACTTCTGGCTCGCGGCGCTCCTGCTCGTCGGCACGGCGATCTCACTCTACGCCTATGCGAAGATCGTGCTCGCCATGTATCGCCCCGACCACCGTATGCACGCGACCGAGACGTTCCGGGGAGCGCCGCTGCCGTGGGTGAGCCTTGCTCTCTGCCTCGTCGCGACCGTCGCCCTGACATTCTATCCGCTGCTCCCCTCGGGGCTACTTCCGCTCGTCAAATAATTTCGTTAGGGAACCCTCGCACTCGGCTCCGACTTTTGCTACAATCGTGCGGCGATGAGATCGCCCACGCTCGTGATGGGCCTCGCCTTCGCGGGGCTCCTTGCCATCGCCGCACCACCGGTGCCGGCTCTTGCGGGCTTCGTCGTGAACCCCTCAAGCGCGCAGGTTTCGCACGGCTTCCCGGCCGACCCGAAAGGGGCTATCCGCGCCGCGCGCGCGCTCGTTGCCGCGGGGCATCTCAAACAGGCGATCGTGGGGCTGAAGCTCTATACCGCAGAGCATCCGCGCGAGATCGGCGTCCGGCGCTTTCTCGGCGATCTCTATTATCGAGCCGGCGAGCTCGGCATGGCGCAGCAGACCTACCTTGCCATCGTTTCCGATTTTGGCGGCGATCGCGAAACCTACAATCGCCTCGGTAGCGTCTATGCATCCGAAAATCACATCAATCAGGCGATCGCGTATTTCGATAAGAGTTTGCCCGCCGCCGATTCAGTGATCGATCTCGTCTCGCTCCATCGTCGCAAAGGCGACCTGGCGAGCTTTATCTCCTACACGCGTGCCGAAGCGCTCGCGCACCCCAACGATCCCGGCCTTCAGGACGACCTTGGCCAGGTTTATGAGTCAGTGAAGCAGCCTGGGGCTGCCGAACGGCTGTTCCGTCGCGCGCTCGCGCTCGCGCCGCAGGACGCCGGGGCGCTTAACGGCTTGGGCCTCGCCATGCTTGACCAAGGGCTCATCAAAGATGCGATCGCCGATTTTCAGCAGTGCTTAAGCGAGCTTCCCGGTGACTATAAATGCACGAATAACTTGGCGGTCGCCGATCTCGATGTCGATCGGGTCGCCGAAGCCGAATCGCTGCTGAAGACGGCACACGCGAAGCGCCCCGAGCTTCCCGAAGCGATCGTCAATCTCGGGTATATTCGCGATGAACGCGGTGATTGGCGCGGGGCAATCCGTCGCTACGTGCAAGCGCTCGCCGTCGGCCCATTCTGGCGCGATGCATACCTCAATCTCGGTATCGATTACGAGCGCCACCACCTCTATGCGCTCGCCGAGAGCGTCTTGCTCAAGGGGATCGCCGCCGTTCCCTACGACGGTGCGATGCATGTCGTCTTAGGGCAGACTTATGCCGATCAGGGAAAGACGAGTCTCGCTCTCGCGCAGTACGCGTTCGCAACGCACGCGCTCGATCCTCACGTGCGCGACGTCGCGAAGCGTTTAATCGCTGCGCTCACGCCGGCGAGTCCGCTTCCGCCGCACGAACGTTAGCACGACGCCGCCGTCGAACGTTAGCACGACGTCGCCGTCGAACGCCGCTGCAGTCGTCACGCCGAGAAGCTCCGTGTCACGCCGAGAAGCTCTGGACTTGATTAGGATTAGTGGACTCCAAGATAGGTCACTCCCTAAGGAGGGCCAGAAAGGTGTCTCATGTCCAAGAAACGCATCCAGCACTCGGCGGAATACAAGGTCGAAGCCCTTCGCCGCGTCGTCGATTCAAAGGAACCGGCGGCTTCGGTGGCCCGATCGCTCGGGCTCTCCCGCGAGACATTATACCGGTGGATTCGCGAGTATCGTGCCAACCCAAGCGCACCGTTCCCGGGCAACGGGAAGCTTACGTCGCAAGACGAGCAAATCCGGAAGCTGCAACGGGAGAATGCTCGCCTCACCGAAGAGCGCGACATCTTAAAAAAAGCGGTGGCGGATTCAACCGATCAACGCAACACCTCGTTTAGTGTACTCGCCGGCGTTTTGTAATGCAAGGTTTTGCGTGGGCGTTGGTTTAGTCGCAACGCAATGCGGTTGAGGTCGGCTTGAGAGAACTGGGATAAGTCCATTCCATCTGGAAAATATTGCCGGAGAAGACGATTGGTGTTTTCGTTCGTACCGCGCTGCCATGGACTCTGTGGATCACAGAAATAGACCTTCACGTTAGCGCTCACGCTGAACTTTTTATGAGCGGCGAATTCGGGTCCGCGATCGAGCGTCACACTTTTTCGCAACTTAGCGGGGAGGCTTCGAATCTGCTTGCTCATCGCCTTTGCAACGGTCAAGGCGTCTCGGCGGGGGACCTTCACGAGGAGCGTAAACCGTGATTTCCGCTCCACTAGTGTCGCTATTTGCGAGTTGCGCGCACCGCAGAGAAGATCGCCTTCCCAGTGGCCCGGCACAGAGCGATCCTCGATCGCTGGTGGGCGATCGCTGATCGAGACGGCATCAATGATCCGATATCGTGTCTGCCCTTTACGCGTGGCCGTCCGAGCATGGCGCAGCACGCGCCCGGAACGCAAATGATACTGCAGCTCCTTCTTCAGCGCACCACGCGTTTGGACGAAGAGCGTTTGGTAAATCGCCTCGTGAGAAATTTGGAGCTCGGGGCTCTTGGGGAACGTCGTTTTCAGCCACCCGCTTATCTGCTGCGGAGACCATTGCGATTGCAGCTTTCTGGCAACGACCGCTCGCAGCTTGCGGTTCGTCGCAAGAAGACATTTCTTTGGCCGTTTTGCTCGATCCCACGCCTTTTCATCCGCTTCGTCAGCGCGGTACCGGGCCTCGCCGCCAGTTCTGCTTATTTCGCGACTCACCGTCGAGGGAGCCCGCCCGATACGCGCTGCGATTTGGCGCTGCGAGAGACCCGCTGCGAGACCGCGAGAGATATCCTCGCGATCGCCACGCGTTAGGGCGCGTTGGGATCGCTTCCGCTGCGGCGGTGCAATGCCGCCGCGTAAGCGAAGGACGCCGAATATCGAGCCGACGTTCTTCTCCAAGGCTCGCGCAATATCGCTTACCGACTCGCCCGCTCGCCAGCGTTTCCAAAGTTCCGCCTTGCGGCGCGGCGACAGCCCTGGTCGTCCCATCTGAGCCACGTTCTAACCCTCCATCGACGATGATCGGAGTGTTGCGTTGATCGGTTGAATCCGCCGTCACCTTCTTTGCCAAAGAGTCACGTTGAAATACGCGTTCATCAAGGCGAATCGAGAAGAATTCTCGGTCGGCGCGATGTGCCGCGTTCTCAAGGCATCGAAGGGTGGATACTACGCGTGGCTCAGCCGCCCGGTATGCGCGCGGGAGAAGCGCGATGCCGAGCTGCGAGAGAAGATCGTTGCGATTCATACCACGAGCAAGTCGAGCTACGGTTCGCCGCGCATCCACGCGGCGCTTGTCGAGCCGGACTGCGGGCGCAACCGGGTTGCCCGCATCATGCGCGTGGCGGGCATCGCTGGGAAGCGTCGGCGCAGCTTTACGCCACGGACGACCGATTCCGACCACCAGAATCCGATCGCCGCGAACATCTTGGATCGCAAGTTCTCGCCCGACGAGGTCGGCCGTCCGAATCGTTGTTGGGCAGGCGACATAACATACATCAGAACGCGCGAGGGCTGGCTCTATCTCGCCGTCGTTCTCGACTTGTTTTCGCGAATGGTGGTCGGGTGGTCGATGAGTGCAAGCATGAAGACGCGCTTTGTGCTCGACGCACTCCAATCGGCGATCGACGGGCGCGGAGCGCCCGAAGGGTTGGTATGGCATTCCGATCGCGGAGTCCAGTACACCGACGGCCAAACGCGCGCCCTTGCCGAGCAGCATGGCATCCAATGCAGCATGAGTAGAAAAGGGAACTGTTGGGACAACGCGGTGGTCGAGAGTTTCTGGGCCTCGCTAAAGTCCGAACTTTTCGACGATTATATCCCGGCGACACGCGAGGAAGCTCGAGCCCTGATTTTCAACTGGATCGAAGTTTGGTATAATCGTCAACGCCTTCACTCTACACTTGGCTATCTTAGCCCGGCCGCATTCGAGTTGAAAAAAGTATCTTAACTTCTTGTCCGCGAAACCTAATCAAGTCCAATCCCGAGTAGGGCGCGTTAGCGCCCATATCGAGGGAGCGTTCGCGTTCCGACGCCTCGATACGCCGCCTGAGGGCG
>JBMFXH010000045.1:0-12053 GCA_049964475.1 Vulcanimicrobiaceae bacterium
TGCGACGCTCGCCGATTCTTCGCCGATCGTCGTCTGGGTACGCGCGGCTTTCCCGGCGTTGAGCGCTTCGCGAAAGAGTTTGTGCATGCTGCTGCCGCAAGCGCCGGCGCGCTGCGCGTGGAGGTACGCGCTTTTGACTTGCCCGAGGATCTCCGCTTCGCCGATCAACATCGAATCGAGCCCGGTCGTAACGCGGAGCAGATGTTCGACCGCCTCGCGCCCGAGATGCGTGTAGAGATACGATTCCAGATCGAAGGCAATCGTGCCATGCCGAAATTGCGTGAGGAAGGTTTTAATTTGCTCCGCGCCGCTCTCGAAATCATCGACTTCGGCATAGATCTCGAGGCGGCCGCAGGTCTGCAGCATGACCGCTTCCTTCACCGCTTCGTAGGCATGGAGCATCTGCAGCGCTTCGGTCATGCGTGAGGTCGGGAAGGCGTGGCTTTCGCGGACGCTTACCGGCGCGGTATGGTGCGAGAGCCCGATGCAGAGGATCGGCATCGGCGCGCTACTCGTTCGCCATCGAAGCGAGCGCTTCGTCGGCAGCGTGCAAGGTCTGTTCGATTTCGTGGGTGGTGTGCGCCGACGAGAGAAATCCCGCCTCGAATTGCGAAGGTGCGAGGTAGACGCCACGCTCGGCCATTGCGTGGAAGAATGCAGCGTACGCTTGCGTATCGGCGCGCATCGCGCCCTCGAGATTGAAAACCGGTTCGTCGTTAAAGTAGAACCCGAACATCGAGCCGGCGTATCCACCGGTAAATGGACGGTCGTACTTGGCAAATATTTCGCGCATACCTTCGACGAACAAACGCGCGAGAATCTCCAAACGTTCGTAGAGCGTCGTATCCTCTCGGAGCGTGCGCAGCGTCGCCAGCCCTGCCGCCATGGCCAGCGGATTTCCCGAGAGCGTCCCCGCATGGAAGATTTTGCCGTCGGGGGTCAGCTGCGACATGATCTCGGCGCGCCCGCCGAACGCACCGACCGGCAAGCCGCCGCCGATCACTTTCCCCAGCGTCGTCAGGTCGGGGCGAATGCCGAGCCGTTCTTGGGCACCGCCGCGGGCGACGCGGAAGCCGGTCATCACTTCGTCAAAAATAAGCAACGCGTCGTGCGCATCGCAGATCGCCCGCAAGCCGGGTAAAAAATCGGCGAGCGGTGCGATAAAACCCATGTTGCCGACGACGGGTTCGACGATAATCGCAGCGATTTCGTTGCCGCGTTCGGCGAAGACGGCGCGAACGGCATTGATATCGTTGTACGGAACGACGATGGTATCGGCCGCGGTTCCGCTCGTGACTCCGGGAGAATTCGGGACGCCCAACGTCAACGCGCTTGAGCCGGCCGCGATGAGGAACGTATCGGCTGCGCCGTGATAGCATCCGGCAAACTTCACGATTTTTGCGCGGCCGGTGACGCCGCGCGCGAGCCGGACCGCGCTCATCGTCGCTTCGGTGCCGCTGGAGGTGAAGCGAATGCGTTCGATCGACGGAATCATCGATTCGATCGTTTCGGCGAGATCGCTCTCCGCTTCGGTCGGCGTTCCGAACGAACTTCCGCGCGCCGCGGCCTGCGAGATCGCTTTCACGACCGCCGGGTGGGCGTGCCCTAAGATCAACGGGCCCCACGACAGCACGTAGTCGATATATTGGTTGCCGTCGATATCGAAAATATGCGGGCCCGTTCCGCGCTGCATGAAAATCGGATTGCCGCCGACGGATTTAAAGGCGCGGACCGACGAGTTGACGCCCCCGGCGATGCTGTTTCTCGCTCGCGCGAATGCCGATATCGAACGTTCGTAACTCATCGTGAATGATGTTGTTCCTGCAATTGCGACCAGTCTGCCTCGGTGTTGACGTTGAGAAAGAACGCCTTCGGAAACTCGACATAGGCGACGCGCATTCTCTCGAGCAACGCTCGCGGACCCTCATTCGCGCTCGACGTCGCTGCGGCCCGCAGTGCGGCGCTCCGTTCGTAGAGCGCGCAGAGCGGTTCGATGCCCTCGTCGTGCCGCGGGACGACCGCTTCGACGCCGGGAGCGCGGCGGGCGAGCAGTTCGCGAGGGACCTCCGGAGGGAGCGCGGGAAGATCGGCGGCCAAGACGAGCAACCAGGGCGGCTCGAGCCGTTCGAAGGCGCCGACCAGCGCGGCTAACGGCCCGCCGCGAGGGTGCGGATCGGCGAGGAAGGGGACGCCGAATCGTGCCGAGCGCGCACGCTGATCTTCGCGGCCAAGCAAGACGAGCGGGCCGAGCGAGCGGCCGAAGGCGACGGCGCGCTCCAGCAAGCTGCTCGATCCCAGCGGCCGCGTCAGTTTGTCGGGCATTCGTCGCGCCTCGCCGCCGAGAAGCAACGCGACCGTGAAATCAGCGACCTCGGCCATGACGGCGGGCATAATCGGCGGCGAAATAGCTGATGATGATATCGGCACCGGCGCGCGTGAACGAGGCCATCAATTCATCGACGGTGCGCTCGCGCTCGAGCCATCCGCGTTCGAAGGCGGCCTCCATCATTGCGAACTCTCCGCTGACGTTATAGACCGCGATCGGCGTGTCGAACCGGTCGCGGGCGCTGCGGACGATATCGAGATAGGGGAGCGCGGGCTTCACCATGACGATATCGGCGCCTTCCTCGATATCGAGCGCGATTTCGCGCATCGCCTCGCGCGCATTCGGTGGATCCATTTGATAACCGCGTCGATCGCCGAATTGCGGAGTCGAACCCGCCGCCTCGCGAAACGGCCCGTAAAACGCCGATGCATATTTTGCGCTGTAGGCCATAATCGCGACCTGCGTGAATCCATCGCCGTCGAGCGCGCGACGGATTGCGGCGACGCGTCCATCCATCATATCCGATGGCGCGACGATATCGACGCCCGCGCGTGCATACGAACGAGCGACCGTCGCGAGCAACGCGACGCTCTCGTCGTTGCGTACTTCGCCGCGTTCGTCGAGTAAACCGCAATGGCCGTGATCGGTATATTCGCAGTTGCAGAGGTCGGCGATCGTCAGCATCTGCGGAACCGCCGCTTTGATTCCGGCGATCGCGCGCTGCACGATCCCGTCGTCGGCGGCATTCCGCGACGCAACGGCATCTTTGTGCGCGGGGATACCGAAGAGCAACACCGCGTTGATCCCCAGGGCGAAGAGGCGTTTGGCTTCTTCGATAGATTGCGGGAGCGTATGGCGGAAAATGCCCGGCATCGAGGAGATCGCCCCGGCCTCGCTCTCGCGCTCGACGACGAAGAGCGGCATAACCAGGGCGTCGACCGGGGTTCGATGCTCGCGAACGAGGTCGCGCAGGGCGGCGGTGCGGCGCAGGCGCCGGGGACGATGAAGCATACCGTTAGGGTGCGTCGAGGAGGCTCACAATGCAAGCGGTAAAGGCGCCAATCTCCGGATTCGGAGCGACTCCGTCGGGCGGCAGCCCGGCGCGTTCGATCGCCGCCGCCGATTCCGGGCCCATCGCCGCAACGAGCGGGCGCATGCCGTGCGCTTTCCAGCCGGCGATCCAGGGCGCTGCGACCGCGGCGGCACCGCTCGAGGGAATCACGAGCAGATCGACGGCGGTGCGATCGGGCTCCTCGCCGGCGCGGAGCTCGGTGACCTCGGCCCCGAGGGCGCGCAGCCGGGGCGCGAGGCGGCTGCTCCGGTCGAGGGTTCGGGGGAGTAGAATCCGGCGCCCGGCGAGCGGGCGATCCCGCCCGAGTAACCGTGCGGCGCCGCGCTCGAAGAGCAGGCGTGCGAGGTCGCGGCCGAGCTCCTCGGCCTCCTCGACCGAGCTGCAGCGGCCGCGTCGTTCGGCCGCGACCGCGGGGCCGCCCTCCTCGGCACCGATGCTGCCGCGCAGCACGAGCTCCTCGCCTTCGTATGCCCCGTAGAGGCCGACCGGCGCGCTGCAGCCGGCGCCGAGTTCGTGGAGCGCCGCGCGTTCGGCGACGACCGCGCGTTCGGTCGCTTCGTCGTTGAGTGCCGCGCGCAGCGCTTGCGCCAACGGAGCCTCGATCGTGCACTCGATCGCGAGCGCGCCTTGCCCCGCTGCGGGCAATAAAGCGTCGATCGAAAAAGGAACGCTGTAGGTCGCCCGCAGGCCGAGCCGCCGCAGCCCGGCTGCGGCGAGGACGATCGCGTCGTAGTGCCCTTCGCGCAATTTACGCAGTCGCGTATCGACGTTGCCGCGAATATCGACGTACTCGAGATCGTTGCGCAGGGCGAGCAATTGTGCGCGGCGCCGTGGGCTGGAGGTGCCGACGCGTGCGCCCGGAGGCAGCTCGTCGAACGTCGCAAAGCGTTCGCTGCAATAGAGATCGCGAGGATCTTCTCGCGTTGAAATCGCGCAGAGTTGCATCCCCGGCGGGAGCGCGCTCGGCAAATCTTTTGCCGAATGAACGGCGTAATCGGCGCGTCCCTCGGCGAGTGCGCGTTCGAGTTCTTTTACGAAAATCGCTTGTTGTCCCATGGCGGCGAGCGCACTGGTGCGGTCGCGGTCGCCGGCGGTCGATATTTCGAGCATCGTGCTCGCTATGCCGCTGCGCGCCAGGCGCGAAGCGACGTAACGCGATTGCCATAAGGCCAACGCGCTGGCGCGCGTCGCGCAGACGGCGCTGCCGGTCGTCGGTGCGAGGCCGTCGGCGAGAACCGTTGCGGCGGTTGCTTCGACGACATCCTCGATGCGGTTCCGATCCATCGCCGCGAGTTCGTCGAGCGGTAACTCGGAGAGCGCGCGCATAACGATCGTGCGCTGCATGGGCGAGAGCGTTTCCCGCACGTAGCTTCGTGCGATGGCAAGCGTTCGCGCGGCGGCGTCGTAACGCGCGTCGAATTGGACGGCGATCTCGCGCGCGATGCGTTTGGAGAAAGCCGGCGTGCTCGAACCGGAGTCGATGCTGAAGGTGAGCTCGCCGACGCGGACGACGGCAGGCATCGTCGCGTCGCCTCGCGTCGGCTCGGTAGAATCGATGGTGAGGATTCCTCGCGCGCTCGCATCGCGGACGACGGTTTCGTTGACCGCGCCGTTATCGGTAGCGACGACGCACAGGAAGGCTCCCGTAAGGTCCTCCTCACGATAGGCACGGCGTTCGCAGCGCACCGCGGGATGCGCGGCGAGCAGGGCCTCCATCGCATCGCCGATCTCCGGCGCGACGACGACGAGTCGAGCGCCTGCTTCGACGAACGTGCGAGCTTTACGGGCGGCGACCGAGCCGGCGCCCACCAGCACGATGAGTCGCCCCGCGAGGCGAAGGGAGAGCGGAAGCGACATGATGCGGCATGGATTCCGCACCGCCGTGCGAAACTCTGCTCCGCGCATGCAACGTCCCACTCGCGCTGCGCTTCTCGGCGCGCTCGCCTCGGCGCTCCTGGTGCTGCCGGGGCTCGGAGCGGGCACTCTTTGGGACAATAGCGAGACGATCTACGGGGAGGTCGCGCGGGAGATTCTCCTCACCCACGACTGGATCGTGCTGCACTACAACGGATTGCCATGGTTCGTCCAGCCGCCGCTCTATTTCTGGCTCGCCGCACTCTGCGTCAAGATCTTCGGCCTCACCTCGCTGGCGATGCGGCTTCCCGCCGCTTTAGCGACCATCGCCATGGGCGCGATGACCGGCTATGCGGTCGCGCGGCAGCTCGGTTCGCGCGTCGGCGTCTTCGCCGCCGCGATTCTCTCGAGCTCGCTCATGCAGGCGATTATCGGGCGCCTTGCGATCATGGATGCATTGCTCGATTGCGCGGTCGCGATGACGGTGTTCTGGTGGTTTCGCGGTTTGCAGACCGGCAAACGCCGATACTACATTTTCGGTGCCGTCGCAGCGGGATTTGGATTTCTAGCGAAGGGACCGGTCGCTCCGGTGGTAGCGTTGCTGGTCTTGTTGCCGTACGCTTTTTGGAGCGGAAAAATCGAACGCATCGCGTGGCCGACGCTCGCGACGTGGTGCTGGGGAGCGTTCGCGTTCGTTGCAACGGTCGCTCCGTGGTTCGGGGCACTCATCGCACGCACGGGGATCGCTTCGGTCGTAACGCTCATCGGGCATTATACGATCGGCCGCTATACCGGCGTGATCGAGAATCAGTCGGGGCCGGTTTGGTATTATCTGCCGGTCTTGATCGTCGGATTCTTTCCGTGGATCGCGTTACTCCCCAGCGCGATCGTCGGCGGAATCTCGCGCCTGCGACTAGGTGAGAACGACGAACGAGCGCGCGTGCTGCGCCTGGCCTTTTGCTGGGCGGTCGTGCCGTTGCTCTTCTTCTCGTTTGCGCGCACGAAATTGCCGAACTATATCGCGCTGGAGTTTCCGGCGCTCGCGGTGATCTGCGCGATCTATCTCGATGGTTTACTCGAGCGCTCCCGCGTCCGCGCCGCACTCGTCGCAACGCTGGCGGTGCCGCTGGTGATCGGCTTGTTGGCGATAGCGGTAGCGATCTTCGCCCGCGACAACCATCTCGGCGAGCCGCTCGCGGTGCTGCGCCCGGCATTGATCGCGATGGGCGCGACCATCGCGCTCGGCGGCATCGTCATGGCGGCGATGTTGATGCGCAGATCGAGCGCTCCCTTCGCTCCCTTCGCGCTGGCGTTGGCGATGGCGGTGGCGATCGACGTGCTCGGCCTCGTCGCGCTTCCGCGCGCGGAGCTCTTTAAACCCGTGCCGCGCCTCGCGCGGATCGTCGATGCGGCGCGTCGGCCGGGCGATGTCGTCGTTGACGGCGGAATCGTCGGCGGCGGCTCGCTCCTCTTCTACACGAAACCGCCGGTCGCGCTGCTCGCGCTCTTTAATTCCGATGTCGGTGCCGATACGCCGACGTTGCGCGACGTCGTCTGTGCTGCGCCGCGCGCATTTGTTTTCTACACCGGCACCTCGGTGGCGTCGCAACCGAGCTTCGGGCGATCGACGCGCGTGATCGCACGCAGCGGAAACGTCGCGGTCATGCGATATAGCGGGCCGCCCTGCACGAAGCGATGATCGCGTCTTTCCATCAGTGCGATGTTTTCACCGACCGCCTCTTCGGTGGTAATCCGCTCGCCGTCGTTCCCAAAGCTGACGGCCTCGATAGCGCGACGATGCAGGCGTTTGCACGAGAGATGAATTGCTCCGAGAGTACGTTCGTGTTGCCGGCGCGCGATCCACGCGCCTCGTTTCGCGTTCGCATCTTTACGCCGGAGCGCGAATTGCCGTTCGCCGGGCATCCGACGATCGGAACGGCGTGGACGCTGCATCGTCTCGGGCTGCTCGATGCGACCGCGTTTGCATTCGAAATGGAGATTGGCCTCGTTCCGGTGCGGCGCGAAGGGCAGCGCTTCTGGATGCGCCCTCCGGTCCCCGAACTCGGCGCACCCCTCGGCGGTCGCTCGGCGTTATCTGCGGGGCTGGGAATCGAGATGGATGAGATCCTCGGCTCCGCACGTCGAGCGGGGCCCTTCCTCTGCGTTCGCGTCGCGAGCGAAGCGGTTGCGGCCAAGATCGAACTCGACCGCAGCGCGCTGCGCGTGCATTTCGAACCGAGCATCGCCGATGGAAACGTTCTCGCGATCTGCTACGATTCCGGGAGAGCGGCAGTGCGCATGTTCGCCTCGATCGCCGATGGAATCGGCGAAGATCCCGCAACCGGAAGTGCGGTCGCGCCGATGCTGCATTTTCTCAGCGCGTCGGGAGCGCTCGATGCAAATCGCACGGAGGTCGAGATCGAACAAGGGCGATGGATCGGAAGAACGAGCACGCTCTACGCACGGTTATCCTGGGCCGGATCGGATATTTCGCAGGTCGAAGTCGGCGGGGATTGCGTGCATGCGTTCTCCAGCGAGATCGCCCTTCCGGCTAGCGACGCGCGGCGAAGCTGAGGTCGACCGTCCAATCTTCAATCGCGTCGCTCCCCGGAGTTGCGTCGGGAACGTCACGAACGGTGAATTTCCAGTGGGTCGTGCTTCCGAGACGCGTGGGCAACGAAGGCGGGGCGACCCGCCCGCTGGGAAATCGGCCGGCAAACCCGATACCGCATGGCGGCGACGAGCCGCTGCCGCCGCCGAGTAATTGCCCGGGCGCGATGAGCGTTCCGAGAAATTCTTTCTGCGCGCCGTGCGTGAGGAAGATCGAACCTTGTATCGGCGTCGTCGGATCGCCGAAGGTTCCGGTACAGGGCGGCGCGCTCTCGCTCACCTTGAAGAGCGCCGGCGCCTCGAACTGCAAGATGCCGCGGTCGACCGTCGCCCGCGCGTTGTGAATGCGCTGAACGTACACACCGTTCTCACCGGTATCGGCATTGCGGATATGCACCGAGATCGTGCCGTTGATGAAGATGCTCAGCGCGGCGGCGACGAGCAGATGCATGTTACGGCGTCACGACCGGGTGGAGCATGCGATAGACGGGCGGATAGCCGGGATCGTTATTTGCGGTATATCGCAGCAAGAGTTTTACCAGCGGGTTCGCCTTCGTCGGTCTCGGCACGTTCACGATCGCGTAATAGACCGTCATGCCCTGCCCCGGGAAGAGATTGTTCGGCGTTAACGGGCTGCCCGTCTTTGAAAACGGCGTCTCGTTGCTCGTCGCTTCGGTGCCGTCTTTGTAGAAAGCGGTGATATCGAGCCCCGGGACGCCGGCCTCGCCGCTCTGCGTGTTCTTCACGGGCACCTCGAAGACGAGGTAGCCGTTCGGCGCGGTCGCCGTCGCGACATAGGAGACGATCGCTTGCGCGAAGGGATCGCTCGCGGCGACCCAGCGGATCGCGTGGATGCGATAGTTGAAGCCGGTAATGTGAAATTGCTGGTTCATCCCAACCATAGCGCCCTTCAACTGGGCGCGGCCGGGAACGGTCGGCGCGGCGGCGGCCGCAGAGAACGCGCAGGCAAGGAGTGCCGTCATTGCAAGGAGGTGTTTCATAGTAGAAAGACGCTCCTACGGGCGCTCGGTTGTTTCCTTCAGCGAGGCAAGAGGTAGCCGACGTTTGCGAACGGCGTTCGAAAAAAGAAGAGCGACCCGTGCGGGCCGCTCTTCTTTCCATCCGGAGGGAGGTTAGGGCTTGTAGGCTGCGACCTCGGCTTCGGTAACGGCGGAGGCTTTATTCGGCCCGAGGCCGCCACGGATATAGCTGATGACGGCAGCGATATCCTTATTCGAGAGGTTGCCTTTCCAGGCCGGCATCTGACCGTTGAAGGCGGCGCCGTTCACGGTGATCGCACCGTTCTTGCCGTCGAGGAGCACGCCGATCACCGCATGCGGATCGCCGGTGACGAACGGGTTGCCGGCGAGCGGCGGAATCGCTCCGGGTTGCCCCATGCCGTTTGCGGCGTGGCATCCGGCGCAGTTGCTTGCATAGACCGTCGCGCCCGCAGCGACGAGGGGATTCGCGGCCGGGGCGGAGGCCGCCGCCGGAGCGGATGCTGCGGCCGGAGCAGCCGCGGCTGCCGGTGCCGGTGCATTTGCCATCGCGAGCACCTGTGCTTCGGTCGGCGAAGGCGGCGCTGCGGCCTGTTTCGCTTGAATCGATTCTTGGCTATAGATCGAGAGCCCGACGATGGCAACGAGGGCCACGATCGTGCTGACGATAATTCCGCCGCGCGCCGAGAGCGAACGCGTCGTGCTGCGGTCGAGCCAGGGAATCGCGATGACGAGGAGCAGGAAGAGCGTCGGCACGACGATCGTTGCGAGCAGGTCCAGCGAAGGTGGGACGACGTTGAGCAGCCCGAAGAGCGCAAGGAAGTACCATGCCGGGTACGGGATGAAGGCGGTATTGTTCGGATCGGCCTTTGCATCGAGGAACGGCGGCGAGATAAACGCGAGCGCAACGATGATCGCGAAAATAATCAGCGATGCGAAACCATCCATGAACATTTGGTCGGGCCAGAAACGGCCGTTCTTCAGTTTGCGCGGATCTTCGGCGATCGGGCCGGCGGGGCCGTTCCAGCGGAAGATTGCAAGGTGAGCGCCGACGAGCAAGACCATAACGGCGGGCATCAGCCACACGTGGAGACCGAAGAAACGATTGATCGTCTCGGTGCCCATCGCGCCGCCGCCCTGGGCGATCTGCTGGATGAGCGGGCCGGCGATCGGCGCGGTGCCGGTGATGTTCAAGGCGACCTGCGAAGCGAAGTAGGCGTTCATATCCCACGGCAGCAGGTAACCGGTGAGCCCGAGAACGAGCGTCACCAACAATAAGATGACGCCGACGACCCACTGGAGTTCGCGAGGCGATTTATAGGCGCCCCAGACGAGCACTTGCAGCAGGTGTAAGAAGACCAGCGCGATCATTGCCGACGCGCCCCAATAGTGGATCGCCAGAATGAGATGCGGCCAGTAATGCGTGTAGATCCACGCCGTCGATTCCCATGCCGTATTCGCCGACGGCGCGTAGAAGAAGGTCAGGAAAATACCGGTGACGATCTGCAGGATCATCGCGAAAACCGTCGCGCTCCCGAAGACGTACCAGTAGCTCGCTCCGCCGGGAATATCTTCGACGAGGAAATCCTTCGCCATCGAGATGAAGCCGGTACGAGATTCAATCCAGTTCAGCATATCGCTCTTCCTTGTGAGTTTCGTGCAGCTACGCGAGATAGGAGACGACGATGCGATCGGGCGTCGTCGAGCGGTAGTGAATCCACATTACTTCGGCCTGGCCGCTCTGCTCGCGCAGTGGTAAGGGGTCGAGTCCGCGCGGCGCGGGGCCGGCCTCATGCGTGCCGTCGAAATTAAACTGCGATCCGTGGCAGGGGCAGAGGAATTTGTTTGCGCTGGCGTTCCAGTTAAAGCGACAGCCGAGATGGGGGCAGATCGGCGACATGATGACGAAGTTCATCGTGATGACGTCGTAGGGTACGCCGGCCGGCGAACCTTTCTTGAAAAGATTCGGGCGTTTCGCTTCGAATTTTGCCGGATCGACTTTGATGCCCCAAACGTACTCCGGTGAATCTTGCTCGGGAAGATAATTATCTTTCCCTTTGAGCGTGAAGTCGAGTTTGATCGGGGTGCTGGTCGCGCTGTCGAGTTGCGCGAATTCCTTCGGATCGAGCGGAGACCAGATGCCCTTCGAGTTCGCGTCGGGAATCAGCGAGCCGACGATCGGAATGACCAGCGAGAGGCCGATGACTCCGCCGATCGCCAACGTGGCGTTCGCCATAAAACGTCGGCGCGTGATCTCTTCGGGGGTTCCGGGGTCGTCGTAGGCGCTGGGCGCACCACGGTGGACGCCCGATGAGGCGTCTCCAGCTTTCGACACGATGCTCTCCTGCAAATTTTATCAAAGAGGGTGATATGGGCGGATTCTACCCGCACCGGAGGTGGCCTTCCTACGACTAGGGGCTCGTCCTCGCGACGTTTTTACGAGGCGAGCCTAAACTTTATAGCTGTGGAGGCCGCTGATCCAGATATTGACGCCGAGGTAGCAGAAGATGATCGAGATAAAGCCGATCACGCTCACCCAGCTCGTTCGGAGCCCGCGCCATTGATTGCGGGTGTGTAAATGCATGTAGGCCGCATAGATGATCCAGGAAAAGAGCGCGGCGGTCTCTTTCGGGTCCCACTGCCAATAGGCGCCCCAAGCTTCTTTCGCCCACAGGGCTCCGGTAATGATCCCCAGCGTCAGCAAGGGTAGCCCTACGGCAACCGAGCGATAGACCAGCACGTCGAGCTGCGGCAGCGTCGGCAAGGAAGCGAGCCAGCCCGAGACCCCGTCGTTCGGGCCGGCGAGCGTTGCCGTCGCGCCGCCGGAGGCGTCGGTCTCCACCGAGGCCGAGAGCATCATCGCCGCGCCGCGGCGCCGCTCGACGTAGTAGCGGACGAGATAGAGTGCCGAGATGACGAACGATACTAAGAACGCCGCATACGACGTCACGACGATGGGCACGTGAATCTTCGCCCAATACGATTGCAACGACGGCACGGGAGGCATCACGCCCTCGTTCCAGGTCACGCCGTAGGTCAGAAACATCGCGGCGAGCGCGAGCACGAAACCGCCGGCGAACCAAAGCCGATAGCGAAAGGCGAAGATGACGAAGATCGCCACCGACATCGCCGAAAAGAGCGAGAGTGACCCATAGAGGTTGAGAAGCGGCCAAATATGCGAGATCTCGTAGCG